>JBFFGH010000001.1:0-59522 GCA_041557575.1 Gaiellaceae bacterium
CCCCCCCCGCCAGTCTGATGCTCGTCGCGTCAGGCGGCGACCGACGGGAGCCCCGCGAGCGCCATCGCGACCTCGTCCTCCGAGTACTCGAGGTCTTCGAGCTTGCCGGCGAAGTAGTCGATGTACGCCTGCATGTCGAAGTGCCCGTGCCCGCAGAGGTTGAAGAGGATCGCCTGCGAGACGCCCTCCTCGCGGCACCGGATCGCCTCGTCGATCGTCGCCTTGACGGCGTGGTTCGCCTCCGGCGCCGGGATGATCCCCTCTGCCCTCGCGAACTCGACGCCGGCCGCGAAGACCTCGGTCTGCGTGTACGCGCGCGCCTCGATCAGCCCGAGCTCCTTCAGGTGGCTCACCATCGGAGCCATGCCGTGGTAGCGCAGCCCGCCGGCGTGGAACGGCGGCGGGACGAACGTCGAGCCGAGCGTGTGCATCTTCACGAGCGGCGTCAGGTGGCCCGTGTCGCCGAAGTCGAACGCGTACATGCCCTTCGTCAGGCTCGGGCACGCGCTGGGCTCGACGGCGATGACCCGGATCTTCGCGTCGTCACGCAGCGCGCGGCCGATGAACGGGAAGGAGATGCCCGCGAAGTTCGAGCCGCCACCGGTGCAGCCGATGACGATGTCCGGGTAGTCCTCCGCCTCGTCCATCTGGATCTGTGCCTCTTCCCCGATCACGGACTGGTGCATGAGCACGTGATTGAGGACCGAGCCGAGCGAGTACTTCGTGTCCTCGTGCGGAGCCGCGGCCTCGACCGCCTCGGAGATCGCGATGCCGAGCGAGCCGGACGAGTCCGGGTGCTCGGCGAGGATCGCGCGCCCGGCGTTCGTCTCCTCCGACGGGCTCGCCACGACGCGCGCGCCGAACGCCTCGATCAGCCCACGCCGGTAGGGCTTCTGGTCGTACGAGACCTTGACCATCCACACGTCGACCTCGAGGCCGAAGATCGCGCCCGCGAACGCGAGCGACGAGCCCCACTGCCCCGCGCCCGTCTCGGTCGTCAGGCGCTTCACGCCCTCCTGCTTGTTGAAGTAGGCCTGCGCGACAGCCGTGTTCGGCTTGTGGGAGCCGGTCGGCGAGACGCCCTCGTACTTGTAGTAGATCCGCGCCGGGGTATCGAGCGCCGCCTCGAGCCGCCGCGCGCGATAGAGCGGGGTCGGCCGCCACAGGCGGTAGACCGAGCGCACCTCCTCCGGGATCGCGATGAACCGCTCGGTGGAGACCTCCTGCATGATGATCGCCATCGGGAAGAGCGGCGCGAGGTCGTCCGGCCCGACGGGCTGCCCGGTGCCGGGATGGAGCACGGGCGGAGGAGGCTCCGGGAGGTCGGCCGCGACGTTGTACCAGGCCTCCGGAAGGCGGGTCTCGTCGAGGACGTACTTGACGGTGTCGCTCATCACGCGCTCCTCTCCAGTCTGTGATGTCGGTTAGCGGAGTGTCCCGCATCGCGGAAGACGCGGCAACCGGGAAGCGCTCCGGCATCAGCGATAGGCTCAACCGTCGATGGGCGTGCTCTCCACGCAGGTCGTCACGGACGAGACGTTCGAGCGCCGACGCGCGGCGCTGGAGTCGCTCGTCGCGGAGCTCCGGGCGCGCACGGCGCTCGTGGCTCAGGGCGGCGGCGACAAGGCGGTCGAGCGCCACCGCTCTCGCGGCAAGCTGACCGCACGCGAGCGGATCGACCGGCTCGTCGACCCCGGCACCGCGTTTCTCGAGCTGAACGCCCTCGCGGCGTGGGAGATGTACGAGGGCGACGCGCCCTCCGCGGGAATCGTCACCGGGATCGGCGTGATCGAGGGCCGACAGTGCGTCGTCGTCGCGAACGACGCGACCGTGAAAGGCGGCTCCTACTACCCCCTCACCGTGAAGAAGCACCTCCGCGCGCAGGAGGTCGCCCGTCAGAACCGGCTGCCCTGCCTCTACCTCGTGGACTCGGGCGGCGCCTTCCTCCCGCTCCAGGCCGAGGTCTTCCCCGACCGCGACCACTTCGGGCGGATCTTCTTCAACCAGGCGCGGATGTCGGCGCTCGGGATCCCGCAGATCGCCGTCGTCATGGGCTCGTGCACCGCCGGCGGCGCCTACGTGCCGGCGATGTCGGACGAGACGGTGATCGTGCGCGGCACCGGGACGATCTTCATCGGCGGCCCGCCGCTCGTGAAGGCCGCGACGGGGCAGGACGTCACCGCCGAGGAGCTCGGCGGCGCCGACGTCCACACGCGCCGGTCGGGCGTTGCGGATCACTACGCGACCTCCGACGAGCACGCGCTCGCGCTCGCCCGCGAGATCGTCCGCCACCTCGACCCCCCGCCTCCCGTTCCCTGGGAGCTCGCGCCTCCCGAGGAGCCCGCGGTCGACCCGGCCGACCTGTACGGCCTCGTCCCCGAGGACTTCCGCCACGAGACGGACGCGCGCGAGGTCGTCGCGCGCATCGTCGACGGCTCCCGCTTCCACGAGTTCAAGGAGCTCTACGGCGAGACGCTCGTGTGCGGGTTCGCGCGCATCGAGGGCTACCCCGTCGCGATCCTCGCCAACCAGGGCGTCCTCTTCGCCGAGTCCTCGCAGAAGGGCGCCCACTTCGTCGAGCTCGCGTGCAAGCGGCGCATCCCTCTCGTCTTCCTCCAGAACATCACCGGCTTCATGGTCGGGAAGGAGTACGAGGAGGGCGGGATCGCGCGCGACGGCGCGAAGCTCGTCATGGCGGTCGCGTGCGCCGACGTCCCGAAGTTCACCGTCGTCACCGGGGGGTCGTTCGGCGCGGGCAACTACGCGATGTGCGGCCGGGCGTACGAGCCGCGCCAGCTCTGGATGTGGCCGAACGCGAGGATCTCCGTCATGGGCGGCGAGCAGGCCGCGGCCGTGCTCACCATGGTCGGCGACGCGGACCCCGACGAGATCCGCGCGACGTACGAGGCCGAGGGCAACCCCTACTACTCGACGGCGCGGCTCTGGGACGACGGGATCATCGACCCGCTCGACACGCGCCGCGTGCTCGCGCTCGGGCTGGCTGCGGCGGCGAACGCTCCTGTCCCCGAGACGACGTTCGGCGTCTTCAGGATGTAGGCGTGGTCATCCGTCTCCTCATCTGGGACATGACCGACTCGATGACGTCGCTCGACGAGCTACGCGAGCGAGTTCCCGAGCTCGAGTTGCCGAGCACGTGGGTCTGGAACGACGCGACGGAGCGATTCGGGATCCTCTCGTTCGGCGAGGACCTTCCCGAGGCTGCCGGCTGGGCGCAGGACCTGATCGGCGACGACCCGGACGTCTACGAGGAGTTCGACTCCGCGTAGTCGAGCACGTCCGCCGCCCAGGCGTCGATCTCTTCCCGCTCGTCCGCGCACAGCGCGCGGAGCGGAGCACGGACGTCCTCGCCGATCGGGACGCCGCGGAGAGCGAGGATGCGCTTGAGCGTCGCCTGGCGCGGGAAGCGCTCGACGAACGCACGCAGCTCGCCCAGGCGTGCCGCACCCTCCGGCGTCGGGTCACGGACGACCGCAGCGACCTCCACGGGGAAGGCCGAGGCAAGCGCCGAGACCGCGCCGAGCGCCCCGTGCGCCATCCCGTTCGCAATCAGCGCCTCGGGCCCGACGAAGATGTCGAAGCCGGGAAGGAGGTACTCCGAGAAGCGCTCCCAGGGCGTGTCCGACACCTTCAGGCCCGCGAGGTTCGGCGCGTTCTCGCGGAGCCGCTCGAGCACCGCCGGAGAGACCGCGTAGCCCGTCGTGGACGCGAACTCGTAGACGTAGAAGGGAAGCGGGGCACAGGCAGCGGCCGCGGCGAGAAAGTGGCCGTACTGCGCTCTCTCGTCGAGCTTGAAGTACGGAGGACCGATGACGACGACCGCGTCGGCCCCGACCTCCGCCGCGTGCGCGGCGAGCTCGACGGTGTCGGCGGTGGTCTGGGCGCCGCAGTGGACGGCGACCTTGAGCCGCTGGTCGGCGGCCTGCAGGAACAGGTTCGCCACGCTCCGCCTCTCCGCGAGTCGGAGCAGGATCCCCTCCCCCGCGGTCCCGAGGGCCAGCACGCCGTCCAGCCCGGACTCGACGTAGAAGTCGACGAGCGGGCCGAAGGCATCGGCGTCGATCTCGCTCCCGTGCGCGCGCAGCGGGGTGACCGACGCGGCGAATGCCCCTCTCAGCACGGCCTCACTCTAAGCTGCGCGAGATGAGCGCGCTGAAGGTGGAGCGGGACGGCGAGGTCCTCCACGTCACGCTCGCGCGGCCCGAGCGCAGGAACGCCTTCGACGCCGGGCTGATCGCCGAGCTCACCGACGCGTTCTCCGACGTCGGAGACGCGCGTGCGGTGCTGCTCACCGGCGAGGGCCCGAGCTTCTGCGCCGGCGCAGACGTCGAGTGGCAGCGAGCGTCGATCGACCTCTCCTACGAGGAGAACGTCGAGGACGCGCTGCGGCTCTACCGGATGATGGAGGCCGTGGACGCGTGCCCTGCTCCCGTCGTGTGCTGCATCCACGGGTACGCCCTCGGCGGCGGCTCCGGGCTCGTCGCCGCCTCGGACATCGCCGTCGCCTGGCCGGATGCGGTCTTCGGGTTCACGGAGGTTCGCCTCGGGATCATCCCGGCCGTCATCTCCCCCTTCGTTCTCCCGAAGATCGGCGAGCACGCGCGCCGCTACTTCGTGACGGGCGAGCGGTTCGACGCCCACGTCGCGCTCCGCATCGGGCTCGTCAGCGAGGTCGCGGTCGACGCGGGCACGCGGAGCGAGGAGATCATCGGCGACATCCTCGCGGGCGCGCCGATCGCCGCCCGCGAGGCGAAGCGGCTCGTGCGCGAGCGCCCGCAAGGGATCGCGACGGCGCACATCGCCGCCGAGCGGCGAACGAGCGACGAGGGCCAGGACGGCCTGCGGGCGTTCCTCGAGCGGCGCCCGCCCGGCTGGGCACCCCCACCCGACGAGTCGCTCTAGCGGGCTAGGCGGCGAGTGGCTCGGCCGCGACCCTGCGGTGGGGCGACGGAAGGAACAGGCAGAGGAGGACGCCGACGGCGGGTGCGAGCGCGGCCGTCACCAGGGCCGCCTCGAGGTCGACCGAGTCGGCGAGGCCGCCGAGGGCGACTGCCGCGACGCCCCCGATTCCCATCGCGAGCCCGACGGCAAGGCCGCTCGCCATGCCGGTCCGGTTGGGCAGGTACATCTGGGAGAGGACGATCGTGATGCCGAACGTGCCGACGACGCAGAAGCCGACGCCCATGAGCGCAAGCGTTCCTGCGATGCCTCCGACCTCGAGGAAGACGAGGATCAGCGGCGGGAGAGCTGCCTGCGTGACGAGCAGCGTGCGCCGGAGGCCCACCCGGTCCGCGATCGACCCGAGGGCCAGCGTCCCGACGACCCCGGCGACGAGCATGGCGGAGAGCTCCCGGTTCCCCTCGCCCTCGCTGCCCCCCTGGGAGACGACCCAGAGCGGGACGAAGGTGAGGAGCGCGAACCAGGCGACGCTCCGGAGCGCGATCACTCCGGCGAGCACGGTCATGGCGCCGGCCCGGGTCTCGCCCGAGGGCGCAGCCTGCGACCCGCCGGACGGCCTCAGCCCGGCGAGCCTCGGGAGCGCGCGCGCGAGGGCCACCGAGACGACGAGCGCGGGCACCGCGGCCAGCGCACCGCCTCTCAGGCCGAGCCAGAGGACGAGCGGCGTGACCAGGATCGGTCCGAGCGCGTACCCCATGTTGCCGCCGACGTTGAAGAGCGACATCCCGCTCGCCCGTCTCGCGGTGCTCGCGTACGCCGCGAACTTCGCACCCTCGGGGTGGTAGGCCGCTATCCCGATCCCCGCCGCGAACGTGAACACGAGGGCGGTCGCGTAGACCGGGGAGAGCGCGACGAGCGCCGTGCCGACGGCCGCGAGCGCGAGTCCGCCGGGGAGGAGCCAGAGCGCCCCGCGCCGGTCGGACCAGAGGCCGAAGAGCGGCTGGACGAGAGACGAGGAGGCGGTGACCGCGAGCATCAGCGCCCCCGCCGCCACGTAGTCGAGGTGGAACTCGGCGACGAGGAAGGGGATCAGCGCGGGAATCGCGCCCGAGGCGAAGTCGACGCCGCCGTGGCCCGCCGACAGCGTCGCGATCGCCCGGCGATCCATGTCGTCCCGCACGGGCGCAGGCTATCGACGCGCCTGGCCACGCTCGCAGTCGTGCGCGCCTAGCGGCTCTCGAGGTACTTCTTCAGCCCGAGGAAGGGGAGGATCCAGACCGCGATAAGCGACACGAACCACACGACCACCGTCGCCCCGATCCACGTCCCGATGCCGCTGACCGAGAGGCCGTCGGAGAAGATGTCGGTGATGACGAGCGCGACGAACGTCGAGATCAGAGCCACGCCGCCGAGCGCGGCCGCCGACGAGTCGTTCCTGCGGAGCACGCTGACGATGAACGGCGTGAGGACCGCGAACGACACGGTGAAGATGACCACCGCGACGATGAACGACGTCAGGTCGATGTCGAAGCCGCTGAAGACGAGCGACGCGACGATGAGGCCGACCGCGTTCCCGAGCAGCCCGATCCCGGTTCGTACGAGGAACCTGACCATCGCTCGCGAGCCTATAGAGGGCGACCTTCGCGTTCAAGCCGGGCCGTAGAGTTCCCTGCGGTGCAGATCAGCAAGCTGCTCGTCGCGAACCGAGGGGAGATCGCCGTCCGGGTCTTCCGGACCTGCCGCGAGCTCGGGATCGCGACGGTCGCCGTCGTCGCACCGGACGATCGCGGCTCGCTGCATGCGCGCAGCGCCGACGAGGTCGTGGAGATCGGGAGCTACCTGCACTCGGAGGAGCACATCCGTGCCGCGGCGCAGACCGGCGCGGACGCGATCCACCCCGGATACGGCTTCCTCGCCGAGAACGCGAACTTCGCAGCCGCGGTCGAGAGCGCCGGCGTCACGTGGATCGGCCCCCCGGCCGACGCGCTGCGTCTGGGCGGGGACAAGCTCGAGGCGAAGCGGATCGCGCGTGAGGCCGGAGCTCCCGTGCTCGCGGACGGGTCTCCGGACGAGGTCGGCTTCCCGCTCCTCGTGAAGGCGGCGGCAGGCGGCGGCGGCCGGGGCATGCGGGTCGTGCTCTCGGAGGCCGAGCTCGACGACGCGCTCGCGGCGGCGGAGCGCGAGGCCGCGGGTGCCTTCGGAGACGGCACCGTCTACTGCGAGCGCTACCTCGAGCGCCCGCGACACGTCGAGGTACAGCTCCTCGCGGACGCGCACGGGACGGTGGTCGCCGTCGGCGAGCGCGACTGCTCGGTGCAGCGGCGCCATCAGAAGGTGCTGGAGGAGTCCCCTGCGCCCGGCCTCTCGCCCGAGCTGCGAACGGCGCTCCACGAGGCCGCGGTGGCCTTCGGCCGCGCAATCGGATATCGGAGCGCCGGAACCGTCGAGTTCGTCCTCGAGGGGGACGAGCTCTTCTTCCTCGAGCTCAACGGTCGCATCCAGGTCGAGCATCCGGTCACGGAGGCGGTGACGGGCCTCGACCTCGTCGCCGAGCAGATCCGCATCGCCGGCGGGGAGGCCCTTGCGCCGGACGGCTACCGCTCAGCGGGTCACTCCGTCGAGGTGCGGCTCTACGCGGAGGACCCACGCACGTTCCTCCCTCAGGCCGGTCGCATCGAGCGCCTCCGGCTGCCGCCGACCGGCGCTCGCGAGAGGGGACGCGATCTCCGGGTGGACAGCGGGGTCGAGGAGGGGGACGAGGTCGGCCTCGCGTACGACCCGATGATCGCGAAGCTCGTCGCCCACGGGCCCGACCGCGAGGCCGCGCTCGACGAGCTCGCCGCCGCGCTCGAGGAGACCGTCGTCGAGGGAGTCGTCACGAACCTCCCGTTCCTCCGCTGGCTCGTCGCACACCCGGTTGTTCGGGCGGGAGAGGCGACGACGGCGTTCCTCACCGAGCATCCTCCGCTGTCCGCGCTTCCCCTGCGCACCGCCGCCCGCCCGTTCCGCGCGCCCTGGCGGCTCAACCTGCCCGCTCCCCCACCGTCCTCGCCGCCGGACGTCGATCGCGAGTCCCGTGGCCATGGCCCCGCTCACGGAGCGAGCGCGGTGACGGCGCCGATGCCGGGCACGGTCATCAGCGTCGAGGTGGCCGCCGGAGACGACGTGCAGGCACGCCGCCCGCTGGTCGTCCTCGAGGCGATGAAGATGGAGATCCCCGTGCACTCGCCCTTCGAGGGCACGGTCACCGCCGTTCACGTCGCGCCCGGCGACCGCGTCGCGGGGGGCACCCTCCTGGTCGAGCTCGAGTCGTAGCCCGGCTACGTGCCGGGCTTCACGACCATGAGGAAGACGATGATCACGAGCACGAGGATCAATACCCTCGCGAAGACGACGAGCCGGTTCGTGCGCGCGAGGAGCTCGGGGGACGGCCCTTCCGCGGCGATCTGCCTGCCTACCCGCCCGAGCGCAGGCGTCACGTAGCCGAAGGCGAGCCCGGCGACGACGACCCAGAGCACGAGGCCGAGCCAGATGAACGGCTCGCCCCAGCTCCAGCCGCCGTCCCCCATCAGCGCGAAGCCCGTCACGAGCACGATCACCGACGTCGGCATGAAGAGGCGGGTGACGACCCAGTAGACGTCTCGGCCGAACGCCGCGTTGCGCGCAGGGTCCTTGGAGCGCTGCGCCAGGAAGCCGAAGAGCTGGGCGGTGACGGCACCGCCGACCCACACCACCGTGCCGGTGATGTGCAGGAACAGCCAGAGCTCGTACGAGGTCACGGGCGCACCAGTCTGGCACCGCCGGATCGGGACGGCTTGCCGGAGATCCGGTCGAGCAGCCAGCCCATCACGACGTTCACCAGCCAGACCACGATCGTCGCCCCGACGTACGTCCAGAACCCGTCGATCGAGAAGTCGGGGGCGATCCACTCCGCGAGCGCGATCATCAGCACGTTGATCCCGAAATACGCGAGGCCCAGCGTCACGACGATGAGCGGCAGCGTGAGGATCGCCAGGATCGGCTTCAGGATCGCGTTGCCGACCGTCAGCACGGCGGCCCCGAGGAGGAGCGACCCCCAGCGCCCGATCGCGACTCCGTCGAAGAGCCAGTCGACGACGATGAGCGCGAGGGTGTTGACCCCCCACAGGACGAGGAAGCGGGCGAGGAGCATCGTCCCCGTCACCGGCTCCCGACGCGGTCCGCGATCCTCGAGCGCGATCCGGTCACGCGGCCGGGATCCGCCCGGCGGAGCTCGACCTCCGGGCTCAAAAGATCTTCTGGAGCTTCATGGCCGCACCCATGTCGCCCCTGATCTTGAGCTTGCCCGTCATGTATGCCGTCGTTGCGTTCTGCTCGCCGGCGATGATCTTCTCGAAGCTCTCCTCGCTCGCGGAGAAGGTGCAGTCGGCGTCGCCCGCCCCTTCGGCGACGGTGATCGCGCCGTCCGCGATCGCGACCGTCCACGCGCCTGCTCCCTCGATCTCGAATGCGTACGTGTTGCTCATCCCGGCGATGCTGTCGGCCGAAACCCGCCCCGGAAGGCCCTCGAAGAACTCCTGGACGCTGCTCATCGATCTCTCCTCTCGACGTCTCGATCCGGGCTGAGCCTATCGTGCCGATACGATCCGCGGCGGGTGGACTTCGACCTCTCCGACGAGCAGGAGCTGATCCGCGACACGGTTCGGACGTTCGCACGCGAGCGGGTCGAGCCCGTCGCCGCCGAGCTCGACCTCGAGGGACGGTTCCCGTACGAGCTCGTGTCCGAGCTCGCCGGGCTCGGGCTCATGGGGATTCCCGTGCCCGAGGAGTACGGAGGCGCGGGCGGTGACACGGTGTCCTACGCCATCGCGATCGAGGAGCTGACGCGCGCCGACTCCTCCGTCGCGATCACCGTCGCGGCGCACACGTCGCTCGGGATCATGCCCATCCTCCTCTTCGGCACCGAGGAGCAGAAGCAGCGCTGGCTGCCGGACCTGGCCGCGGGGCGCAGGCTCGCCGCGTTCGGCCTCACCGAGCCCGACGCGGGCTCGGACGCAGGCGCCACGCGCACGACGGCGGATCTGCACGACGGCACGTGGGTCGTGAACGGGTCGAAGCTCTTCATCACGAACGCCGGCACCGACATCACCTGGGGCGTGACGATCACGGCACGCACCGGGGAGGACGAGATCTCGAACATCGTCGTCGAGAACGGAGCGGAGGGATACGTCATCTCCCCGCCGATGAAGAAGCTCGGCTGGCGCGCATCCGACACGCGGGAGCTCTCCTTCGAGGACTGCGCGGTGCCCGAGGGCAACCTGCTCGGCGAGCGCGGGGCAGGCTTCCGCCAGTTCCTGCAGGTGCTCGACGGAGGGCGGATCTCGGTCGCCGCGATGGGCGTCGGCCTCGCCCAGGGCGCCTACGACCTCGCGTACGCCTATGCGAAGGAGCGCGAGCAGTTCGGCAGGCCGATCGCGTCCTTCCAGGCGATCCGCTTCAAGCTCGCCGACATGGCGACGGAGATCGAGGCAGGCCGCGCGCTCGTCCTCAAGGCCGCGTGGCTCAAGGACCAGGGCCGGCCCTTCGCCCGCGAGGCCGCGATGGCGAAGCTCTACACGGGCGAGCTCTCCCATCGCGTGGCGAGCGCTGCCCTCCAGATCCACGGCGGCTTCGGGTACATGGAGGAGTCCGCGATCTCACGGCTCTACCGGGATCAGAAGATCCTCGAGATCGGCGAGGGCACGAACGAGGTGCAGCGGATGGTCATCGCGCGCCATCTCGACCTCTAGGGGCACCTTGCGCTCGGCTCTGGCTGCGGCGCTCCTCCTCGCGCTGTGGGCCGCCGCTCCCGCGGCCGCGCACGTCATCGCCTCCCCCGCCTTCCTCGCGCAGGGCTCGACGCAGACGATCGAGCTCTCCGTGCCGAACGAGCGCGACGCCCCGATGACCGCATTCACCGTCACGGCGCCCGAGGGGATCGACATCGCGTCGGCGGAGGAGTCGACGGGCTGGGAAGCCGTCGTCGAGGGGCAGACAGCGACCTGGAGCGGCGGGAGCCTGCCCGCAGCGCTCTCGGAGACCTTCGGCCTCGAGATCCGGGCGACCGCCGCCCCGGGGTCTGCGGAGCTCGAGGCCGAGCAGCTCTATGCAGACGGGAAGGCGCGCTGGCCGGTGTCGCTGACGATCGTGCCGGCCACGGGCTCGTCGAGCTCCGGCGGATCCGGTCTCGTCATCGGAGTGATCGTCGCGATCGGTGCCCTCGCCGCCGCCGCGATCGCCCTCCTTGCCTGGCGGCGGAGGAAGGGGCCACTTCAGGAGCCATAGTGGCTCCTGCTGGTACCTTCGCGTGCCGTGATCTTCACGCAGTTCGTCGACGACGCGCTCGGCTGCGCGTCCTACCTCGTGGGTGACCCCGGCACCGGGAGGGCGGCGCTCGTCGATCCCGCCTTCGCCATCGAGCAGTACCTGGAAGAGGCGGATCGGCGCGGCGTTCGCATCGTCCGGGTCATCGAGACGCACACGCACGCGGACCACCTCTCCGGGCACGGGCGGCTCGCGCTCGAGCACGACATCCCCGTCAGCATCCATGCGTCCGCCGGTGCCGCGTACCCGCACGACCCGATGGAGGACGGTGACGAGATCGAGCTCGGCGACATCGTCCTGCGCTGCATCCACACGCCCGGCCACCGCCCCGAGCACTGCTGCATCGCGGTGAGCGACCTGAGCCGCGGGCCGGATCCGTGGATCGTCCTCACCGGCGACTCGCTCTTCGTCGGCGACGCGGCTCGTCCGGACCTCGCGGTCGAGGCATACGAGGGTGCGGAGGGCCTGTTCCACTCTCTTCGACGGCTCGTCGCGCTCGGGGACGGCGTCGAGGTCTACCCCGGCCACGTCGCCGGGTCGCTGTGCGGGAAGGCGATGAGCTCGAAGGCCTCCACCACGATCGGCTTCGAGCGCCGCTTCAACCCCGCGCTCGCGTACTCCGACGTGAGCGCGTTCATCGCCGACTCTGCGGCGATCTCGGCACCGCGCCCGCCGAACATGGAGCGGATCGTCGAGCTGAACCGCGGCCCCTTCATCGGCGCGCAGCCGGAGGTCCCGGAGCTTGCGAAGGCGCCCGAGGACGCACAGGTGCTCGACGTCCGGCCGGTCGACGCGTTCGCAGCCGGGCACCTGCCGGCCGCGCTCAGCGTTCCCGTCTCGGGAACACGGTTCGCGACGAAGGCGGGCTTCGTGCTCGACCACGAGCGGCCCGTCGTCGTCGAGGCGTCCGACTTCGCCGAAGCGCAGGCCGCGATCCGCGGCCTGCGCTCGGTCGGCCTGCTCGACGTCGCGGGCTACGTGCTCGGAAGCGGGCCGGAGGCGATGGAGCTCGTGCCGATGGGCGAGCTCGCCGCGTTGATCGAGGACGGCGCCACGCTCGTCGACGTTCGCGAGCCGGACGAGTTCGCGGCCGGGCAGATCCCCGGCAGCGTGAACGTCCCGTACCGGCTCCTGGCGGCCGGGGAGATCGACCTTGCGGGAGACCGGCCGGTCGTGACCGTCTGCGAGACGGGCCCGCGAGCGGCCATCGGCGCGAGCATCCTCGCCGCACGCGGATTCGACGCGCGCGCGGTCGCGCGCGGCGGAACCGAGACGTGGGCCGCCGCCGGCAAGCCCACCGAGCGCTCGCGCGGGTAGTCAGCTCGCGTTCGCGAGGACCTCGTCGGCCTCCCGCAGGAACGCCGTCGCCCCGACGCTTCGCCAGAACGCCCGCGCGAGCTCGAGCTGCGTCTCGGCCTCGGCGAGCCTGCCGTCCGTGGCGAGGGCGCGAGCGGCCGTGAGCCGGGCGATCGCCTCGAGAGGGGCGTCCCCGAGCGATCCGAGAACGTCCGCCGCGACCTCGTAGTCACGCCGGACGATCGCTCGACAGGCGTCACGCCAGGGGACGTCGGGCAATCGCTCCGTGAGCTCTCCGGCAACACCGGGCCGGTCGGCGCGATCGAGCGCCATGACCAGTTCGACCTGCCAGTCCTGGGGATCCCCCATGGCCTCACTGTCGTGAAGGAGCCCGACCGCCTCCTCCAGGGCGCGCTCGGCACGCGCCGGGTCGCCGTGCCGACCGAAGAAGAACGACCCGGACACGAGCGCGGGAACGAGCGTCTGGGCGTCGTCCAACTCGCGGGCGTGCGCCACGGCCCACTCGACGTCGACCAGCGCGTCCGCGCCAGCCCCACGCGCGTCGTGAATGTACGCGCGGGTGAAGCGCCCGGACCACGCCATGTACTGGAATGCGTCAGGGGCGTCGAGCAGCTGGTCGACGAGCTCGAGGGCTTCGTCCCATCGTCCGGCCCCGTAGAGAGCACTGGCGAGGTTTCCGCGTGTGAACCAGATCATCGACTCGTCACCCTCACGCTCTGCGCGGGCGAGGCCCACCTCGAACGTCGCCAGCTGTCGGCGCAGGTCACCCATCGCCCCGAGTGCGACTCCGAGGTTCGTGTACCCCCGGCCCGCAACAGGACCTCGGCCCCCCACGATCGCGATCGCCTCCTCCATGAGCCGGAGCCCCTCCGTGCTGGCGCCCACGTTCACGAGGCACGCTCCGCGGGTGACGAGGACGTCCGCGCGAATCTCTTCGTCCCCGATCGCGTCGGCGAGCTTCAGCGCCTCGCCCGTCAGCTCGATCGACGTGTCCAGCTGGTAGGCCAGCATGGCCTGGCGCGCCTGCTCGGCGAGCACGAGCGCCCTGGCCCGGGACGGCGGTCGCCCCTCGACGAGCTCGGCTGCGCGAGCCAGCCAGGGCCGGGCGCCGGGCGCACCGGCCGAAGCCCAGTCGCGGAGACCTGCCACGATCGCCGCCTCGGCGGCACGCTCGTGGTTCCCCTCCAGCTCGAACGCCGAGACGGCTCGTTCGAGCTCGTCCCCTTCCCGTCCGACGGACACGAAGGCGCGCCCCGCGGAGAAGAGGAGGTCCGGCGTCGGCTCCGTCCCGTCGGGCAGGAGGTCGAGCGCGCGTCCGAGGAACCGAGCGGCCGCGGAGGACGCGCCGAGAGCGAGCGACCGCTCACCCGCCTCCTGCAACGCGCTCACGGCCCGCGCGTCGAGCCTCGTCGTTTCCTCGCCCGCCGCCCGGAGCAGCTCGATCGCCGTCAGGTAGTGGTGCGCAAGCGTCTCGGCGCGATCCTCGGCCCGGTCGTCGGGGAGGGACTCGATCCAGTCCGCAGCGGCAACGTGCCGTGCTGCACGGGCGGCCCGCGGGAGCTGACCGTAGGCGGTGTCGCGGACGAGAGCGTGCATGAACGCGTGCTGCGTCGCTCCCGCGACGGCCGACCTCTGCTCTCGGCGCACGAACTCCTTCCGCTCGAGCGAGCGCAGCATCCCCGTGAGCTGCCAGGGGTCGATCCCCCCGAGGGACGCGAGCGCGTCCGACCAGAACACCTTTCCGAGGACCGAGGCATCCTGGAGCAGGCTCTTCTCGTCGGCCGGCAGGAGGTCGACCCGGGCGGCGACGATCCCCTGGACGGTCTCCGGAAGCCCCTCGTCCACGCTCCCGCCGGCCTCCAGCATGCGCACGAACTCCTCTGCGTAGAGCGGGTTGCCGGCCGCGCGCTCGACGAGCGCACGCTGCAGGTCGGCGTCCACGAGCGGCCTGTCGAGGAGCGAGTGCACGAGCTGCGCCGTGTCGTCGTGGTCCAGCGGGGCCAGGGAGACGGTGACCCCCTTGCCGGTTCGCGCTCCCCAGTCCGGACGCCGGTCGAGGAGCTCCGGGCGGGCGGTGCACACGACCAGCAGCGGCACTCCCTCCACCCAGTCGACGAGGCCGTCGACGAACTCGAGCAGCCCGTCGTCGGCCCAGTGGAGGTCCTCGAACACGAGGACGGTCGGGCCGCCCTCGGCCACGGCTTCGAGGAATCGCCTCCACGCGGCAAATGCCTCTCCGCGCCGGTCGCCCTCGGTGCCCTGGCCGACGAGGCCGACGAGCGGCTTGAGATGCCGCGCCACCCAGGCGCGCTCTCCTTCGTCGGAGACGACTGCGACGGCGTCCGCGAGCTTCTTCTCCGTCTCCTCGGCGGCGTCCGACTCGAGGATCCCGGCCTGCGCCTTCACGATCTCGCCGAGCGCCCAGAACGAGACGCCCTCGCCGTACGGGAGCGAGCGTCCCTGGCGCCAGGTGATCAGCTCGTCGTCGTCGTCCGCCACCCGACCGAGCTCGAAGAGCAATCTGCTCTTGCCGATCCCGGGTACGCCGACGAGCGTCACGAGCCGCGTCGAGCGATCCTCTCGTGCCCCCTGGAGCGCGTCGACGAGGACCTGGAGCTCGTGGCCCCGCCCAACGAGCGCGGCGCGCCCCGCGCCGCCGAGGTCGACACCGAGACGGGAGCGCGCCTCCACCGCCTGCCACACCCGCACCGGCTCCGCCTTGCCCTTCGCCTCGACGGGATCGGCGTCCTCGTACACGACGGCCCGCTCCGTCGCCCTGAAGGTCTGCTCTCCGACGAGAATCCCGTCGATCGGAGCAGCGGACTGCAAGCGCGCAGCCGTGTTCATGACGTCGCCCGCAACCATGGCCTCCCCCTCGGCCGACGACGCGTCGAGGGCGACGAGCGCCTCGCCCGTGTTGACGGCGACGCGCACGTGGAGGTCTCGGTCGGGGTCCCGCTCGTTGAGCTCCGCGACGGCATCGCGCACGGCGAGCGCAGCGCGAACCGCCCGCTCGGGGTCGTCCTCGTGCGCTGCCGGCGCGCCGAACACGGCGACGACGGCGTCGCCGATGAACTTCTCGACCGTTCCGCCGAAGCTCTCGAGCTCGTCCCGCGCGCGCTCGTGGTAGACGCGGAGCAGGGCGCGCACGTCTTCCGGGTCGCTCGTCTCGGCCCGCGCCGTCGAGCCGACGAGATCGACGAAGACGACGCTGACGACCTTCCGCTCCTCGCGCCTCCCGGACGCACTGGCGGCGAGCGGAGCCCCGCACTCCGAGCAGAACTTCGCGCCCTCGGCGTTCTCGAAGCCGCACGACGGGCAGGGGCGCATCGCGGAAGTCTACGACGGCGGTCCCACTCGCTCGATCGTGCGCCCCTCGCCGCGGAGCGCCTCGAGCAGCTCCTCGCAGTGCGCCTCGTCGCGCGTCGAGACGACGAGCTCGATCTCCGTCTGCATGGCGCTCGTCGTCCGCCCCTCCCGGTGGTGATCCACCGAGACGACGTTGCCACGGCCGCGCGCGATGAGATCGAGCACGTCCCGGAGCTCGCCGGGCCGGTCCGGGATGAGCATCCGTACCGCGAGGAAGCGGCCCGCCTCGGTCAGACCCTGGCGCAGCACGGAGATGAGCGTCGTCGCGTCGATGTTCCCGCCGGAGAGGACCACCGCGACGGAGCCGGACCCGGGGATCCTGCCCGCGAGGAGCGCCGCAAGGCCCACCGCGCCCGCTCCCTCGACGAGCAGCTTCGTCCGCTCGACGCAGAGCACGAGCGCCTCCGAGATCTCGTCGTCCGAGACGGAGACGATCTCGTCGAGCGTCTCGTCGAGGATCTCGAACGCGAGCTTGCCCTTCTGCTTCACGGCGATGCCGTCGGCGATCGTGTAGCCGGGCTGGCACAAGACGCCGACGACGTGGACGTCGGGACGCCGCTCCTTCAGAGCGAGGGAGATGCCGGCAGCGAGGCCGCCTCCGCCGATCGGGATCACGACCGTCTCGGCGTCCGGCGCCTGCTCTGCGAGCTCGAGCCCGATCGTGCCCTGCCCCGCGATCACCCGCGGATCCTCGAACGCGTGCACGAGCGTCGCTCCGGTTGCCTCGACGTGCGCCCGGGCCGCTGCAACCGCCTCGTCGAAGCCCTCACCCACCAGACGCGTCTCGCCGCCGTAGGACTTCGTCGCCTCGACCTTCGCCATCGGCGCGTCCTGCGGCATGAAGATCGTCGCCCGGATCCCCGACTCGCGGGCGGCCCAGGCGACCGCCTGGCCGTGGTTGCCGGCGCTCGCCGCGACGACTCCGGCCTCGCGCTCCGGCTTTCCGAGGGTCGAGATCGTGTTGTACGCGCCGCGGATCTTGAAGGAGCCCGTGCGCTGGAGGTTCTCCGCCTTCAGGAGCACGGAGCGGCCGGAGAGCCGCGAGAACGTCTCGGTCGGGTAGAGCGGTGTCTCGCGGGCGACTCCGGCGAGTCGCGCGCGGGCTGCCTCGATGTCAGCGATCGTCGGAGCCATCGAGCTCGAACACCTCCTCGAGTATCCGCCGGACGGCGCTCAGGGGGTCCAGCTCGCGCCGCTCGACGGCGGCGAGCACGTCCCGGAGCGCGGGGTCACCGGCGACGGCCGCCTCGAGATGAGCCTGCGCGCGACTCGACGCGACGGCGAAGACCTCCGCCGCCAGGTTCTTGCGCCGTCGCTCCTCGAGCCTCCCGTCGCTCTCGAGGGCTGCCCGGTGCTGCTCGAGCGCGTCCCAGAGCTCCGGGACGCCCTCGCCGTGAAGCGCCTCGGTCAGCAGGATCGCGGGGCGGCGCTCGGGCTCCGCGAGCGCGACGATGGAGCGCACCTCGTTCAGCATCGTCTTCGCCTCGGGATGGTCGGACTTGTTGATCGTGATCACATCGGGGATCTCCATGATCCCCGCCTTCAGCGCCTGGACGGAGTCGCCCGAGCCGGGCATGAGGACGAGCAGCACCGTGTCCGCGACTCCGGTGACCTCGACCTCGCTCTGCCCCGCGCCGACCGTCTCGACGAACACGACGTCCTTGCCGGCCGCGTCGAGGATGAGCACCGCCTGGAGCGTGGCTTCGGCGAGCCCGCCCAGGTGACCCCGGGTTCCCATGGAGCGGATGTAGACGCCCGGATCGAGGAAGTGATCCGAGAGCCGGATGCGATCGCCGAGCAGTGCCCCGCGCGAGAACGGGCTGGACGGGTCGACCGAGACGACCCCGACCGTCGGCCCGCGCTCCCGGACGTGGCCGACGAGCGCCCCGATGAGGCTGGACTTGCCCGCCCCCGGCGGCCCCGTGACGCCGACGACGGTCGCGCCGCCGGTTCCGGGATAGAGCTCGCGAACCAGGTCGTACGAGCGGGGGTCGCCGTCTTCCACGAGCGAGATGGCCCGTGCGAGCGCACGCCGGTCCGAGGACCTGACACCTGCGACGAGCTCTTCGTGCGACCAGTTCCTGCGCGCCACGGCCAGGACTCTACGCGGCTTCGCAGGATGCGGAATCAGGCGTCGGAGCGCGCGCGGGCTTCGAGCTCACGGCGCGCCTCGATCTCCTCGAGGAGCGTCGCGATGCGCTCGATCGGCGAGACTGGCACGTCGCGCGGTACCGGCGGCTCCGCGCGCCCGTTGCCGTTGCCGACGCCGAGCGCCGCCACCGCCGACTCGGCGCTCTCGTCGATCGCCATGCGCTCCTCTTCGCTTCTCACCGGGAGCCACCGGGTCATGAGGAGCGCGACGAACGCCCCCGCGAGGTAGATCGCTCCCGCAGCGAGCCAGACCGCCCGGGCGCCGAACACGTCGGTGAGCACGCCCGCGGCCGCCATCGCGAGCCCGACGACGGCGTAGTTCGAGCTCATGATGGTCGCCAGCGCGCGGCCCCGGTACTGATCGGGCGCGCCCCGCTGCACGAGGAGCCGATTGCAGACGGCCGCAGCCCCGTTGCCGGCCGCCCCGCCGATGACGAACGGCACCGCCAGCCAGATCGAGCCGCTGAGCGCGGCGGCTCCCCACCCGACGCCCATGAGCGTGATCGAGCCGATGTAGTGGCGCCGGAGGCCGACCTTCCCGAGCGCCGGGGCCGCCAGGAAGCTCCCCAGCGCGAGCCCGATGCCGCTCGCGGCGACGAGGACGCCGAAGCCGACGTTGCCGGCACCGAGGTCGTCCTTCGCGAACACGACCTCGGCCACGTTCACCGCCGCACTTCCGATCACGACGACGTTCCAGACGATGAGCACGGTGCGCAGAGGACGCGAGGTGAGGACGAGCCTGAGGCCGTCCGCGACGTCGCGCCAGTGGCCCTGCGCGACCGGTTCCTCCGATCGGAGCTTCCCGTCCGGGATACGCGCAACGAGCACGGCCGAGAGGAAGAAGGTCACCGCGTTGACGGCGTACGGCACCGACGGCGGCCAGACGGTGAGCATCACGCCGGCAAGGACGGGCCCGGCCATCATCGCCATCGTCTCGACCGTCTGGAGGAGCGAGTTCGCGTTCGTCAGCTCCTCGTCGTCGACGAGGTTCGGGAGGCCCGCGTTGGCCGCGGGATGGAAGAAGCCCGTCGCGATGCCGGACACCGCCGCGAGGGCGACGATGGCGCCCGGTGAGCCGACGAACGGCAGGGCGGCGAACACGCCGAGCCGGACGAGGTCGGAGACGATCATCAGGCGTCGCCTCGACAGCCGGTCGACGAGCGGCCCGAGGAGAAGCCCGATCAGGACGATCGGGAGGAAGTCGGCGATCAGCAGGCCGGCGACCCACGTGCCCGAGCCGGTGGCGTCGTAGACGCTCACCGTCAGCGCGACGGCGGCGAGGTACGTGCCGAAGCTCGACCCCGCTGTCGCGAGGAACAGATAGGCGAATGACGGCGACCGGCGAAGGAGGCCTAGACGGCTCGAGCTCTCCACGACCGTTGCTGACGGTACCACCTTGCCTCGTTTCTCTCTACGGCGCTTCAGGCCCTGTCCCGACAGGGCATGTGGGCAGAGTTCGCCGCTCGCGCGGTGTCGCCTGCCGGCGCCTCAGGCGCCGCGCATGGCGGTCTTCATGCGCCTGGCCACGATGCGCGCCAGACGCACTTCCTCCCCACGGGGTGTCGGGTTCAGCGCCGAGACGAAGAGGAGCCCGACCTGCGCCCTGCTCTGCTTGAGAGCGACGACGTCCAGAAAGCCGCGCAGGCCCTGCGCCTCGATGACGAGGCGGTACGCGGACGTCCGCTGCGCGACCTTCGGGAACCGGAGCCGCTCGAGAGAGGTGAGACGGCCGCCCTGTGCCGCGGCCGTCTTCGAGAACACCACGCGGAGGCACCTCTCGCCGGCCTTGCTCGTGCCCCGGCGCCACGACGCGTTCGAGTCGGCAACGGACTCGTAGACGCGGGAGAGCGACGACGTCGACGCGACACCGCCCACGAAGCTCGGGGACTGCGCCTCGCCGGTGATCGTGAGGTCGGACTCGTCCAGCGCCTTGCAGTAGACGTCTCCCTGCCCGGACGGCGACGGCGCGGTCATGAACCCGCTGCCGAAGTCCGCCTTCCGGAGCACCATCGCCTTCGCGCGTGCCTGATCTGCACGGGTGATCCGCTTCTGGGGATCACCGCGCGCGGCGAGCGCAGCGCCGGCGACCGCAAGCGCGAGGACGAGCGCGATGGCGAGGGTGCGCCGCACGGCCACAGGGTACGGCCGCTCAGGGCTCGTAGGCGAGATTGGGTCGAAGCCAGCGCTCGGCCTCACCCAGCTCGACGCCCTTTCGCTCCGCGTAGTCGGCGACCTGGTCACGGCCCACTCGGCCGACCGAGAAGTACCGCGCCTGCGGGTGCCCGAGGTACAGGCCGCTCACGCTCGCCGCGGGCGTCGTGGCGCACGACTCGGTGAGGCCGATCCCGACGCGCGCCGCGTCGAGCAGGTCGAGGAGCGTCCGCTTCTCCGAGTGGTCGGGGCAGGCCGGATAGCCGAAGGCCGGCCGGATCCCGCGGAACCGCTCGCCGATCAGCTCCTCACCGCTCAGCTGCTCGGTGGGGGCGTACCACTCACGCCTGGCGACCTGGTGCAGGCGCTCGGCGAATGCCTCCGCGAGCCGGTCCGCGAGAGCACGGGTCATGATCGCGTGGTAGTCGTCGTGCGCCGCCGCGAATGCCTCGGCGAGCTCGTCGGCTCCGTGGACGGCGACCGCGAAGGCGCCGAGGTGGTCACGGAGCCCCGTCTCCCGGGGAGCCACGTAGTCGGCCAGGGAGCGGTTGGGCCGGGTGTCGGCGTGGTCGGCCTGCTGGCGCAGCATCGGGAAGCGCGGGCCATCGTCGAGCGCGAGATCGTCCCCGACCGCACTCGCCTGCCAGAAGCCGTAGACGCCTCGCGCCTGCAGCGACCCCTCCAGCGAGATCCGGTCGAGCAGCTCGTTCGCGGCGTCGAAGAGGTCGCGCGCCACCTCTCCTCTCTCCGGGTCCTCGAGGATCGCCGGGAAGCGGCCCTTGAGCTCCCACGCGTGGAAGAAGAACGTCCAGTCGATGTACGGACGCAGCGTCTGGATGCTCTCCTCGACGAGGCGCGCCCCCGTGAACGCGGGCGCGACGAGGTCGTCCTCGTGCCACTCGACAGGAGTACGGCGAGCCCGGGCCTCGCGCAGCGAGAGCAGGGGCTTCGCGCCGCGCTCGGCATGGAGCGCGCGGAGGCGTTCCTGGTCGGATCGATTCTCGGCGTCGAGGCGTTCCCTGCGGCCGGCGTCGAGCAGGTCGGCGACGACGCCCACGACGCGCGACGCGTCGAGGACGTGGAGGGTCGGCTGCCCGTACTCGGGCGCGATCCGGACGGCCGTGTGCTGCCTCGACGTCGTCGCGCCCCCTATGAGGAGCGGCAGCTCCAGGCCGCGTCGCTCCATCTCCTTGGCGACCGCGACCATCTCGTCCAGCGAAGGCGTGATGAGCCCCGACAGGCCGACGACGTCGCAGTCCTGCTCCACCGCGGTGTCGAGGATCCGGTCGGCGGAGACCATGACCCCGAGGTCGATCACCTCGTACCCGTTGCAGCCGAGGACGACGCCGACGATGTTCTTCCCGATGTCGTGCACGTCGCCCTTGACCGTCGCGAGCACGATTCGCGCGGCCGACGAGGCCCCGGTCGTCTCCTCCTCCATGAAGGGCTCGAGGTAGGCGACCGCCCGCTTCATCGCGCGTGCGCTCTTGACGACCTGCGGCAGGAACATCTTTCCCGCGCCGAAGAGATCGCCCACGACCTTCATGCCGTCCATGAGAGGGCCCTCGATCACGTCGAGCGGGCGCTCGGATGCCCGACGCGCCTCCTCCGTGTCCTCCTCGATGAAGTCCACGATCCCGTGCACGAGGGCGTACGAGAGCCGGTCGGCGACCGGAGCCTCGCGCCACGAGAGATCGAGCTCGCGCCTGGTTCCGCCCCCCGTCACGGTCGCCGCGTGCTCGACGAGCCTCTCCGTCGCATCCGGCCTGCGATCGAAGATCACGTCCTCCACCCGCTCGAGGAGCTCGGGCTCGACGTCCTCGTAGACCGCGAGCTGCCCGGCGTTGACGATCCCCATGCCGAGCCCTGCGCGGATCGCGTGGTAGAGGAACGATGCGTGCATCGCCTCGCGGACGGCGTCGTTCCCGCGAAAGGCGAACGAAAGGTTCGAGATGCCGCCCGAGACGAGCGCTCCCGGACAGCGCTCCTCGAGCAGCGGGATCGCGTCGATGAACGCCTTCGCGAAGCCTGCGTGCTCCTCGATCCCGGTCGCCACGGCAAGGACGTTGGGGTCGAGGATGACGTCCTCCGGGGCGAATCCCGCCTGCCCGGTGAGGAGGTCGTAGGCGCGCCCGAGGATCTCGACCTTGCGCTCCACCGTCTCCGCCTGCCCGCGCTCGTCGAACGCCATCACGACGACGGCCGCCCCGTACTTCCGGATCGTCCGCGCCTGCTCGAGGAAGGGCCCCTCGCCCTCCTTGAGCGAGATCGAGTTGACGACGCCCTTCCCCTGAAGGCACTTGAGCCCCGCCTCGAGCGCGGCGAACCGGGAGCTGTCGACCATGATCGGCAGGCGCGCGGCCTCGGGCTCGGTCGCGAGCAGGTTGAGGAACGTCGTCATCGCCTCTTCGGCGTCGAGCAGATCCGCGTCCATGTTGACGTCGAGCAGGTTCGCGCCACCCCGCACCTGCTCCAGCGCCACGTCGACCGCGCCCTGGAAGTCGTTCGCCTCGACGAGCCGCCTGAAGCGCGCCGAGCCCGTCACGTTCGTGCGCTCGCCGACGACGACGAAGCCCGTGTCGGGACCGATCACGAAGGGCTCGAGCCCGGAGTAGCGCGGAAGCCGTGAGCGCTCCGGGACGCGTCGAGGCGCGAGACCCGAGACCGCCCGCGCGATCGCGTGCGTGTGCTCGGGCGTCGTGCCGCAGCAGCCGCCGACGAGGTTGACCAGGCCGTCCTCCGCGAAGGACCTGAGGAAGCGGCTCGTGTCCTCCGCCTGCTCGTCGTGGAGCCCGAGCTCGTTCGGAAGACCGGCATTCGGATGGCACGAGACGTACGTGGAGCAGACCGCGGCGAGGCCCTCGAGGAACGGCCGCATCTCCGTCGCCCCGAGCGAGCAGTTGACGCCGACGATGAACGGCTCGGCGTGCTCGACGGAGATCCAGAACGCATCCGACGTCTGCCCCGAGAGGTTGCGGCCGCTCTTGTCGACCGCGGTGAACGAGAGCCAGAGCGGAAGCTCGGGAGCGACCGTCGAGGCGGCCACGATCGCCGCCTTCGCGTTCAGGGTGTCGAAGATCGTCTCGATCAGGAGGAGGTCGACACCCCCGTCGCGCAGCGCCGCGATCTGCTCCTCGTACGTCGCGCGCACCTGGTCGAACGTCACCGCGCGGAAGGCGGGGTCCTCCACCTTCGGCGAGAGCGAGAGCGTCACGTTGAGGGGGCCGACCGAGCCGGCGACGAAGCGCGGGCTCTCGGGGGTCCTCGCCGTCCAGTCGTCGGCCGCGCGGCGCGCGAGCCGCGCCCCCTCGAAGCTCATCTCCGGGGCGAGGCCCTCGAGCGCGTAGTCGGCCTGGCCGATGGACGTCGCGGTGAAGGTGTTCGTCGTCGCGATGTCCGCGCCGGCGGCGAAGTACGCATCGTGGATCTCGGCAACGATCTCCGGGCGCGTGAGGTTGAGGAGGTCGGGATCGCCCTTGACGTCGCGCGCGTGCTCACGGAGGCGCTCGCCGCGGTACTCCTCCTCCGAGAGCCCCCGGCGGTGGATGAGCACGCCCCAGGACCCGTCGAGCACGAGGATCTTCTCGGCGAGGAGGCTCTCGATCTGTTCTCTCGTATCCCTCACGAACAACGGCTCCCGCCTAAGAGGTCGGGAGCCGCGAGGCCCTCGGGCTCTTTAGGCGTTTGGTAACCCGGTCGCCAAGCTGCCGTTCAAAGCTCTCCGGGGCGAGCTCAGGCTAGCGAATACGCCCGCCGCTCGACAATCCCTGCCCGGTGCCCGACTACGCGGCGAACGCGGCGAGCGCGTCGCGCCCCGTGTCGGTGATCGGCTCGCCGTGGGCGAGGAGAAGGTGGCGGAACTCGAGCTCCGCGAGGCCTCGGTACGACGCGCGCAGGCCCTCCTTCGTCCGCTCGGGGTCGTCCATGAGGAAGTCCGGCACGAACCCGAGCCCTCCGGCCTGCTCCATGCGCACGGCACCGTCCGCGACCGCGAGGGCCTCACGGGCGGGGATGAAGAGCGCGGTCTCGTCGGGGCAGATCGCTCCGACGCGGTGCGCGACGACTCCGCCGGGAAGCTCGTCCCCGAACTCGAAGGGCTCGACGACCTCGCCGTGCGTGAACTCGTGCATACCCTCCCGGACGCACCGCACGGTCGCACCGAATCTCTCGGCGAACGCCCCGCTCGACCGGTAGTGGTGACGGTTCGTGAGCAGGACGTCCGTCGGCGCGCCGTGCTCCTCGAAGAAGTCGAGACCCGTGCTCGGCGCGAGTGGATCGATGACGATCCGCTCGGCTGGAAGGTAGTACGAGGAGACCGGGACCTTGATGCGCGGGTGCGTCTCGACCCAGTGCCAGATCCCGGGGGCGATCTCCTTCACGACGCGGCCCTCGTCACCGTGGCTAGCCGGTGGTGCGGCCGGAGACGGCGAGCTGGTTCTCGGCGTGCTTGATGCGCTGCTCGAGCTGCCAGCGGTCCGCCTGGGACTCACCGGCCTCGACCTTCTCGAGCTCGCCCTTCGCAGCCTCGAGCTGGGCGCGAGCCCGCTCGTCGTCGATCTCCTTGACGTTCACCGCGTCGTCGACGAGCGCGAGGGCGCGGTCGAGCTCGACCTTGAAGAAGCCGGGGCCCGTGGCGAACTCGACCACCTCCGACTCGTCGAGATAGATCCGCGTCGAGCCGGACTTGAGCGTCGCCACGAGAGGAGCGTGACGGGCGAGCACGCCGATCTCACCGGCGGCGCCCGGAACGACCATCATCTGCGCCTCGCCGTCGAAGACAGCCCCGTCCGGCGTGACGAGCGCGACGTCGAACTTGGGATGGGTCTCCGCCATCGGCGCCCGCTACGCGGTGACTGCCTCGGCCTGCCGGGCCTTCTCGACTGCCTCCTCGATCGTGCCGACCATGTAGAAGGCCGACTCCGGCAGCTCATCGTGCCGGCCGTCGAGGATCTCGCGGAAGCTCCGGATCGTGTCCTCGAGCTTGACGTACTTCCCGGGCGTGCCCGTGAACTGCTCGGCGACGAAGTTCGGCTGCGAGAGGAAGCGCTCGATGCGCCGCGCGCGAGCGACGACGAGCTTGTCCTCGTCCGTGAGCTCGTCCATGCCGAGGATCGCGATGATGTCCTGGAGGTCCGCGTAGCGCTGGAGGATCTGCTGCACCGTCGTCGCCACCGAGTAGTGCTCGTCGGAGACGATCCCGGGCTGGAGCGCACGCGAGACCGAGTTCAAGGGGTCGACCGCGGGGTAGATGCCCTTCTCGACAATGGCCCGTTCGAGCACCGTCGTCGAGTCGAGGTGTGCGAACGTGTTCGCGGGCGCAGGGTCCGTGAGGTCGTCCGCCGGCACGTAGATCGCCTGCACGGACGTCACCGAGCCCGTCTGGGTGGAGGTGATCCGCTCCTGGAGCTGCCCCATCTCGGTCGCGAGCGTCGGCTGGTAGCCGACGGCGCTCGGCATCCGGCCGAGAAGCGCAGAGACCTCCGAGCCCGCCTGCACGAAGCGGAAGATGTTGTCGATGAAGAGGAGCACGTCCTGGCCCTCCTCGCGGAAGTACTCGGCCATGGTGAGCCCCGAAAGGCCGACGCGCAGGCGCGCTCCCGGCGGTTCGTTCATCTGTCCGTAGACGAGCGCGACCTTGTCGATGACGCCCGACTCTTTCATCTCGAGCCAGAGGTCGTTCCCCTCGCGCGTCCGCTCGCCGACGCCCGCGAACACCGACACGCCTCCGTGCTGCAGGGCGACGTTGTGGATGAGCTCCTGGATGAGCACTGTCTTGCCGACGCCCGCGCCGCCGAAGAGGCCGATCTTGCCACCCTTGACGTACGGGGCGATGAGATCGATGACCTTGATGCCGGTCTCGAAGATCTCGATCTTCGGCGAGAGGTCGCGGAAGCTCGGCGGGTCGCGATGGATCGGCCAGCGCTCGACGCCCTCGGGCGCGGGGCCCTGCTCGTCGATGGGGTCTCCGGTCACGTTCCACAGCCGCCCGAGCGTCGGAGCACCGACCGGGACGGAGATGGGAGCACCTGTGTCCACGCAGATGGAGCCGCGGGAGAGCCCGTCCGTCGAATCCATCGCGACCGCGCGTACACGATCGTCGCCTAGGTGCTGCTGCACCTCCGCGATCAGCGTGCGGGTCGTGCCGTCGTGCTCCGGGAACTCCACTCGCAGAGCGGTGTAGATCTCCGGGAGCGAGTCAGGGAAGACGGCGTCGATGACGACGCCCTTGATCTCGATGATCCGGCCTGTGTTCGTGCTGTCAGATCCGTTCTCGGACATGGTTCTCCTGAGGCGAAGGTCGAAGGGCGCAGACTGGCCGCGCCTGGCGACGGCGAGTTTATCGAAGCCCAACGGAACCCCAGGTGGGAAGCGACCTCCTCCTGGCTATCCTGGCCACTCGTGAGCTCGAGGACGAAACAGCTGCTGGTCGCGGGCGGAGTCATCGTCGCAGCCGTTGTCGCGGTTGCGATCGCGCTTGCCGCCGCGGGGGGCGGCAAGGAGACCGCCACCAAGGCCGAGTATCAGGTGACGATCGTGAGCGCCCGCGACCGTGTCGACTTCGCGTTCGCGGACATCACGAAGTCGGACTCCGTCGAGAACCTCATCGAGCGCCTCGACACGGCCTCGCTGCGCATCGGGGCCATCGCCGACGACGTCGACAACGCCGCGGTGGCGAAGGGCTTCGAGGATCTGAACGCAGAGCTCGCGGAGAGGCTGGATCGCTTCTCGGGTGCGCTCGCGGCGACCGCAGACCAGTTCCAGGATCCGTCCTCCGCCGGGTTCTCGCTCGAATCCCTCAACAGTCTCGGCTTCAGCGAGTGGGACGAGGTCAACGCGACCCTTGCGGAGATGCAGAAGAAGGGCCTGAAGGTCGAGCTGCTCGCGCGGCACTGACCGCAGCCCCCCGGCCGACGAGCCGCACGCCGTCACGACGGACGTAGGCGCGCCGTGCAGGCCGCTCAGAGCCTTCGGCCGGGGCCGAACGCGATCAGATGGGAATGACGTTGCCCGAGTGCTGCGAGAACGTGCGGCCGGCCACGAAGATCTGCTTGACCTCGCGCTCGAGCTGCATCGATGTCGGATAGCGCTCGGGCTCTCCGAAGCCCGAGTCGGACGGTCGCTGGGCGAGCTGCGAGGCCACACCGAAGAAGACGAGCGCGAGCGCGGCTGCCATCCCGATCTGGGCTCGCGCGACCCACGTCCGCGCCGGGGGACGAACGACGACGGGCCTCTCGAGCGGCTCGAGGGGTGCCGCGCGCAGAAGGTCCGTGACCGTTAGAGCGCCGGACTCGAACGCCCTGCACTCGGCGCAGCGCACGATGTGCGCATCCACCATGCGAGACTCGAGCTGGGAGAGATCCCCGTCGAGGCGCAGGGAGATCTGGGATCGAACCCGATCGCAGACAACGGACCGCGAAACCACCGTCATGCCTTCTTGGACGAGCCCGCGCGGTGGGAGTTAGGGGACAACCCGCGGGCCATGAGCGCTACTGGCCCGCCGCCGTCGAGACGACGTCGAGCGGCTTCATGACCTCCGGGAAGTGACAGGCGACCGGATGGCCGCCACCGGACGGGACCGTGAGCGGAGGCTCTTGCTCCTCGCAGACCTGCTGCGCCTTCCAGCAGCGAGTCCGGAACCGACAGCCCGAAGGCGGGTCCGCGGGGCTCGGGACATCGCCCTTGAGCACGATCCGCTCTCTCTTTCCCCGCACGTTGGGGGACTCGATCGGGGCGGCGGAGAGGAGCGCCTGCGTGTACGGATGCATCGGGGCTCCGTAGAGCTCCTTGCGCGTCCCGACCTCGACGAGCTTGCCCAGGTACATCACGGCGACGCGATCGGAGATGTGTCGGACGATCGAGAGATCGTGCGAGATGAAGAGGTAGGTGAGGCCGAACTCCCTCTGCAGCTGGACCATCAGGTTGACGACCTGCGCCTGGATCGACACGTCGAGCGCCGAGACTGGCTCGTCGAGCACGAGCATCCGCGGGTTCAGGGCGAGCGCGCGCGCGACACCGATTCGCTGTCGCTGGCCGCCGGAGAACTCGTGTGGGAACCGGTTTCCGTGCTCGGGGCTGAGACCGACCGTTCGCAGCAGCTCCTCGACGCGGCGGCGGCCCTCTGCACCCTTGTAGAGGCCGTGGATGCGAAGCGGCTCGGCGACGATCTCCCGCACGGTCATACGAGGGTTCAGCGACGCGTACGGATCCTGGAAGACGATCTGGACATCCCTCCGGATGGAGCGCATCTGCCGCCTCTTGAACTTCGTGATGTCGCTCCCGTCGAAGACGATGTGGCCCGCCGTCGGCTCGACCAGCTTGATGATCGTGCGACCGAGCGTCGTCTTGCCGCAGCCCGACTCGCCGACGACGCCCAGGGTCTCGCCCTGCCGGATCGTGAGATCCACACCGTCGACCGCGCGGACTTGACCGACCGTTCGCTTGAAGAGCCCCGCCTTGATCGGGAAGTGCTTGACGAGGCCCTCGACGCGGAGGATCTCGCCCGGGTCGCGCGCAGGCGCGGCCTCCGGGGCAGCCGTCTCCACGGTCGCTGCTGACGTCTCCACTTGCCTCACGCTCCCTCGGCTGCCGCCGCCCGGGCCATGACGTGCTGGGCCTCGAGCTCCTCGACGAAGTGGCAGGCCGAGAGGTGCTGTCCCGCCGCACCGAAGGTTCGGAGCTCGGGGACGTCGGTGCGACAGATCTCACGCCCCTGCGAGAACGCGCAGCGCGGATGAAATGCACACCCCGGCGGGGCGGTGATGAGGCTCGGAGGCTGGCCCGGGATCGGCTCCAGCCACTCCTGGTCGAGGTCGACCCGCGCGAGGCTGTTCATGAGCCCGACCGTGTAGGGGTGACGGGGCTCGTTGAAGATCGTGAAGACGTCTCCGAGCTCGACCACACGGCCCGCGTACATCACGACCACGCGATCGGCGAGCTCCGCGATCAGCCCGAGGTCATGGGTGATGAGGATCGTGGCGGCATGGGTCTCCCGCTGCGCAGCCCGCATCACCTCGATGATCTGAGCCTGGATCGTCACGTCGAGCGCCGTCGTGGGCTCGTCGGCGATGAGGATCTGCGGCTCGTTCGCGATCGACATCGCGATCATGGCGCGCTGGCGCATGCCTCCCGAGAACTCGTGGGGATACTGCTCGTATCGACGCTCCGCGTACGGCACGCCGACGAGGTCGAGGAGCTCGATCGCGCGTTTCCTGGCGTCGTCGTCCTTCGTCCCCGGGTTGTGCGTCTGGATGGCTTCCGCGATCTGGTCGCCGATCGTGAAGACCGGGTTCAGCGACGTCATCGGGTCCTGGAAGATCATCGCGACCTCGCCGCCCCGAATGTCTCGAAGCTCCTTCTTCGGAAGCGTGAGCAGGTCGCGGCCCTTGTACAGCGCTTGACCGTCGACGATGCGGCCCGGCGGGACGGGAATCAGTCCCAGCATCGCCATGACCGAGACGCTCTTGCCCGATCCGGACTCGCCGACGACACCGAGCGTCTCGCCCGGGTAGAGGTCGTACGTGACGTCGGTGACCGCATGGACGATCCCGTCCTCGGTCGCGAACTCGACCGTCAGGCCGTCGACGGAGAGGATGGGATCAGGCACGGAGTCGCTGGGTCGGGTCGAGGGCGTCGCGGAGACCGTCGCCGATGAAGTTGACGGCGAGCGCGATCACGACGATGACGAGGCCTGGATAGGTGACGAGCCACCAGTAGCCGAGGCCGCCGACGTTCCCGTCGGCGATGAGGCTGCCGAGAGCCGGCTTCGGAGGCTGGATGCCGAACCCGAGGAACGACAGCGCCGCCTCGACGAGGATCGCCGTCGCGACGATCAGCGTCATCGTGACGACGATCGGGCCGACGCAGTTGGGAAGGATGTGGCGCATGATGATCCGCATGTCGCTCGCCCCGGAGGCCTTCGCGGCCTCGACGAACTCCTTCTCACGGAGCGAGAGGAAGACGCCGCGCACGATCCGCGCGAGGCCCGTCCAGAAGAGGAACGCGAGGATCAAGCCGATCATGACGGGCTGCGAGAGGGTGATGGGCCCGATGCTCTTCTGATCCTGGCCGAGGAAGGCCGCCGCGGTGAGGAGGACGGCAAGCCCGGGGAGGGTGAGGATGAGGTCCGTGAAACGCATGAGCAGGTTGTCCACGGTCCCGCCGTAGTACCCGGCCAGTGCGCCGATCGCCGTCCCGAGGATCGTGGAGAGGAAGGCGACGAAGAACGCCACCCAGAGCGACGTCTGCAGGCCGTAGATCACACGGCTCAGGTAGTCGCGTCCGAGCAGGTCGGTCCCGAACGGGTGGTCCCAGGTGGGGCCCTTCGCGATGTTGAGGTAGTCCTGGTCGTTGAATCCGTACGGGGCGACATGCTTGGCGAAGATCGCGACCAAGAGGATGAGGATGAGCAAGGCCAGGCTCACGACCGCGAGGCGGTGCCGGAAGAACCGCATGCGCGCGTAGGCCCACTGGCTCCGGGCCTTCAGCTCCACGCCGCTCTCGTACGTGAGCTCGAAGTCGCTCGTCGACCCCGACGCAGGCGCAGTCGCGGGAGCGGGGATCTGGCGCTCGTCGGGCGTCGGAGGGTTCTCAGTCATACCGGACGCGTGGATCGAGGTAGCCGTAGAGGATGTCGGCCACGAGATTGAAGACGATGACGAGCGTGGCGGTCACCATGAGCCAGGCCATGACCGGATACGGGTCGCCGCCCTGGAGCTGCTGGACGAAGTACAGGCCCATTCCGTCCAGCGCGAACACCGTCTCCGTCACGACGGCGCCCCCGAGGAGCGCGCCGAAGTTCAGCGCGACGATGGTCACGAGGGGGATGAGCGCGTTGCGAAACGCGTGCTTCATCGTCACGCGCCGCTCCGGGAGGCCCTTCGCCCGAGCAGTCCGCACGTAGTCGGAGTTCACGACCTCGAGCATGGACGCGCGCATGTACCTCGAGTACGTGGCCACGCTCGCGACCATGAGCACGATGATCGGGAGGCCGAGATGCTGCGCGCGGTCGAGGACGAAGTGGATGCCGGTACCGGGATCCACTCCGCTCAGGTTCGCCGTGTAGAAGATCCGCACGTCGAACCAGAGGTAGATGTTCACGAAGAGGACCTGAAGCATCAGCGCGAGCCAGAACACGGGCGTCGCGAGCCCCAGGAACGAGAACGTGGTCGCCGTGTAGTCGAAGACGCTGTACTGACGTAACGCCGAGTAGACGCCGATGAAGACGGCGATCATCACCGCGAGGAGCTCGGCGACGATGACGAGCTGGAGCGTGTGCCCCATCACCCGGGTGAGCTCCGGAAGGATCGGGCGGTCGCCGACCGTCGTCGTACCGAACTGATTGGTGAGAGCGTCCTTGGCCCAGTAGAGGTACTGCACCGGGATCGGGTCGTTGAGATGCTTTCGCTCCGAGATGCGCTCGATGGTGATCTGCGACGCGTTCGGCTGCATCTTCAGGAACGCAAGGGGGTCGGCCGCCAGCGAGACGAACGAGAAGATGATGAAGCTCGCCGCTATCAGGACGACGACGCTGTAGAGCAGGCGGCGTATGACGTAGGTCAGCATCGCGTTCGATGGATGTTAGAGGGAAGCCCCGCCCCCGCCGAAGCGGGAGCGGGACTCCTGTCGTACGAGGCGCGGAGCGCCTGGTCGGTGCTCGTGACTACCCAGCCACCGTCCACTTCTCCGCATTCCAGGTAGAGCCCTGCTGAGTCGGGTTGATGACCGGGCCCTTGACGTTCGTCGAGTTGATGAGGAACCCAGGCCGGACGTACATCGGGATCGACATCACGTCGTTCGCCATGATCTTCTCGGCCTGGTTGAGAAGCGGCGCCCGCTTGTTGGGATCCGGCGTGAACTGCGCCCTCTTGAGCAGATCGGACGCCTTCTTGTTGCAGTAGTTCATGTAGTTCTGGTCACCGCCACAGCCGTAGAGGCCGAAGCTCGTCGCCGAGCTCGTGGGGCCACCGAGCCACGTGAACATGAAGATGTCCCAGTCACCCGAGGGGAGCACGGTTCCGAAGACGGTTCCCGCCGGGCCGAACCGAGGCACCAGCTCGATGCCGACGCTCTTGAGCTGCTTCTGAGCGATCTCGAACGTCAGCGCCCGGAGCTGGTTCCCGGACGTCGTCGTGAAGCGGAAGCTCAGCTTCCCGACGTTGGGGCAGCTCCAGATGTCGGAGTTGTTCGCCGCAGGCTTGTCCGGGCCACCCGTGCAGCCCTTGCCCTTGAGGAGCGCGATGACCTTCGACTGGTTGAACTTCCACTTCGCCCAGTTCGGCTTGTAGTACTCCTCGAACGGCTTGAAGATGTTGCTCTGGAGCACGGGCAGGTCCTTGGCACTTGCGACGAGGCCCGGAGCGACGTACAGCGCCTGCCGGATCTGCGCGCGGTTGATGCCCTGGACGATTGCCTGGCGGACGTACTTCTGCTTGATGCCAGGAGCGGCCTTCGGCCCGAACTGGATGTCCATGTGCTCCCAGAAGTAGCCGGGACCGGACTGCACCTTGAACTTCGAGTTCTTGTAGAGGTCCACGATCTGGAGCTGCGGCTGCGGCTCCGTCAACTGGATCTCACCCGAGGTGAGCGCCTGGAAGATCGACGCCGTGTTCGGGATGTAGCGGAACACGATGCGGTCGACCTTGGCACCGGCCCTCGCCTTGAATGCCGCGTTCTTCGAGAGGACGATCTGCGTGCCCCGCTGCCAGCTCGTGAACTTGAACGGACCGCTGGAGACGTCGAACCCGTTCCGGCCCCACTGGTTGAAGTCCTGGCCGGCGAGCTTGTGCGCGGGAAGCGGGGACGAAGCGATCAGGGCGTCCCAGGCCGAGTAGGCCTTCCCCTTCTTCCACGCCACCGTGACGTTCTTGCCCTTCGCGGTGATCTTCTGGATGTCCTCCCAGCCCTCGCGGGAGGTGATGTCCCACTTCGGGTTCATGACCGTGGCATACGTTGCCCTGAAGTCGGCCCCGGTCACCTGCCGCCCGTCGCTCCAGACAGCGTTCTTGCCGTATGCGAACTTGACCGTGAGCGGATCGGCCTTCGTGATCTTCGGCTGACCTGCGAACAGGTACGGGATGAGCTTCGCCTTCTGGTTGTAGATCATCCCGCCGGCGAGGACCGTGTTCGTCACGAGTGACGTGGCGTACAGGTTCCCCTCGCTGATGTAGTTGTTGAGCGTCACCGGCTCCTGGTCGTGGCCGATGACCACCGTGCCGGCCGACTGCCGCTCGACCTTGGCGTTCGCGGCGGGCCCGACGATGAGGCTCGCAACGAGCGCCGTCGCACCCGCCAAGAGCCAGATTGAGGATCTACGCATGTACTCCCTCCATCCGAGTGTCTTCCTGCGGTTGTCTCGGCCAGGCCCCGAAGCCGCCGGTCGGCCGGACTCCCGACTCACACGGCGGTCTGCCCGCCTGCCGGACGCCCGAGCGCCTTCGTGCCCTGATCGAGGTGCAGGATCATACTGTGTGACGTCCCGAAGGCAATTTCGTTAGGAGGAGAGCCGAGTGCCGATTCCACGAAGAGAGGATGACCGAAGGAGCAAGGCCGACTACTTCGTCGCCTCCGAGGACGCCGGACGGCTCGCCCTCGACGTGCGCGACCAGGTCGAGCGCGCAGTGGGCGTCCAGTGGTACGAGATGATCGGGGGCGATGCCGACATCGCGGCCGCGAAGCTCTGCCTCCTGAGGCGCGCCCAGTCCGGAGTGGGCGGCGGTCCGCAGCACGGTGACAGGGCGGTGCGCGATGCGCTCGAGTCCGCGAGCCCTGCGGCGCTCGTCTGGATCGCGAGCCGCGCGATCTCGTACATGGACGAGAACGGCTTTCCCGAGTCGCTCGAGCCGTTCGTCGACCTCTCGCCAGAACGCGACATCGACGAGCCGACCCCGTAGCGCAGCAGTCCCCGGGGGCCTCTGGCTCGCGCCCGGCCGTCGGTCACCGGTCTCGCCGCCAGAGGAGCAGCGCGAGCGGCAGGAATGCCGCAGCGGCAAGCGGTGGGGCGAGTGGGACGTCGCGCCGTTTCTCGCCCTCGACGACGGTCGGTCCGCTGCCGACGAGTCGCGAGACCTCGCGCGTCGCCTTCGAGGGCTCGTTCTCCTCCACGACCTCGCCGCCGATCCCGGATGCGATGCGATCGAGTGCCTCGCGAGCGGCCGGGTCGGCCCGGTAGCCGATCTCCGGGGCCTTCCGGACGTAGATGCGCTCGTCCCGCCCCCAGACGTGGACGAACACGACGGAGATGCCCGGTGGGCGCTGGAACAGCGGCCCGAGTCGCGCGCGCGTGCCCGGCAGCGTCTCCCCGTCGGTGTAGACGACGAGAATGCGCCGCTTCGCCTCGGGCGAGAAGAACGACTGCGTCGCGACGGCGCCCAGCGACTCGAGGCTCGTCACCCGGCGAACGAGCGAGTGCACCGGGGGCGGCCGCTCGATCCCGATCGCCTTCTCGAGCGTCGCCCGGAACACGTCCTCGTCACCGGTCGGGAAGAGGTGAGGGAGCGTACGGTCGGTAATCGACGCTGCGCCGAAGCGGACCGTGGGGATGGCATCGCGCAGCTTCAGAGCGGCCGCCTTCGACCGCGCGAGCCGAGATGCCTCACCCGGCCCCGGGCTCGCGAGCATGGAACGGCTCACATCGAAGACGGCGAACACCTCCGCGTCTGTCCGCACGCGGCGGGTCTCGTCCGTCGAGACGACCGGCTGCATGGCGGCAACTCCGAGGAGCGCTGCCGTCAGGACGAGCGCGGCCACGGGCATGGCGAAGAACCGACGGCGCGGCTCGACGAGCCCGAGCGCGCGGCGCACGCTCCGGCCGACCCGGCGCGTGCGGACGAGCGCGAGCAGCGGAACGAGCACGATGAGGGCCAGGAGACCGCTCTTGGGCGTCAGCAGGGTCAGGTCCACGAGACTCGCCGCCTAGTAGCCGCTCCCGGCCTCGCCGGCGCCGGCGCCCTTCGCGCCCTTCCCTCCCGGTGACGGGTTCGTCCCGCCTCCGGACTCGCTGAGCTCGAGTCCCTGCGAACGCGACAACGTGAGCTCGAGGTTGTGCTTCGCCTCGTCGTTCTGCGGGTCGAGCACGATCGCCTGGCGAAACCGGCCGGATGCTGCCGCGAGGAGCCTGCCGCGGTTCGAGTAGTCGGCGATCGCGTCCGAGAAGCTCAGCACTCCGAGGAGGTTGGCGGCGGCGGAGCGGCGCTCCTTGCCCGGGTCGCCCTGGACGATGTCCGTGAGCCACGCCGACGCATCGGCCCGGTTCACGACATAGGACGGGTCGGAGAATCCGGGTGCCTCCGGGTGGCTCAGCCGGGTCGCACGGAGCGCGCGGCGGAAGAGGAGGTCGTCGTCGACGCCGAGGGCCATCCTGGCCATCCCTCCCGGCACGAGCTGTCTCGGCTCCCAGAGCCGCTCGGTCGGCCGGGCGCGGTAGCGGATGTCGTCGTCGCGAAGTGCCGCGCTCGTCGTGGCGACGTCGATCGCGAGCAGGAACGAGAAGATGGCCCCTGCAAGGCACGCCGCGACGATGGCGACGGGGAGGGCAACCTTCGCGATCCGCGCTCTCACGTTCTCCTCCAGCCCGCGCCCGCGGGCAGGGCGAGCCGGCCCGCAAGCACCTCGTGCGCCGCGAGCGCCAGGAGCACGAGCCCGCTCGTCAGCAGCAGGACGAGCGGCGTGTCTCCGCGCAGCGACACGTCGAGCGGGGCCGAGTCCCCGGCGCGCGGCTCGACCACGTCGACGAACACGCTCTCCCCGAGGATCCCCCCGAAGAACGTGAGAGCGTCACTCGAGGGCGACAGCGCCGCCACCCGCAGCGTCACGTCGGAGCCGGCGTACTTGCGGAGCGTGCGGCCGAGCGTCGAGTAGTCGGTGGGAGCCGTCTCGAGGTCGCTGATGAGGAGGACGGACGCGGGCGAGACGCTATCCCGCCGGAGCATCGAGTGCGCGAGGTCCAGAGCTTCCGAGATCCGCGTTCCCGCCTGGAAGTTCGGCGTCCACGGGTTCTGGGGCAGCTTCCCGTTCCTGGGCTCGAAGAAGCGCAGGAGCGGCTTCAACTCCGTCGCCGGGGTCCGCGGAGGCAAGAGCTCGTACGCGACGTCGGAGAAGACGACGAGCCCGGTCGGGTTGCCCGCGCGGATCAGCCGCTGCAGGACGCTGCTCACCTGGCCGTAGTCGCGCTCCACGATCGACAGCGAGAGGTCGATCACGACGACGCCGCTACGCCCTCCGGGGGCGAGCTCGTTCGAGCGCGACTCGAGGCCCCGGGCCGAGACGTACGCCGCCCCGAGGAGCGCGCACGCGAGGACGACCAGAGCCGTCCGCACGATCCCCGTACGGATACGGGGACGCCGCAGCGCCCGTGCATCCGGGCTGGGGATCGTCCGCGAGCGCCTACGGAGGTCCACCGTTCACTCCTTCACCCGCGGGCACGCCGTTCGCTCTCTCTGCCTCCAGCTCCGCCAGCACGTCCGCGAACCGGACTCGCAGCTCCGCCGCAAGCGCCTTCGTCCGATCCGCCTCGGGGGAGACGGGAGACCAGGCCATCGCGCGGGCGGCCAGCGCCAGCTCCTCGTCCCCGAGGTGCTCCACCTCGTCCGCGACCAGCTCGAGTGCGCGGCGCCGCTCCTCGACGCCATCCGTCGACACCTCGTTCTCGAGGAGAACGAGTGCCTGCTCGAGCACGGAGGCAACCGGCTCGGGCTCCGGCTCCGGCTCGGGCTCCGGCTCCGCCTCGCGTCGCGGCCACACTCTGTAGACGACGACGGCGGCGACCGCGAGCAGCGCGAGCCCGACTACGACGAGGATTGCGATCGGCAGCCAGGGCTCGAGGCGGTACGAGACCGCCGGGAGCGACTCGAGGTCTGCTCGCCACGGGGCCGCGAGAGCGTCCGGGGAGGAGTCGAGCTCCCCGATCCGGGTGTGGAGGACGAGCGTCGGCCACGCCGCGTCGACGGACTGCTGGTGCGGACCGCCCTCGAGGGAGGTGTACGCAACCGTGGCGGGGTCGAGGTCGACCCGCTCCGTCTCGCGCGCGGGAGCGCAGACGGCGGTGAGACAGCGAAGCAGGTAGGTCGTCCGAACGTGCGCGGTGGAGCCGGCTCGCTCGACCTTCCTCTGCGGAACGCCGACGGCGACCCAGGGCGCCGAGTCCCAGCTCGTCTCGACCGTGGCGGGATCGACGACCGACGTGTCCACGACGGCGTCGACGTGCGCCGTGAGGATGTCTCCGAAGAGGACGATGCGAGGGCTGAAGTCTGCCGAGACGACGACCGGGCCCTGCGCCGGAGCCGGTGCCTGGGCGCCGGCGTTCGACCCGACCACGGCGAGGAGCACGGCCAGGGCGACGGCAAGCCACGTCGCGCGCATCGTGAAGTGCACGCTCACTGCCCGATCACCCGCCTGGTCCGGCGCAACTCGGCCCAGTCGAGGAACGAGGCCAGGATGTCCGACGTCTCCCCGGACGTGATCAGCACGGGATCGAGGTCGAGCAGCCTGAACGTCTCGACGAGCTCGGCTGTCCGCCGTTCGTTCGCCGCCCTGCGCGACTCGACCTCCCTGCGCCCGAGCCGGACGGGTGCCTGCCGGCCCGTCTCGGGATCGCGAAGCGGAACGACGATCCCCTGCACGTCGGGGAAGCTCCGATCCCAGACGGGGTCCTGGATCACCACCGGGACGACGTCCCAGCGGTGCGCGATGACCGACAGCCAGAGGTCTTGGGACGGTGCGGGGAGGAAGTCCGAGATCACGAAGACGAAGGTTCCTGGCGTGACCGCGCGGGGATGCGTCGCGAGGTGCTCGACGGACTGCTCCAGCCAGTCCGCGGGGCCGTCGAACTCGTCCGACCAGAGTCGCTCGTCCCTGATCTCGATCATCTTCCGGTCGCCCTTCGGCTGTCGCCAGTGCGGGTCCCCGTCCGCGTAGTCGAGGTAGCCGACGAACGCCCCGGCCGAGCCCGAGCTCGCCAGGATGAGCTCGACCGCGTCCCGCATCGCCTCGACCTTGTCCAGCCAGGGAAGGGGCGGCGCGAAGTGCGCCATCTGGCGCCTCCGGTCGCAGACGATCACGACTCTCGGCGCCTCCTCGGCGAAGCGCTCGCGCACGACGAACTCGTCCTGCCCACGCGCCGCGGAGAGCCGGGCGGACGCCGACCAGTCGATCGAGTGCATGTCGTCTCCGGGTCGGTAGAGCCGCGAGCCGGCGACGTCGGAGCCCGCCCCGCGGCGCAGGCTGCGCATCGACCCGTACGAGAGCCCGATCACGCGCCGTCGTGGCACGAACGGGAACGTGAGTCGCGTGCTCGTCACACGCCGCCCGATCTAGCCCTGGGGGGGCCGCTCGAAGATCGGGTCCTCCTCCGAGCCCGGGCGCGGCGCGACCGCGAGGCACGCATCCCTGAACTCTCCGATCGCCTGCTCCCAGCTCGCAGCGCGCGCTCGGGCGACGAACGTCGGCGTGAAGACGACGCGATGGATGAGGACGGGCACGAACAGCTGCTCGATGTCGTCGGGAATCACGAAGCTCCGTCCCTGGAGCAGCGCCCAGGCACGTGCGGCGCGCTCGAGCGCGAGGCTGCCGCGCACCGAGCTCCCGATCACGACGGACTCCTGCTCCCTGGTGGCGCGAACGAGCTCGACGAGCCAGCGGTGGATGACGTCGTCGACGTAGACCTCACGTGCTCCTGCCCGGAGCGCCTCGATGTCGGCGAGCCCGACGACGGGCTCGAGGGTCTCGAGTGGATGCGCGAAGCGCTGCTCCTCGAGGATGCGCAGCTCGTCCTCGATGCCCGGGTATCCGAGCGCCGTCCTGAGGAAGAAACGGTCGAGCTGCGCCTCCGGCAGAGGGAACGTCCCCTCGTACTCGATCGGGTTCTCCGTCGCGATCAGGAGGAACGGCGAAGGAAGCTCGCGCGTGACGCCGTCGACGGTCACCTGGAACTCGGCCATCGCCTCGAGAAGCGCGGACTGCGTCTTGGGCGTCGCGCGGTTGATCTCGTCGACGAGCACGACGTTCGCGAAGATCGGGCCGGGGCGGAACTCGAAGTCGCGCGACTTCTGGTTGAAGATCGAGAGACCGGTGACGTCGGTCGGCTGGAGGTCGGGAGTGCACTGGATGCGGGACGGCAGCGCCCCTTCGATCGTCCCTGCGATCGCCCGCGCGAGCACGGTCTTCGCCGTCCCCGGCACGTCTTCGAGCAGCACATGGCCACCACAGACGAGCGCGGTGAGGACGAGCTTGACCTCTTCGCGCTTGCCGTAGACGACGCTCTCGATGTTCGCGACGAAACGCGTCGCGATCTCAGTCGCACGGGAGAAGCGCTCCGCGCTCTCGTCTCGGTCTGCGACGGCCTCCACCGAGATGATGCTAGCCGCGCGTGTGTGCTCCACGTGGCTCGCCATGACTCAGGTACTTCAACGCGCGAAGTCACTTCTAGTTAGTGGGCAACGGCGCGGGGGTCGACGTCGCTGCGCCCGGCGGCGGCTCCGCCGCCGCGCTTCAGGGATCTTCACGCAGGCCGGATCCGCTCCCGCGCGGTCTGCTGCGCGACTACATCAGCGCTTCGGCGCCCGCCACGACCTCGAGGATCTCCTGCGTGATCTCCGCCTGGCGCGCGCGGTTCATCCGCAGCGTGAGGGTGTCGATGAGCTCGCCCGCGTTCTTCGACGCGTTCCGCATGGCCGTCATGCGGGCCCCCTGCTCGGATGCCGTGGACTCGAGCAGCGCCCGGTAGATCTGCGTCTCCAGGTACACGGGGAGCAGACGCTCCAGGATCTCCTCCGGCTCCGGCTCGAAGATGAAGTCACCGCGGAGGATGTCGTCGGCCCGCTCCTGCTCGTCCGTCTCGAGGATGTCCGCCGAGATCGGGAGCACGTCCTTCTCCGTCACCTTCTGCGTGAGCGCGGAGATGAACGTGTTGTAGACGAGGGTCACTCGATCGACCTCGCCCGAGGTGAAGAGCTCGGCGACCCGATGCGAGATCGCCTGGGCATCCGCGTATCCGGGATGGTCGGTGAAGCCCATGTACGAGCCGGAGAGCTCACGCCGGCGGAAGAGGAGCGTCGATCGGCCCTTCTTCCCCACCGTGATCCACCGGACGGCCTTTCCCTCCGCCTGCAGCGCTCGCTCGAGCGCGAACGCACGGCGCAGGATCTGCGCGTTGAACGCACCGGCGAGCCCGCGGTCGCCCGTGAGCGGGACGATCGCGACGGTCTCGACCGTCTCGCGCTGGTCGAGCAGGGGGAGCCTGACCGCGGACGACGCCCTCCCCACCCCGGCGATGAGCTCGACCATCGTCTCGGCGTACGGGCGAAGCGCAACGATCCGCTGCTCTGCCCGCCGCAGCTTCGCCACGGCGACGAGCTCCATGGCTCGCGTGATCTTCCGCGTGTTGCGGACGGAACGGATCCGGCGCTTGAGCTCCTGGACTGTTGCCATGCGCGTCTCGGGTCGTCGCGGCTAGCCCGCGAGCCCCTTCTCCTCCTCGACGTTGAAGCCGTGGACGAACCGCTCCAGCTCCGCGGCCAGCTTCTCCGCGACGTCGTCCGGGAGGTCGCCCGTCGAGCGGATCGACTCGAGGATCGAGCCCTCGGCGCGCAGGTGCTCGCGCAGCTCCTCGTGGAACCTTGGCACCTGGGCCACGGGAACCTTGTCGAGCCAGCCGTGGATGCCCGCGTAGATCGCGACGACCTGCTCCTCCATGGGCCACGGCACGTACTGGGGCTGGTTGAGCGTCGCCACCATCCGCTCGCCGCGGCCGAGCGCCTGCTGCGTCGCCGCGTCGAGCTCCGAGCCGAACTGCGCGAACGCCTCGAGCTCGCGGTACTGGGCCAGGTCGAGGCGGAGGCGCCCGGCGACCTTCTTCATCGCCTTCGTCTGCGCGTTGCCACCGACCCGCGAGACCGACGTGCCGACGTTGATGGCCGGCCTGACCCCGGAGTAGAAGAGGCTCGACTCGAGGAAGATCTGGCCGTCGGTGATCGAGATGACGTTGGTCGGGATGTACGCCGCGATGTCCCCGGCCTGCGTCTCGATCACGGGGAGCGCGGTCAGCGAGCCGCCGCCGAGCTCGTCGGAGAGCTTGCAGGCGCGCTCGAGCAGGCGCGAGTGGAGGTAGAAGACGTCTCCCGGGAACGCCTCGCGGCCCGGAGGCCGGCGGAGGAGCAGCGAGAGCTGCCGGTACGAGTCCGCATGCTTCGAGAGGTCGTCGTAGATGCAGAGCGCGTGCTGCCCGTTGTAGAGGAAGTGCTCTCCCATCGCCGCGCCGGCGAACGGAGCCATCCACTTGATCGGCGCTGCCTCCTGGGCGGGCGCGGAGACGACGATCGTGTACTCCATCGCGCCGGCATCGCGAAGCCGGTCGACGACCTGCGCGACCGTCGAGCCCTTCTGGCCGACCGCGACGTAGATGCAGATGACGTCGCCGCCGCGCTGGTTCAGGATCGTGTCGATCGCGACCGCGGTCTTCCCCGTGGAGCGGTCGCCGATGATGAGCTCGCGCTGGCCGCGCCCGATGGGGGTCATCGCGTCGATGGACTTGAGGCCGGTCTGCAGGGGCTCCTTCACGGGCTGCCGGCTGATGACACCCGGCGCCTTGAACTCCAGCGGACGACGCTCCGTCGTCTCGATCGGGCCGAGACCGTCGAGCGGGTTCCCGAGCGGATCGACGACTCGACCGAGGAGGGCCGGCCCGACCGGGACGCTCATGACCTCTCCGGTGCGCCGTGCCGGCTCGCCTTCCTTGACGTGCTGCCACTCGCCGAAGAGCGCCGTGCCGACGTTGTCCTCCTCGAGGTTGAACGCGATTCCGACGACGCCGTGCTCGAGCTCGAGGCGCTCGAGGGCGACGCAGTTCTCGAGGCCGTGGATGCGGGCGATTCCGTCACCGACCTGGAGGACGGTCCCGACCTCCGAGAGGTCGGTCTCGACCTCGAACTGCTGGATCCTGTCCTTCAGGATCGAGGTGATCTCTTCGGGGCGTAGCTTCATCCGTTGTCTCCTTTATGCGCGAACGCGGATTCCGCTTGCGCGAGAGCCGCGCGCGCAAATCCCTGGAGGCGTCCGCTTCGCGGCCGCTGTCGTAGCGTCTGTCGATGTGCCGGTGGTCGTCATCACTGGCTCGTTGCCAATTGGTGCCGGAGGCGCTCGAGGCGACCACGGACGCTTCCGTCGGCGCGGTGCGAGCCCACCTGCAAGACGATGCCGCCGATGATGCTCGCGTCGACGCTTCGGGTCGCCTCGACCGTGCGACCGGAGGCCTGCTCGATCGTCGAGACGATCGACCGGGCTTCGTCGTCCGAGAGCTCGTAGGCGGTCGTCAGCTCGACGGCCAGGCGATTCTGCGAGCGGGCGACGAGCGCCTCGTACTCGGCGCTCATCTCGGAGATCTCCCCCGCCCTGCCCTTCTCGGCGACGAGCCGGGCGAAGTTGCGGACGAGCTCGTCGGCGCCGGTCGTGAGCTCGCCGAGCACCTCGGCCTTGCCGGTCGGATCGATCTGGGGGTTCCGAAGGAAGGCTCTGAGCTCGGGGACGTCGTCGAGAGCCTGCGCGAGCGCCCCGAGGTCGGCCGACACCTGCTCGACCCGACCCGCATCGCCCGCAGCCTCGAAGAGGGCGCGCGCGTACATGCGCTGCGCGACGGCCATGCCTACGCCTCGTCCTTCTCCAGCGCCGAGAAGTCGAGCTCCGAGAGAGCCTCGTCGATGAGGCGGCGCTGGTCCTCGGCATCGAGGACCTTCCCCGTGACACGGGCGGTGGCCTCGAGCGTGAGGTCCGCGACCTCCGAGCGGATCAAGTCGATGGAGCGCTTCGTCTCGGCATCGATCTGGCGGCGGGTCTCGTCGAGGCGCCGGAGCCTCTCGGCCTCGGCCTCCTCCTTCGTGCGGTCCATCTGCGCGTCCGCCACCTTGCGCGCGTCGGCGAGGATCGTCGCCGCCTCTCCCTTCGCGTCAGCGATCAGCTGCCGATGCTGCTCGAGGAGGTCACGCGCCTCCTCACGCGCCCGATCCGCCTCGTCGACCGCCGCACGAATGCGGTCGCGACGCTCGTCGATCGTCTTCTGGATCGGGCCGAACGCGAAGCGCTTGAGGACGAAGAACGTGATCCCGAAGCAGATCAGCGTCCAGATCATCAGGCCCGGGACGACGTCGATGAGCCCCCCGGACGACTCTTCGGTTGCTGCGAGCAGGAACTGCAGCATCGCTCAGACGAGGACGTAGGCGAGGAGCCCGCCGATGAGTCCGTAGAACACGACGGCCTCGGTCAGGGCGAAGCCGAGCCACTGGATGCCCTGGAGCTCGCCACGGAGCTCGGGCTGGCGTGCGACGGCCTGGATCATCGAGCCGAAGATGTTGCCGATGCCGATGCCGGCTCCGAGCGAGCCGAGGCCGATGCCCAGCGCGAGGGCGATCGCCTTGCCGGCGTCCGCGCCGTCATCGACGGCCGCGAGGAAGAAGAAAGACGACGAGAGCATGTCCTGAGAGCCTCCTTAGTGCTCCGGCTCGATTGCCGAGCCGATGTAGATGGCGGAGAGGGCGGCGAAGATGTACGCCTGGATCGATACGACGATGACGACCTCGAACAGGTAGAAGACCGTAGCCGCGGGGACCGCGACGACGGCGAGGGCGAGGTTTCCGATCACGAAGATCAGCCCGATGAACGTGAGGATGAGCATGTGGCCTGCGAGCATGTTCGCGTAGAGACGCACGGAGAGGCTGATCAGCCGCATGAACTGGCCGAGGATCTCGAGCGGGATGATCAACGGCAGCATCGCCTTCGGAACCTCGGGGATCCAGCTGCGGAAGTACTTGCGCACGCCGTTCTCGCGGATCCCCTCGACGTGCGTGAAGACGAACGTCATGAGCGCGAGCGCAAGGGTCACCGAGAGGGTCGACGTGGCGGCGAAGATCGCGAGGGTCGGGAGCTCGACGCCGAAGAGGTCGAACCGCTCGTCGGAGAGCGGGAGCGGGATGAACCCCAGCATGTTCACGACCCAGATGAAGATCATCAGGGACGCCACGTAGGGGAACCAGCGTCCGATCGCCTTCGTCGGAAGGCCCTGCTCGGCGACCTGCACCTGCGCGATGTCGTAGATCGTCTCGCCGAGCGCCTGGCGACGCGTCGGGCCCCTCCCCACCTTGACGCGCATCAGGACGAGCCCGAGCGCGATGGACGCGATGGAGCCGAGGATGAGGTACGCGACCGCCTTGTTGATCGACATGTCGATCGGGCCGATCTTGAGCTCCGGCCCCCAGGTCTTGAGGTCCCACTCGTGCGCCGGGTCGAAGTCGGATTCGTTCGCGGCAAGCGCCTGGGATGGAGCCACGAGCGCCGCGACCAGCAGCGCGAACGCGACCCGCTTCATCTGGCCTTCGGCTCCTGGCCGAAGTACGCCGTGAGACCGACTGCGAGCTCCACCGTGAAGACGAGCGCGTAGAGGATCGCCGCGGCGATCCCGACGCTTTGGTTCGTGATCGTGGCAACCACGAGCGGGATGCCGACGAGAAGTGCCCGAGAGGTGGTTCCGATGCCCCGCATGCCTGCCGCGGCGAGGTTATCGGGACGGCCGGGAAGACGCGTCAGTACGAGAGCGAAGATCTCCGCGGCGAGCCAGAGCACGGCGGCCAGCGCCCACCCCGAGAGCGGCCAGCCGGCGACGGCGAAGACGGGCAGCGCGAGCAGGAGGACGGTGCCTCCGGCGATCGTCGGTGCGAGGCGGCCCGGTACGTCCCGGGGAGTCGTGAAGATCCCCCCGCTCATTGCGTCTTCGCCCTGGCGTACACCTGATACACGACGGCGACTCCCATCGGGATGCCCACGAGGGCGCCGATGAGGAGACCTATCCCGGCCGCTCCGAGCGCCCATCCGACGAGGGCGCCGACGATCATCGCCGCTGCGAGGGAGTCCAGGAGGAGCCCCGAGGCGGTGGCGAGCGAATGAGGTGAGGGGGCCGCGTCCGGCGTCATCCCGGCGGGGAGCATAGCACCCACCTTGTAACAGTCGATTTCCGCTTCTTCGAGCCAAATATGGGCGACTTCGTTACACACCGTTACGATCGCCGGGTGGAGCGGCTCGTTCTCGTTCACGGAAGCGTCCTCGGCGGGCGGGGGACGTGGGGCGCGCAGAGGCAGCTCGCAGAGCGGTTCGAGCTCGTCGTCCTCGACCGGCCCGGGTTCCCCCCGAATCCCCCGGTCGACCGGATCGACTTCGAGCTGGACGCGGCGTGGGTGGCGGACCTGCTGCGATCCGGGGATCACGTCGTCGGCCACTCCTACGGGGGTGTGATCTCACTGCTCGCAGCCGCCCGGCAACCCGAGCTCGTCGGCTCCCTGACCGTCATCGAGCCCCCTGCGACGCGAGTCGCCTCCCACGCCCCGGCCGTCGCAGAGTTCGTACGGCGCGGCACCGAGCTCTGGGCGAACGGGCCGAGGCACGACCCGGAGGCGTTCCTCGATGCGTTCCTGCGTGCCGTCGGCTCGGGGTTCGAACCGCCGTCCCCCCTCCCGCCCGAGCTGGAGCAGGCTGCCCGCGCGCTCGCGAACGAGCGCGGGCCCTGGGAGGCGGACATCCCCCTGCACGACCTCGCAGCGGCTCCGTTCCCGACGCTCGTCGTGTCCGGTGCGCACCACCCTGCGTTCGACGCGATCTGCGACGTGCTCGAGCGGGAGCTCGGCGCCGAGCGGATCGTGCTGCCGGGCTACGGGCACACGGTTCAGCGCCATCCCGACTTCAACGAGCACCTCGCCGACTTCGTGGAGCGCGCCGCCGCGGGCCGTGACGCGGACGCGCGCTAGCGCCCCCGGCGGGGGGTCGCCTAGGCCGTGAGCCGCTCCCGCGCCTCGTCGGCCTCGCGCGCGCGACGCCGGATCCGCGGGTTCATGAGCTTCACGATCTCGAGCAGGTAGACGACGTAGACCGAGAAGAGGATCGCCACGAGGGCGATCCCGATGACGACGATCGTCTCCAGGGGGTGCCACTCGCCACCCTCGCGGAACGGGACGAAGCGCGTGGCGAGCGCCGCGCCCGCGAGGCTCGCGCACCACAGCCACATCGTGACGGCCGCTCGCCTCTGCGAGAACCCGATGTTCAGGAACCGGTGATGGAGGTGGCTTCGGTCGGCGGTGTAGATGGGCTGGTTGTGCTTCAGCCGCCGCGCCACGACGAACGAGGTGTCGAGGATCGGCACGGCGAGCACGAGCAGCGGCAGGATGAGGACGACCGTGGACGCGGTCTTGAGCAGCCCCTGGATGGAGACGGACGCGAGGACGAAGCCGAGACAGAGCGCGCCGGAGTCCCCCATGAAGATCCGGGCCGGGAAGAAGTTGTGCCGCAGGAACCCCAGGCACGCGCCCGCGACCACGGCGGAGAGGATCGCCGGGTCGGGCTTCCCGAGCGAGAGCGCCAGGATCGCGTAGGTCACGCCCGCGATCCCGCAGACGCCGGCTGCGAGCCCGTCCAGGCCGTCGAGGAAGTTGACCATGTTCATCACCGCCACGATGAAGAGCATCGAGAGCGACACCCCGAGCCATGCGGGCAGGTCGACGACACCGATGAGCGGGAAGGTGAAGTGGTCGATCCAGACGCCGAACGCGCAGGGGATCGACGCCGCGACGAACTGGCCCGTCAGCTTCACGGGCGGGGAGAGCCCCCGGAAGTCGTCGACCGCCCCCAGGACCGTGGCGACTGCCGCTCCGAGCAGGACGCCTCGGCTCTCCCCGGAGAGGTCGAGGAACGCGAGAGACGGAATGAGGATCCCGAGGAAGATCGCGAGGCCGCCGAGACGCGGAATCGGCGCACGATGGACGCGACGCGGGTCCGGCTCGTCGACGACGCCGAGCATCCGGGCCATCCCGCCGACGGCCGGCGTCAGCAAGACGACGATGACGAACGCGATCACGCCGCCGTAGAGGACCTCGGGCGTCGCCCTGAGCTCGTCGAGCACCCTCTATGCCTCCCGAGACGTCGTCGCGACCTCGTTCATCGCCTGCCGCACGCGAGGCTATTTCGTTCCGTAGAGGCGGTCGCCTGCGTCACCGAGGCCCGGGAGGATGTAGCCGTGCTCGTTCAGCTCGCGGTCGACGGCCGCGACGACGATGCGGACGTCGGGGTGCTCCGTGTGGACGCGCTGGATCCCCTCGGGAGCGGCGATCAGGGCGATCAGGCGCACCGACGTCGCCCCCGACCGCTTCACGAGGTCGACTGCCGCCGCGGTCGAGTTGCCCGTCGCGAGCATCGGGTCGAGGATGATGACGTCGCGCTCGGCGAGGTCGTCGGGGAGCTTGACGTAGTACTCGACCGGCTCGAGCGTCTCCTCGTTCCGGTACAGGCCGATGAACCCGACTCGCGCCCCCGGGATGAGCGAGAGCACGCCGTCGAGCATGCCCATGCCTGCACGGAGGATCGGGCAGATGGCGACCTTCTTGCCGGAGATCCGGCGAGCCTTCATCCGCTCGAGGGGGGTCTCGATCTCGACCTCCTCGTCCGCGAGGTCCTTCGTCGCCTCGTACGTGAGCAGGAGCGTCAGCTCGTTCACGAGCTGCCGGAACATCTGCGTCGTCGTCTCCCGGTCGCGCAGGAGCCCGATCTTGTGCTGGACGAGCGGGTGCCTGACCTCGGTGAGAGCCCCGGTCTGGGTGTGCTGGCTGGCGGTCGAGTCCACGGCTCCTCCTAGTGGCCGAAGGTGGGGAACGCCTGGAGCCCCGGGTACAGCGGGAAGCGGCCGAGCAGAGCGGCGCTCCTGGCAGCGAGCGCTTCGATGTCCGCGTCGGCGGCGAGCGCTTCGCAGATGATGCGCCCGACCTCGCGGAACTCCTCCACTCCGAGCCCGCGCATCGTCATCGCGGGCGTTCCCAGGCGGAAGCCCGAGGAGATGGTGGCCGGGCGTTCGTCGAACGGCACGGTGTTCCGGTTGACGGTGACGGCGACCTTCGCGAGCCTCTCCTCCGCCTCCTTGCCGGTCCAGTCCGTCCGGCGGAGGTCGACGAGGACGAGGTGCGTGTCCGTGCCGCCGGTGAGCACGTCGACCCCGCCCTCCTGAAGAGCCGCAGCGAGCGCGTCCGCGTTCGCCCGGACGCTCTCCTGGTACCTGCGGAAGGGCTCCGAGGCGGCGATCCGGAAGCACGCCGCCTTGGCCGCGATGGCGTGATTGAGCGGCCCGCCCTGCATCCCCGGGAAGACGGCCTTGTCGAGAGCCTGGGCGTGCTCTTCCCGGCAGAGGACGAAGGCCGAGCGAGGGCCGGCAAGCGTCTTGTGCGTCGTCGAGGTCACGAAGTCGCAGTGCTCGACGGGGTTCGGGTGGATCCCTGCGGCCACGAGCCCGGCGAAGTGCGCCATGTCGCAGAGCAGGAGCGCATCCACCTCGTCCGCGATCTCGCGGAAGCGCCACGTCTCCACGGTCCGCGGGTACGCGGAGGCGCCGCAGACGATCAGCTTCGGGTGGTGCTCCTTCGCGAGGGCGAGGATCTGGTCGTAGTCGACGAGGTTCGTGTCGCGAGACACCCCGTAGTGCACGACGTGGTAGAGGCGCCCGGAGAAGTTGACCCGGTGGCCGTGGGTGAGGTGCCCTCCGTGCGTGAGCTCGAGCGCGAGGATCGTGTCACCGGGATCGAGCGTCGCGAAGTACACGGCCATGTTCGCCTGCGCCCCCGCGTGCGGCTGCACGTTCGCGTGATCCGCCCCGAACAGCGCCTTCGCGCGCTCGATCGCAAGCGTCTCGATCTCGTCGATCACGTCGCAGCCGCCGTAGTAGCGGCGGCCCGGGTAGCCCTCCGAGTACTTGTTCGTGGCAACGCTGCCCACGGCCTCCAGCAGGGACGGCCACGTGAAGTTCTCGGACGCGATGAGCTCGATCTCGTCGCGCTGGCGCTCGAGCTCGCGGCCGAGGAGCGACGCAACCTCCGGATCGATCTCCGCGAGGCCCGCGGTCCGGAGGTGCTCGAGCGTCAACGGCACGGTCGCCATCGGCGCGGATGCTACTCCCCGGGCGCCGCCCGTACGCGGTCGAGGGCTTCCGCTGCGCTCACCGCACCCTCTCGAAGCACGCGGGGCGCGGGGCCGGTCAGGTCGATGACGGTCGAGGGCGAGCCGAGAAGCTCGCCGCCGTCGATCGCCGCCGTGACTCCGGACATGATCTCGGGCGGGACGTCCTCGAGCCTGCGCGGATCCGCTCCCCCGTGGAGGTTCGCGCTCGTGGCGGCGACCGCGCCTGCGCGCTCGAGGAAGTCACGCGCGACCCCGTCGACCGCCGGGACGCGCACGCCGAGCGTCTTGTGGCTTGCGCCGGCGAGCCACGCGAACCGGCAGGCCGGGTTCGGGAGGACGAGCGTGAACGGACCGGGGAGCAGCGCGCGCGCCGCTGTGGCCGCGCTCCCGCGGAGCTCCGGTACGCACTCGAGGAGCCAGTCGACGCTTGCCGCCACGAGCGCGATCGGCTGATCGGGCGACCGCCCCTTCAGCTCGGACAGGGCCCGCACGGGCGGCTCGCGGTACGGCGTGCAGGCGAGGCCGTACACGGTGTCCGTCGGGATGACCACGAGCTCGCCCGAACGGATCGCCTGGAGCGCTCGTTCGACCGCGCTCACTGCGCTCCCTCGAGGACGCCCTCGACGACCCGCTCGCGGCCGGCGAGGTCGGCGGTGACCCTCACGGCGCCGAAGCCCAGCCCTTCGAGGAGGGCCGAGACGCGACCGGCAGCGCCCTCCGCGACCTCGAGGACGAGCGCGCCTCCCGGACGGAGCACGTCCGGGGACGCGCGCACGATCGACTCCGTCGCCCCCTCCCCCACGAGGGCCGCGCGAGGCTCCCAGTCGCGCACCTCCGGCTCGAGGCGCTCGATCTCGTCAGGGCGAACGTACGGCGGGTTCGAGACGACGAGATCCCACGGGCCCGGCGGAAGCCCGTGGAAGAGATCCCACTCCCGCAGCTCGACGTCGATGCCGGTGCTCGCCGCGTTCGCGCGAGCGACGTCGAGCGCGCCCGTCGAGCGGTCGACGCCGGTCACCCTGGAGCCGGGATGCTCGTCGGCGATCGAGAGCGCGATCGCGCCGCTTCCCGTTCCGACGTCGAGCACTCGAGGCTCGCCGAGGTCGGAGACGAGCGCGAGGCAGCGCTCGACGACCACCTCCGTCTCCGGGCGCGGGACGAGCACGCGTCCGTCGACCGCCAGCGTGAGCCGGCGGAAGCCCCACTCCCCGAGCACGTACGCGAGCGGCTCGCGCCGCTCACGGCGCCGAAGGAGCGCCTCGAGCTCGGCCGCCCCCTCGTCGTCGAGGTCGCGGTCGAGAGTCGCGCGCAGCTCCGAGCGCTTCAGGCCGAGCACGTGCGCGAGGAGGATCTCGGCGTCCACGTCCGCGCTCTCGCACCCGGCTGCGGCGAGACGGTCGGCGCTGCCGGCCAACGCTTGCCTGCGCGTCACGCCGACGCGGCCGCGAGCGCCTGCCGCTGCTCCTCTGCGCGGAGCGCCTGCGTGAACTCGCCGAGCTCGCCCTCGAGCACCTGGTCGAGACGGTGCACGGTGAGCTTGATCCGGTGATCCGTCACGCGGCTCTCCGGGAAGTTGTAGGTCCGGATCTTCTCCGCCCGCTCACCGGTGCCGATCTGCGACCTGCGTGCCTCCGCGACCTCGGCGAGCTGCTTCTCGCGCTCCGCCTCGTAGAGCCGCGCGCGCAGCACGCGAAGCGCTTTCTGCTTGTTCTGGAGCTGCGACTTCTCGTCCTGCATCGCGACGACGATCCCGGACGGGAGGTGCGTGACCCGGACCGCGGAGTCGGTCGTGTTCACGCTCTGCCCACCGGGGCCGGTCGAGCGCATGACGTCGATCTTGAGGTCCTTCTCCTCGATCGCGACCTCGACCTCGTCGACCTCGGGCATGACGGCAACCGTCGCGGTCGAGGTATGGATCCGTCCCTGGGACTCCGTCTCGGGGACGCGCTGGACGCGGTGCGTGCCCCCCTCGTACTTGAAGACCGAGAAGGCACCCTGGCCCTTCACGGCGAGCACGACGTCCTTCAGTCCACCCGCCTCGCTCTCGCTCGTGGAGAGGGTCTCGGTGCGGAAGCCGAGCCGCTCCGCATAGCGGGTGAGCATCCGGAACACGTCGCTCGCCCAGAGCGCCGCCTCGCTGCCGCCGACGCCCTGCCGGAGCTCGACGATCACGTCCTTCTCGTCCGCAGGGTCGCGCTCGACGAGCGCGAGCCTGAGCTCCTCCTCGAGCCGCTCGACCTCGTCCTCGAGCTCCGCGGCCATCGAGGCGAGCTCCGGATCGCTCTGCGCGTCCTCGAGATCGGCGCGGGCCTGCCGCCACTCGTCGGCGAGCCGCTTCGGCGTCTCGAGCTCCTTGAGCCGGCGCCCCGCGTCCGCGGCTTGCCGGCGGTCGTTGTAGACCGCGGGGTCGGCCATTCGCTCCTGCGCGTCGGCGTAGGAGCGCTCGAGCTCGTCGACGAGGCGATCGATTCCTTCCATCACGTCGATCGTAGCCGGGCGCCCGGCCCGGGCCGGCTACGCGAGAGCCGCGTCGAGCGTGATCTCGGGCACCGCGGCGAGCGCCTTCGAGACGGGGCAGTTCTCCTTCGCCGTAAGCGCTTCCTCGGCGAAGCCAGGGGCATCGAGGCCCGGCACGGTGCCCCGCACGATGAGAGCGACCTTCGTGATCCCCTTGCCGGGGACGAAGGTGACGGTCGCGGACGTCTCGAGCCGGTCGGCAGGTGTGCCCGCCTTCGCGAGCCCGTTGGAGAGGGACATCGAGAAGCACGAGGCGTGCGCCGCGGCGATGAGCTCCTCCGGGCTCGTGCGACCGTTCGGGTCCTCTGCGCGCGAGGCCCACGTCACGTCGAGCGGCCCGAACGCGCCGCTGCCGACGCTCTCGATCGTTCCCTCGCCCTCGAACAGCGTGCCTCGCCAGGTGACGTGTGCGGTGCGGTCTGCCATCACTCTCCCTCCTCGAGCGTCGCTTCGATCGTCACGGTGGCGCTCCCCTTGATGAGCGCGGAGAACGGACACCCCGCGTCGGCCTCCTCGGCCGCCTGGGCAAAGGATGCCGCGTCGGCACCCGGAGCGACGCCGCGTGCGCTGATCGCCGAGGCGACGATGCGGTGCCCGATGCCGGCGACCTCGTCCATCGTGATCGTGCAGTGGACGTCGAGACGCTCGGGCGGCGTCCCGGCGCGGGCGAGCTCGTTCCCCAGCGAGGTGACGAAGCAGGTCGCATGGGCGGCGGCGAGCAGCTCCTCCGGGCTCGTCTTCCCCCCGGGCTCTGCGATCCGTGACGCGAGCGTGACCGGGAGCTCGAACGCGCCCGAGCTCGCCGCGCTCGCGACCCCCGACCCGCGCGAGACCGTGCCGCGCCAGGCCACGTCCGCCTCTCTGACGATCCTCGGCATCGCCTCTCCTCAGGCCATCACTTCGACACGGGACTCGAGTCGCCGCTGCTCCGGGGTCTCGGCGGCCTCGCGCTCGATCACCGTCCGGAGCGCGCAGATGGACACCTCCACCTGGTCGAGCGACGGCTCGCGTGTCGTCAGGCGCTGGAGCCAGAGCCCCGGCGCGAGCAGCCACATGAGGATGCGGTTGTCCCTGTGCTTGCCGGCGTAGCGGATGAGCTCGTAGGCCAGACCCGCGATCACGGGCAGGAGCAGGATCCGGCTCAGGATCAGCCAGTACCAGACCGGTCGCCCGACGAACGCGAAGACGAAGATCGCGATCACCATCACCCAGAGCAAAAACGCGGTTCCGCAACGAGGGTGAATCAAGCTGAACTTCTGCACGTTCTCGGGCGTGAGCTCGGCGTTCGCCTCGAGGGCGTTGATCGCCTTGTGCTCGGCTCCGTGGTACTGGAAGACGCGCCGGAGGTCCGGGAGCAGGGAGATCAAGAGGATGTAGCCGATGAAGACGCTGACGCGGATGGCGCCTTCCACGACGACGAAGAGGCTGGTGGACTCGATCGGGAGCCAGTTCGTGAGGAGCGCCGGGCCGACCTTGAACAGCATGAGCGCGAAGCCGATCGCGAGGGCGAACGAGAAGATGATCTGGCCCCGGCCGATCTGCGTCTGGATCTCCCCGTGCTCGTCGCGCTCCTGCGAGGCGACGTTCGCCGAGATCGCGAGCGCACGGAATCCGATCGCGAGCGACTCACCGAGCGCGACGACACCCCGCACGACCGGGAGCCGCCAGATCTTCCGCCGCTGCATGGGCGACGTGATCTCCTTGACGACCTCGGTGATGTCGCCCTCGGGAGTGCGAACCGCAACGGCCCAGCTCGAGGGGCTTCGCATCATGACGCCCTCGAGGACGGCCTGTCCGCCGTAGTTGACGGCCATGTGGACTAGGAGCGGCGGGCGTCGGCCTTCTCGAGCCGGCGCTGGAAGCGCTCCACCCGACCGCCCGTGTCGACGAGCTTCTGCTTCCCCGTGTAGAACGGGTGACATTCGGCGCAGATCTCGACGTGGAGCTCGGGCTTGGTCGAGCGTGTCCAGAACTCGTTGCCGCACGAGCACGTCACGTGCGCGAAGACGTAGTCGGGATGGATGTCGGCCTTCATGAGCCGGCCAGGATACCAGCGGCGGTCCGAGCGGCGACGTTCCCGCCGGAGACGACGCAGACCACGCGGCCCGCTCGCTCCAGATTCACCTTGCCGGCGAGCACAGCCGCGACCGCCGCGGCGCCGGCCGGCTCGCACGCGAGCTTCGCGCGCTCGTAGAGGAAGCGGAACCCGCGGGCGATCTCCTCCTCGGTGACGAGCACCACCTCGCACGCGTGCGCGCGAAGGATGTCGACCGGGATCCGCCCGGCGTACGGAGCGTTGAGCCCGTCGGCGATCGACGTCGGGGTGACGTCGACCGGCGCGCCCGCGGCGAGCGCCGAGTGCATCGCGGTCGAGAGCTCGGGCTCGACGCCGACGACGCGAGCGCGCCCCGAGACGGCCGTGGTGATCCCGGAGATGAGCCCACCGCCCCCGACGGGGACGACGATCGTCTCGACCCCGGGAACGTCCTCGAGGATCTCGAGCCCGACGGTGCCCTGCCCGGCGATGGTCAGCGGGTCGTCGAACGGATGGACGAGCGTGCGCCCGGTCTCCTCGAGCAGGGCCGCCAGGCGCTCGAACGCCTCGGTCGGATCGCGCGCCTCGAGGTCGACCGCCGCGCCGTATCCGCGCGTCGCGGCGATCTTCGCCTCGCTCGCCCCCTGCCACATGACGACGAGCGCGTCGAGACCCTCCTCCGCGGCGCCCCAGGCGACGGCCTGGGCGTGATTCCCCGCGGAGATCGCGATGACGCCGGACGCCTTCTCTTCGGGACCGAGCGAGGCGAGCTTGGTGAGCACGCCTCGCGGCTTGAACGACCCGGTGCGCTGGAGGAGCTCGGCCTTGAGGAACACGCTCTCGCCCAGGCTGCGGCAGGGCAGGGTGGGCGTGCGGTGGAGCCTCCCGCGGACGATGTCTGCGGCGCGCTCGACGTCTTCTCGCACGACGGGCAGCCGCTCCATCGAGCGATCCTAGTGCGGCGGATGCGACCCGCGTCTCAGGTCAGCGTGTACTCGGGGCCGGATCCGCCCTCGGGCGGCGTCAGCCTGCCGCCCTTCGCGGTGATCGCCCCGCACTGCACGCAGTTCGACGGTGTGACGTCGACGGCCACCATGCCGTCGCCGAGGTCGCGCCCGACCTCGTACACCTGCGCCGGGCACATCCACTGCCACGACTCGGCCACGGGCCGGCGCACCTTCGCCGTCACGCGCAGATGGCTCGGCTGGTCGTCGCGCGTGCGGTTGCCCGAGGCGAAGACCGACGAGAGCTTGTCGAAGACGTACTTCCCGTCCGGCGCCGGGTACGCGGATGCGCGGCCCGACTTCAAGAGCGGTGCCTCGGAGTTCGGATGCGTGGGAAGGCGCTTGCCGGGGGCCCTCCCCTTCGTCACGGTCATCATGCTCGCGAGCGCGCCGCCGACGATGAACCCCCTGTCGAACGCCTGGCGCATGTTGCGCACCTCGTAGAGGCCCTTCCAGATCCGGCTCGCGCGCAGCGACTCGTCGTACGAGTCGAGCGCCCCGACCCGGCTCGGCACCTCGCCGCGCTGGAGCGCCCTGAAGGCGGCCTCCGCGGCCAGGCGCCCCGACTCGATCGCGTAATGGACGCCTTTCAGGCGGGGCACGTTGACGAGCCCTGCCCCCTCGCCGACGAGCAGCAGCCCCGGAGCGTTGAAGCGCGTCGGGAGCGAGTAGTAGCCGCCCTCGGTGATGGTCTTGGCGCCCCACGCGACGCGCTCCCCGCCCCCGAGGATCTTCCAGACGAGCTTGTGCGTCTTGAACTCCTGGAGCACGTCGTGCACCGAGAACTCGACGTCTCTCGCCTCGAGCCCGGCGACGAAGCCGACGGTGACGAGGTCGTCGCCCATCGGGTAGATGAACGAACCGCCGAACTCGCCGAAGCTCGCCGAGGCGCGAAGCGGCCAGCCCATCGTGTGCACGATCCGGCGGAGCGGCCTCTTGACGCGCCACACCTCCTTCACGCCGAGCGCCCAGATCTGCGGGTTCTCGCCGGTGAGGCCGAAGCGCTCGACCGCCGCCTCGGTGAGGAAGCCCTGGGTCCCCTCCGCGAGCACGGTGATCCCCGCGGTCACGTCGTTGCCCGGCTCGAAGGTCGGGAGCTGCTCGCGCTCCCTCCCCCGCCCGCGGTCGCCCGTTCGGACGCCGACCACGCGCCCGTGCTCGACGAGCAGCTTCGTGGCGGCGGTCTCGGGGAGCACGGCGACCCCCAGCGCCTCTGCCTGCTCTGCCAGGAAGCGGCCGAGCTCGGAGACCGAGAGGATGACGTTCCCGTGGTTCCGCATCGTGGGAGGCGCCGGGATGCGGAGCGCCGAACGGCGCGTCAGCATGTACACGGCCTCGCCCGGGACCTCGCCGTAGGTCGGGATGTCGGCCAGCGTCAGGCGGCCGCGGAACAGCTCCCTGAGTGGCCCCGGGTCGACGACTGCTCCGGAGAGGAGGTGCGAGCCGGGCTGCTTCCCTTTCTCGAGCACCGCGATGGGGACGTCGCCGAGCCGCTCGCGGACGTCCGGGTGCTCTTCGAGGAGCTGGCCGAGCCGGATCGCGCACGCGAGCCCGCCCGGTCCGGCGCCGACGATGACGACGCCGACGTCGATCCGCTCCTCGAGCGGATCCGTCGGCGGGCCGACGGCGTCGGTCGCTCCGAGAGAGGGACTGAAGTCGACGGGACGGGCCACGGAGCGATCAGCCGCGGTGGGCCCGCACGAGCTCCGTGAGCTTCGGGACGACCTGGTGGACGTCGCCGACGACGCCGATGTCGGAGAAGTCGAAGATCGGCGCGTTCGGATCCTTGTTGATCGCGACGATCGTGCCCGACCCCTGCATGCCGACCTTGTGCTGGATCGCGCCCGAGATCCCGCAGGCGATGTAGAGCTTCGGCGTGATGGTCTTCCCCGTCTGCCCGACCTGCGTCGCGTACGGGTACCACCCCGCGTCGACGACCGCGCGCGTCGTCGCGACCGCGCCGCCGAGCGCATCCGCGAGCCCCTCGAGGAGCGCGAAGGCCTCCGGCGAGCCGAGGCCGCGGCCTCCCGCGACGATGATCTCCGCGTCTTCGATGGACGGCCCGGTCGCCTCCTCCTGGGTCTGCTCGACGAGCACCGCGAGCGTGGAGAAGTCCGAGAACGAGACGTCGAAGCTCTCGACCTCGGCCGTTCCGCCCGACTCGACGGGCTCGAACGCGCCCGAGCGGATGATCCCGATGCGCGGCGACCCCTTCCACCCGACGTCGACGAGGACGGTGTCCCCGAGCGCCGGCCGCTTCCCGACGAGCTCGCCGTCGGCGAGCGAGAGGTCTGCGAGATCCCAGTTGAGGCCTGCGTCGAGGCGTGCCGCGAGCCCGGCAGCGACGTCGGCGCCGAGCACCGAGGCCGCGAAGAGAACGGTGTCCGCGCCGGTCTGCGCGACGAGGCTCGCCAGCGCGTCGACGCGGGGCTGCGGGAGCGGCGAGGCGAGCGCCTCGTCCTCGCAGGCGTACACCTTGGCTGCGCCGAACGCACCGGCGCGCCCGGCGGTCTCCGACGCGCCCGGCCCGAGGACGACGCCGATCGCCTCGCCGAGCGAGGCCGCCTTCGAGAGAGCCCCGAGCCCGCCCTTCTGCAGCTCGCCGTCGTGGTGCTCGAGGAAGACGAGCATCGTCACAGGAGCTTCCTCTCGACCACGAGGTCGAAGACCTTCTGCGCCGCCGAGCCGTCGTCCTCGAACTTGACCTGGCCGCCACGCGAAGGCGGGGGGCCCAGGTCGAGGACGACCGTGCCCGAGCCTGCTTCGCCGACAGCCCCGGCGTCGACCCCGACGTCCGCGAGCGACAGCACCTCCTGCGGCTTCGACTTGGCGCCCATGATCCCCTTGAGGGACGGGTAGCGCGGCTCGTTGATGGCATCGGACACGGCGACGACCGCGGGCAGCGGCGCGGAGATCAGGTCGTAGCCGTACTCGGTCTGGCGCTTGCCGGTGACCGAGGAGCCGTCCAGCGTGAGCGTCGCCACCTGCGAGATGAGCGGCCGCCGCAGGCGGTCTGCGACCGACGCCCACAGCACCGCGCCGTCACCGTCGCTCGACGCCTGTCCGAAGAGCACGAGGTCGGGTGACTCGCGCTCGAGCGCGGCGGCGAGCGCCCGCGTCGTGCCGAGGAGGTCTGAGCCCGCTGCAGCCTCGTCGGCGACGAGAACCGCGCGGTCGGCTCCCATCGCGAGCGCCTTCCGCAGCGACTCGACGGCCTTCTCGGGGCCGAGCGAGACGAGGACCACCTCTCCCCCCTGCGCCTCCTTGATCCGCAGAGCCTCCTCGACAGCGTTCAGGTCGGTGGCGTTGAGCGCCACCTCGCCGGAGCGGTCGAGCCGCTTCGTCGCCGGGTCGATCCGCTTCGCGACGGTCGCGTCGGGCACCTGCTTGACGCACACGGCGATCTTCATCGGCAGTGACTCTATCGCCGCGCGCGTAGGAGACCGGGGTGAAGCGTCCGATACTTCGGACGTGAAGACTCGGCCCGTGTCACGCTACGTCGCGCTCGCCGTCTGCGCACTCCTCGCCGGATCGGCCATCGTCATGACGTTGCAGTCGCTCGCCCTGGCCGCCGACGGGTCGTACTACCTCGTGCGAATACTCGGCGACCAGGCCGTGTTCGGCCCGGACGCACGCCTCTTCACGAACGCAGTGCGCCAGGCCCCCGTACTGGCATCGGCGCAACTCGGGCTCAGTGACACGCAGCTTCTGACGCTCGCCCACGGGACAGGCCAGCTGCTCCTACCCGCCGTCGTCTGGTCGATGGCCGTCCTGCTCGCGCGTGCCGATCGGCTGGTGTTCTCTGCCGTGTCGATGACCGCCGCTGTCTGTGCGGCGAGCACGTGGTACTTCAGCGTGAGCGAGAGCGTTCTCGCCGTCCCGCTGACCGTCCTCGTCGCCGTCCTTCTATGGCGGCCGGACGCGTGGGGCCCGCACCACGCTGCTCTCGGAGCCACGGCCTCCGTGGTCCTCGTCGCAGGCTACGAGACTGCCGTCGCCACAGGCCTCCTCCTCGCCGGTTGGGCAGGCTGGCGCGCCGCCGCCGCACGAACTCGGATGGACAGGAGCGGCTCCGTGTTGGTGTCCGCCGCCGCGTCTGCGTCGGTGCTCGTCGGCGTCGTCGGACTACAGGATCCAAGCGAGGCACCGAGCGGCCAGGCATTCCTCTACGTCCTCGTGTCGCTCATGCCGGGGTCGATGTACGTCGGCCTCGCCGGGATCACACTGGTCGTCGGGGGATCGCTCTTCTCCTCGGGGACACCTCGCCGCGTCGCGATCACCGCGGGCGCTCTTCTCATCGTCACCGCGGCGCTGGTGTACGAGGGCACAGTGACCGCCGCCTACGAGGCGCGAGCAGGCGCGACGCTCGCATCGATCGTCCTTCTCCTCGTCCTCTGGTGGAACTGGAGGAACAAGCGCTCGATCGACACGGAGACCCGATGGGGCGAGGAGCCCCTCCTTCCGCTGTTCTCAGTGGTCGCCGTCGGCGTCCTTCTCACACCCGCCCTGCTGGCGTCGGCCGACTGGGCGCGCAGCCTCGACGCCTTCAGAGCAGTGCTCACTCGTACCGACGGCGTTGCCCTCGCCGACGAGGTCCTGCCCGCCGAGCGGCAGGACGTCCTCTACGACTGGACGAGCAGCTCGCTCTCGCTGATCGTCCGGAGCAGACCAACGGACGGCGTTCTCATCGATCGCAACCCGAGCCTCGTCCCGTTCCCTCCCGAGCGCGCTCGCGAGCAACTCTCGGACGACTTCTC
>JBFFGH010000002.1:0-43228 GCA_041557575.1 Gaiellaceae bacterium
GAACTGCGCGTTCGAGTAGTCGGGATGCGACTCCCAGTTCACCGCCTCGATCGTGTTGTTACCGGTTCCGAACGGATAGTCGTTGTCTCCGTTCTGGACGTCCGACTCGGTGAACACCCGCAGCCCTGAGAACTCACCGGGCTCGCCTGTGCAGTGCCCCGCCGTGAGAACGAACGTCGGTGCAATCAGCGTCCCGCTACATCGGTACGCCGGACTCCCATCAATGTCCATGATGATCAGGACAGTGGCGGGATGGCCGTCTCCGTCGAGCTGACCGTCGGTGATGGCGCCCGCCGGAACGGCCACGAAGGCAACCGCGGCGACGAGTGCCGCCATCGCCAAGAGAAGCTTTCGCACGAGTCTCTCCCCTCGTCTTCGGACGCCCGGGTGCAAGTCAACCCGGAACCGGCCTAGCCGTGCGGCTTCGCCATCGCGTGGTAGTCGAGCGCCTCGTCCAGGATCTTCTCCTCGACGCCCGCCTCGAGCGCGACCTCGCGGAGCGAGCGGCCCGTCGACGCGGCGGTCTTGACCAGCTCCGACGCCTTGTCGTACCCGATGTACGGGTTGAGGGCCGTCGCCGCCGAGAGGGTCAGCTCGGCGTAGCGCTCGCACTGCTCGCGGTTCGCCTCGATGCCGTCGACGCACTTCTCCGCGAGGAGCCGTGAGGCGCTCGAGAGGAGCTTGATCGAGTCGAGGAGGTTCCGCGCCATGAGCGGGATGTAGACGTTGAGCTCGAAGTGCCCGTTCATGCCGCCGATCGTGATGGCGGCGTCGTTCCCGATGACCTGTGCGGCGACCTGCGTCGCGACCTCGGGCATGACCGGGTTGACCTTGCCGGGCATGATCGAGCTGCCCTTCTGGAGCTCGGGCAGGAAGATCTCGCCGAGCCCGGCGCGCGGGCCCGAGCCGAGGAAGCGGAGGTCGTTGGCGATCTTCGTCAGGGAGACGGCGACGACCTTGAGCGCGCCGGAGGCCTCGACGAGGCCGTCGCGGGCGGCCTGAGCCTCGAAGTGGTCGGCGGGCGCCGAGATCGTCAGCCCGGTCTCGCGCGAGAGGTACTCGCGGACGCGCGACGCGAACTCCTCGTGCGTGTTGAGGCCGGTGCCCGTGGCGGTTCCCCCGAGCGGGATCTGGCCGAGGCGGGGCATCGCGTCCTCGACGCGGGCGATCCCCTGCCGGATCTGCGCCGCGTAGCCGGCGAACTCCTGGCCGAGGGTCACCGGCACCGCGTCCATCCAGTGCGTGCGGCCGGACTTGACGACGTCGTCGAACTCGACGGCCTTGCGCTCGAGCGACGAGGCGAGCTGGTCGAGCGCCGGCAGGAGGTCGTGCGCGAGCTCGCCGAGGGCGGCGAGGTGCACCGCCGAGGGGAAGACGTCGTTCGAGGACTGCCCCATGTTGACGTGGTCGTTGGGGTGGACGCCCTCGCCGGCGAGCGTCGCGATCACCTCGTTCGCGTTCATGTTCGAGCTCGTGCCCGAGCCCGTCTGGAAGACGTCGAGCGGGAACTGGTCGTCGAACTCGCCCGCGGCGACGCGGTCGGCGGCGGCGGCGATGCGCTCGGCCATGTCGCGATCGAGGAGCTCGAGGTCGGCGTTCACGCGCGCAGCGGCGGCCTTGATGCGCCCGAGCCAGCGCGCGACGGGAACGGGGATCGGCTCGCCGGACACGGGGAAGTTCCCGATTGCCTTCTCGGTCTCGCCGCCCCAGAGGGTTTGAGATGTCGTCATGTCTGTCATGCGGACGAGTCTAGAGCGCACCCTGCGGCCGGGCGTACGGGATTCTCCGCAGCGACGGTGTGCCAGGATCCCGACCGTGGAGCGACGGGAAATGCCGGATCTCTGGACTCCCGACGGGACGTACCTCAACACCGCGACGTACGGGCTCCCGCCCCGTCCCGCCTGGGACGCGCTCCAGGACGCGCTCGACGACTGGCGCACCGGCAGGACGAGCTGGGAGCACTGGCAGGACGAGGCGGACGCGGCCCGAGCGACGTTCGCGCGCATGGTCCGGGTGCCGCCCGAGGACGTCGCGATCGGTGCGACCGTCTCCGGGCTCGTCGGGCTCGTCGCGAGCTCCGTCCCGGACGGGTCCCGCGTGCTCGCCCCGGAGATCGAGTTCACGTCGGCGCTCTTTCCCTTCCTCGTGCAGCAGCACCGCGGAGTGGAGGTCCGGCTCGTGCCGGCGGCATCGGTCGCCGAGGCGATCGACCGCGAGACGGACGTGGTCGTCTGCAGCGCCGTGCAGATGGCGAGCGGAGAGGTCGCCGATCTCGACGGGATCGCCGAGGCCGCGACGGCGAACGGAGCGATGACGGTCGTCGACGCGACGCAGGCCGCCGGCTGGCTGCCGATCGACGCGTCGCGCTTCGACGTCGTCGTCGCAGCGGGGTACAAGTGGCTCCTGACCCTCCGCGGGACCGCCTACATGGCGGTACGGCGCGAGCGGCTCGCCGGGCTCGTGCCCCACGCGGCAGGCTGGTACGCGGGGGAGCACCCGCACGAGACGTACTTCGGCCCTCCGCTCAGGCTCGCGTCGAGCGCTCGCCGCCTGGACACCTCACCCGCGTGGCACTGCTGGATCGTCGGCGCCCGGTCGCTCTCCGTGCTCGAGAAGATCGGGATCGAGCGCATACACGAGCACGACGTGGCGCTCGCCAATCGCTTCCGGGAGGGGCTCGGGCTCGAGCCCGGCGACTCCGCGATCGTGTTCTGCGACGCACCCGGAGGGGCGGAGAGGCTCGAGCGCGCGGGCATCCGGGCCGCGGTGCGGGGCGGGCGCGTCCGCACGTCGTGGCACGTCTACAACGGGGACGCCGACGTCGATCGCACGCTCGACGCCCTCCTCGGGTGAGCGCTAGCCGCGGGCGGCGGCGAGGAGCTCGTCCCAGGTGCAGAGCTTGACCCGCGGACGGCCCTGCTCCTCCCCCCGAGCCCGCTCGATCGCGTCGATCCGCTCCCAGCCCGCGTAGCCGACGACCTCGACACCTCGCTCGGCGAGCAGCTCGTCGAGGCTGCCCCCGGAGGGCTCGGCAAGCATGCCCGCCCGCGCGTCGTCGAGGACAAGCTCGACGGTCTCCGCGGCGTCCTTCTTGTTCGTGCCGATCACGCCCGTCGGCCCTCGCTTGATCCACCCCGCGCAGTAGAGGCCGGGAACCGGCTGCCCGTCCTCGCCGACGACGCGGCCGCCCGCGTTCGGGATCGTCCCCGACCGCTCGTCGTACGGCACTCCGGGAATGCCCACTCCGCGATAGCCGACGCTGCGGAAGACGAGGCCGCACGGGATGACCTCGCGCTCGTCGGTCGCGACGGCGCGGACCCGACCGGACTCGTCCGCCTCGAGCCGGTTGCGAGCGATCTCGATCGCCTCCACTCGCTCGTCGCCGAGAAGGGCGACCGGCGAGGCGCGGAAGCGGAGCCGCACGGTCTTCCCCTTCCCCTCCGGGGTGCGCGCGGTGAGCTCGCGGAGGATCTCAATGTTCCGCCGGACGACGTTCGAGGCGCCCTCGAGCTCCGCCTCGCTCGCCGGATCGAGCTCGAGCTCGGCGGGGTCGAGCACTGCATCGGCGCCCGCGAGCTCGCCGAGCTCGCCGAGCTCGGTCGAGGTCCACGAGGCCTGAACCGGCCCCCGGCGTCCGAGAACGAGGATCTCGCGGATCGCGGACGAGTTGATCGCCTCGATCGCGCTGTCCGCCGTGTCCGTCGGTGCGAGCTCCTCGGGCGTCAGGGCGAGCATGCGGGCGACGTCGAGGGCGACGTTGCCGTTCCCGATCACGACGGCTCTCTCGCACGAGAGGTCGAAGGGGAGATCCCGGAAGTCGGGGTGGCCGTTGTACCAGGCGACGAACTCGGTGGCCGGCCACGATCCCGGGAGGTCCTCGCCGGGAATGCCGAGTCGCCTGTCGGCCTGCGACCCGACCGCGTAGACCACCGCGTGGTAGCGGGACGCGAGCTCGTCGTGGGAGACGTCGCGGCCGACCTCGACGTTGCCGAGGAACCGGAACCCCGGGCGCGCGGCGGTCTTCTCGAACACGCGCGAGGCGGTCTTGAGCTGCGGGTGGTCCGGCGCCACGCCGAGGCGGACGAGCCCCCACGGAGTCGGGAGGCGCTCGACCAGGTCGACCTCGACGAGGGGAGCCTCGCTCGCCAGAAGCTGTCCCGCGGCGTAGAACGCAGCCGGCCCGGAGCCGACGACGGCGACTCTCAGCGGACGGTCGGGCATCCGCCCCAATCTAGAGCGTCAGCGAGTGCTCAGTGCGAGCAACCGGAGCCGCAGCCGCCCACGTGCGTGCCCTCGGGCAGCTCCTCGCCCTCTTCCACCTGGAAGGAGTGGCCGCAGCCGCAGGAGGAGACGGCGTTCGGGTTGTCGATCTTGAACCCGGACTCGGTGATCGTGTTCAGGAAGTCGATGGACGCGCCCCGGAGGTACGGCGCGCTGAACGGGTCGACGACGACGGGGACGCCCTCGAGCTCGAGCTGGAGGTCGCCCTCGACGGGAGCCGAGTCGAAGCCGAGCCCGTACTGGAACCCCGAGCAGCCGCCGCCCTGGATGGCGACGCGGAGGACGAGCATCTCGCCGTCCGGCTCCTCGGCCATCAGCTCCTTGATCTTCGCCGCCGCAACCGGCGTCAGCGTGATGAGGGTGTCGGTGGGGTGTTCGACGGTTGCCATGAGGCGACATCCTAGCGTACGGGCCACTCGGTCCAGTCCCGAGTTTGTGACACTCGTATCGGTCATTCCGTGCGGGATCTCCAGTCCCTTCGTGCGCGGAGGGCCGGTGGTAGGTTTCGTCGGCAGAGGGTCTCCGAGGTCCAACAGGGGGGAATCCCCGTGCTTTCGAACTGGTTGCCGTTCCTGTTCTACGCGATCTTCGCCGCCGCCATCCCGGCGACCATGATCGCCGCATCGTTCCTCGTTCCCCGGAAGCCGGTCGCCCGGACGCGCCAGAAGATGCTGCCGTTCGAGTCGGGAGTCGCCGAGCGCGCGCCGAGTCGCGAGCGCCGCTTCACGGTGAGCTTCTACCTCACCGCCATCCTCTTCATCCTCTTCGACATCGAGATCGTCTTCCTGTACCCGCTCGCCGTGCGACTGGATGCTCTCGGCTGGTTCGGGTTCGCCGAGCTGACCACGTTCGTCGCGATCCTCGGCGTCGCCTATGTCTACGTCTGGCGAAAGGGGGCCCTCAACTGGCACTGAGGAAAGAGCTCCCGCTCGTCAGCGACCGCCCGCTCGCGAAGGCCGGTCTCCAGTCCGAGCGCGTTCTCTGGCCCGATCGCGGGCCCGGCGTGTTCGAGCGCGAGGTCGCCGAGATGGAGGACGCGCTCCTGCTGACGACGGTCGAGAAGGCGATCGCCTGGGCGCAGTCCAGCTCGGTGTGGCCCGACACGTTCGGGCTCGCCTGCTGCGCGATCGAGATGATGTCGATCGTCTCGTCGCGCTACGACATCGCCCGCTTCGGCATGGAGCGCTTCAGCTCGTCGCCGCGACAGGCCGACCTCCTCATCGTCTCGGGCCGCGTCACGCACAAGATGGCCCCGGCGCTCCGCCAGGTGTACGACCAGATGCTCGAGCCGAAGTGGGTGATCGCGATGGGCGCGTGCGCGAGCTCGGGCGGGATGTTCGCCAACTACTCGATCCTCCAGGGCGTGGACAAGATCGTCCCGGTGGACATCCACGTCCCCGGCTGCCCGCCGCGCCCGGAGGCGCTCATGGAGGGCATCGTCCGGCTGCACGAGAAGATCCGCGCCGGCGTCCCGCCCGCCTACGAGATCCGCGGGGTTGCCGAGTGACGGCATATGCGGACGTGCCGGGCGTCGTGGAGGCCACCGAGGCCCTCGGGGAGACCACGCTCGTCGTGGACCCCGCTCGCCTCGTCGAGGCGTGCACGCACCTGCGCGACGAGCACGGCTTCAACGTCCTCAGCGACGTCGCCGCAGCGGACTACCTGGGATGGGGAGAGAGCGGCGTCGCCGGGTACATCGGGACCGCGGGCGGACGCGACATCAACGCGCCCGGATCCCAGGGGCTCGCTCGTGTTCCCGACCCCAAGCCCAAGAGGTTCTCGGTCTCGTACCACCTGCTCCGCGTGAGCGACGACCCCGCGCGGCTCCGCGTGCAGGTGTGGCTCGACGACGGCGAGCCCGTGGCCAGCGTCCTTCCCGTCTGGCCGGCGGCCGACTGGTTCGAGCGAGAGCAGTGGGACATGCTGGGAATCCGGTTCGAGGGCCATCCGAACCTCGTCCGGCTGCTCATGCCGGAGGACTGGGAGGGCCACCCGCTCCGCAAGGACTACCCGATCGGCGGCGAGCCGGTGCGCTTCTCGGACGAGGACTAGCGAGAGCCGGTGACCGTCCTCCCGTCCACGCGCATCTACGAGGGAACGCGGATCCCGAGCCCGGTTCCGACGATCCTCGAGATCGATCCGGAGAAGCACAGGCTCGAGGACATCCTCACCGTCAACTTCGGCCCGAACCACCCCTCCACCCACGGGGTGCTCCGCCTGATCGTCGATCTCGACGGAGAGACCGTCGCCGGCATCCGCGCGGTCATCGGATACCTCCACACCGGCTTCGAGAAGAACATGGAGGCGAAGAGCTGGTGGAAGTCGGTGACGTACGCCCCGCGGATCGACTACGTCTCGTTCCACGCCAACGAGCTCGTCTACGTCCTCGCGATCGAGAAGCTGCTCGGCATCGAGGTTCCCCGCCGCGCCGTATGGGCGCGCATGGCGCTCGCCGAGCTGAACCGGATCCACTCGCACCTCGTGTGGCTCGGCACCTCGGCGCTCGAGATCGGGGCGATCTCGCTCTTCTGGTACGCCTTCGACGACCGCGACGAGGTCCTCGATCTCTTCGAGATGGCCGGCGGGGCGCGCATGCACACGCGCTACACCCAGGTCGGCGGGCTCGCGGAAGACCTCCCACCCGGTTTCACGGCGGAGGCCCGCAGGTTCTGCGACTCGATGCCGAAGTCCGTGGACGAGTACGAGGCGCTCCTCGACCGGAACGCGATCTGGCTCGAGCGGACGAAGGGCATCGGGCTCCTCTCCGCCCACGACGCGCTCGCGCTCGCCCAGTCCGGGCCCGTGCTGCGCGCATCCGGCGTCGACTGGGACCTGCGCAAGGCGATGCCGTACCTCGCATACGACGAGGTCGACTTCGACGTTCCCGTGTACTCGAACGGCGACGTGTACGACCGGTACAAGGTGCACATGGACGAGATGCGCCAGTCCGTGCGCATCGTCCGCCAGTGCCTCGACCGGCTCGACGAGACGGACGGCGAGCCGTGGATCGCGGACGACCGCAAGGTCGTGCTGCCGCCCCGCCACGAGCTCCACACGTCGATGGAGTCGCTGATCCACCACTTCAAGATCGTCACCGAGGGATTCACGGTCCCCGAGGGAGAGGTCTACGTCGTCATCGAGTCGCCGCGTGGCGAGGCCGGCTGCTACCTCGTCTCGGACGGCGGGACGAGGCCGTGGCGCGTGAAGTTCCGGCCCCCGAGCCTGGCCGCCCTGCAGGCGACGGCGACGACCGTCCAGGAGGTCCTCGTCGCCGACCTCGTCGCCGTGGCCGCCTCGCTCGACCCCGTGATGGGAGACGTCGACCGGTGAGCACGTACGCCGCGATCCAGAAGCTGCGCAAGCAGTACCCGAATCCGAAGTCCGCGATCCTCCCGGCGCTCCGCCTCGTCCAGGAGGAGCACGGCGGCTGGCTGCCGCCCGAGGCGCTGCGCGAGGTCGCCGACGCGCTCGACGTGACTCCCGCCTACTGCGCGTCCATCGCCTCCTTCTACGACCAGTTCCACCTCGAGCCCGTCGGTCGCACCCACGTCGAGGTCTGCACCAACGTGTCGTGCGCGCTCTCGGGCGCGCAGCGGGTCGTCGAGGCGTTCGAGCGCGAGCTCGGGGTGCGGGCGGGCACGACGTCCGAGGACGGGTCGTTCACGCTCGGGACCGTGGAGTGCCTCGGCGGGTGCGGGTGGGCGACGATCGTCGCGATCGACAACCGCCACCGGCTCCGGGTGCAGGCCGAGGACGTGCCGGGGATCGTCGAGGAGCTGCGCGGTGAGTGAGCATCCGGAGATCGTGTTCGCCGGCACCGACGGCGGCGAGGTGACGGAGATCGACGACTACCGCGCCGGCGGCGGCTTCTCGGCTCTCGCGAAGGCCCGCGCGATGGCACCCGACGACGTCATCGCGGAGCTCGAGTCGTCCGGCCTGCGCGGGCGGGGGGGCGCCTTCTTCCCGACAGGCCGCAAGTGGGCGTTCGTGCCGAAGCCCGATCAGCTCGACAAGCCGCACTACCTCGTCGTCAACGCCGACGAGTCGGAGCCGGGGACGTTCAAGGACCGCGAGATCATGCTGCGCGTCCCCTTCCGCTTCCTCGAGGGCTGCCTCGTCGCCGCGCACGCGATCCAGTCCACGCACGTGTTCGTCTACATCCGCGGCGAGTACGAGCGCGAGTTCGAGGTGCTCCGGGACTCCCTCGAGGCGATGCGGAAGGCGGATCTCCTCGGCGGCGTCACGATCGTGCTCCACCGGGGCGCCGGCGCGTACATCTGCGGCGAGGAGACGGCGCTGCTCGAGTCGCTCGAGGGCCACCTCGGCCAGCCGCGCACGAAGCCGCCGTTTCCGGCGATCGCCGGCCTGTACGCCGCACCGACGGCGGTGAACAACGTCGAGTCGATCGCGACGGTGACGTCCGTGCTCGAGCTCGGGGCGGAGGAGTACGCGAAGCTCGGCGTCGAGAACTCGACCGGCACGCGCGTCTTCTCGCTCTCCGGCGACGTCGTGAGCCCCGGCAACTACGAGCTCCCCCACGGGATCTCGCTCCGCGAGCTGATCTACGACGTGGGCGGAGGCGTCCCGGCGGGCCGCGAGCTGAAGGCGATCATCCCCGGCGGCTCGTCCACGCCGATCCTGACCGCGGACGAGGTGGACACGAAGCTCGACTTCGACTCGCTCGTCGCGGTCGGCTCGGGCATCGGCTCGGCAGGGGTCATCGTCATCGACGACCGCTGCTGCATGGTGCAGCTCGGGATCCGCGTGTCGCAGTTCTACGAGCACGAGTCGTGCGGGAAGTGCACGCCCTGCCGGGTCGGGACCCGCTGGCTCACCCAGATCCTCCAGAAGATCGAGGACGGGAGGGCGTCGCAGGCGGATCTCGACCTGCTGCTCTCCGTCTGCGACCGGATCCTCGGCAAGTGCCTCTGCCCGCTGGGAGACTCGGACGCGATCGTCGTGATGAGCTACGTGGCGAAGTTCCGCGACGAGTTCCAGGCGCACATCGACGAGGGCGGCTGCCCCTTCCACGGCGAGTCGTCGCTCGAGGGGATCCTCGCGCCGTCGGCGATGCACGCCGGCCACGCGCACGAGGTGACGCATGCCTGAGCTCGTCACCGCGACGATCGACGACCGCCGGGTCGAGGTGCCGAAGGGAACGGGGATCGTCGAGGCGGCGCAGGCCGCCGGCATCGAGATCCCGGTCTTCTGCTACGAGCCCCGTCTCGGCGACCCGGTCGGCGCGTGCCGCATGTGCCTCGTCGAGATCGAGGGCATGCCCAAGCTCCAGGCGGCCTGCACGCTCACGGTCACCGACGGCATGGTCGTGCGCACGGCCGAGACGTCGTCGAAGGCCGCCGACGGGCAGAGCGCGACGCTCGAGTTCATCCTCGTCAACCACCCGCTCGACTGCCCCGTCTGCGACAAGGGCGGCGAGTGCCCGCTGCAGGACCTGACGTTCCGCTACGGGCCCGGGAACACGCGGATGACGCTCTCGAAGCTCACGTTCGACAAGCCGATCCCGGTCTCGCCGCTCATCGCCCTCGACCGCGAGCGCTGCATCCTCTGCTACCGGTGCACGCGCTTCTCGGAGAACGTCGCCGAGGACGGGCTCCTGATCGCACGCAACCGCGGGGCCGCCACCGAGATCGCGACGTTCGAGGACGAGCCGTACAGCTCGCCGTTCTCCGGCAACGTCATCGAGCTCTGCCCCGTGGGCGCGCTCACGTCGACGCTCTACCGCTTCCAGGCGCGCCCGTGGGACATCCAGGACGTGCCGACCGTCTGCACGGGGTGCGCCGTCGGCTGCAACGTCTCGGCGACGATCCGCGAGGGCAAGGTGAAGCGGGTCCTCTCCCGCAACCACCCCGAGATCGACCGCGGGTGGCTCTGCGACAAGGGGCGCTTCACGTACCCGCACCTGCAGGCCGAGGATCGCATCACGACGCCGCTCCGGCGCGGGAGGAAGGGCCTCGTCGAAGCGTCGTGGCCCGAGGCGCTCGACCTCGCCGAGAGCATGCTTCGCGAGGCCGAGGGGTCGATCGTGACGGCGCTCTCCGGCTCGGAGACGACCGAGCTGGCGTACGCGCTCGGCCGCCTCCTCAGGGGCGGGCTCGGCGCCCACTCCGCGGTGCTCCCGGAGGCGACGTCCGACGCGCTCGAGGCGTTCCGGCTCCCGCTCTCGGGGATCGGCGAGGCGGAGATCGTCGTGATCCTGGGCGACGACCCCGTCGTCGAGCGGGCCCCGATCGTCGACCTCTGGATCAAGGAGGCGCGACGGAACGGAGCCGAGATCGTCACGTGCTCCCCGGTTGGCGCGAAGCAGGTCGAGCCCGGGGGCGCCGCCGAGGCGTGTCGCGAGCTCGCCGCGCCCCGGAACGCGATCGGGAAGCGCCTCCGTGCCGCGGAGCGCGCCGTCCTCGTGTGGTCGGGCCCCGGCGGCGGTGGCGGCGCACGGATCGCCGAGCTCGCCCACGAGCTCGGCTTCGCCGGGAAGCCGGGATGCGGAGCGTTCCACCTTCCGGCGACGGCGAACACCTCGGCGGTGGCGGCGGCCTGGGCGGCGGCCTCCGACGGAGACGAGTCGAACCCGGAGCCGATCGAGCTCCTCGTCGTCTCCGGCGACGAGGCCGCGGCCGACCCGAACGTGCGCGCGCTGGCCGAGCAGGCGGAGCGCGTGATCGTGCTGACGATGTTCCACGAGCTCGCAGCCGGCTGGGCGGATCTCATCCTCCCGGCCACGGGCTCGCTCGAGCGCGACGGAACGGCGATGAACCTCGAGGGGCGCGTCCAGCGGCTACGCAGGACGGTGCCTCCGCCGTGCCCCGACGAGCTCGCCTGGATCTCGACTCTTGCGGGCCGCTTCGGCGTCGAGCTGCCCCCGCACGCCTCCGGCGTCTTCGCCGAGGTGGCAGGCCGCGTCTTCCGCGACCTCTCGCTCGACGACCTCGGGCCGCACGCGCCGCTTCCGGCGCGGCACGAGTACTCCGCTCCCGCGGCCGCGACCTCCGCCGGGCCGGCACAGCTCTCCACGTTCGAGGACGAGCACTTCGTCGGCGCCCTGCGGCTGCACCGCTACCGCCCCCTCTTCTCGGGGCCCGCCGTCGAGCGCGTCCCCGAGCTCGCCTTCCAGCGGCCGCCCGCCGAGGTCGAGCTCTCCGCCTCGGATGCCGAGCGGCGCGGCATCGCGTCCGGAGACGCCGTGCTCGTCCGCTCCAACGGCACCTCCGTCGAGCTCCGTGCGCACGTCAACCGGAAGCTCGTCGAGGGAGTCGCCAGGATCGCCGACGAGCACGCGGGCGAGCTGCACGCCGCGGTCGAGGTGGTGAGGGCCCCGTGACGCAGTCGGTCGACTGGTGGGTGAGCCTGATCCAGGCGTTCGTGGTGATCAACCTCGTGATGGGCACGTTCGCCTACCTCACGCTGACGGAGCGGAAGGTCATGGCGCGAATGCAGCTCCGCTACGGCCCCAACCGGGCCGGCCCGTACGGGACGCTGCAGCCGATCGCCGACCTCGTGAAGCTCCTGAACAAGGAGAGCTTCCAGCCGAGGGCCGCGATCGACTGGCTCTACATCCTCGGCCCGTTCCTCGCCGCGTTCACTGCGCTCACGACGTTCTCGGTGATCCCCTTCGGGCCCGGCTGGGAGATCGGCGGCGTCTACATCCCGGGCCAGATCGCCGACCTCGACATCGCCTTGATCCTCATCTTCGCGATCGGGTCGATCGGCATCTACGGCTTCATCATCGGAGGCTGGTCCTCCGACTCCAAGTACGCGCTGCTCGGCTCGATGCGCACGTGCGCGCAGCTCGTGTCGTACGAGGTCTCGCTGGCGCTCTCCGTGCTCGGCGTCGTGATCATGGCCAAGACGCTCTCGCTGACCACGATCGTCGAGGCGCAGGCCGACACGGTCTGGTACGCGGTCCCGCAGATCGTCGGGCTCGTCGTGTTCCTCCTCGCGGGGACGGCGGAGACGGCGCGCGCCCCGTTCGACCTCCCGGAGGCGGAGCAGGAGCTCGTCGCCGGGTACCACACGGAGTACGGCGGGATGCGCTTCGGGCTGTACTCGATGTCCGAGTACATCAACCTGATCACGCTCTCCGCGCTCGCGGTGACGCTCTTCCTCGGCGGCTGGCACGGTCCCGGCTGGGACGGGCCGTCCTGGATGGGCCCGCTCTGGTTCCTCGCCAAGCTGGCGGTGCTCCTCTTCCTCTTCATCTGGATGCGCACGACGCTCCCGCGCCTCCGCTACGACCAGCTGATGCGCTTCGGCTGGAAGGTCCTGCTCCCCGTCGCGACCGTGAACGCGATCGTGACCGCCCTCCTGGTGGTGTGGCTCTAGTGGCGCAGCCGTTCTCCACCCTCAAGGGGTTCGGCGTCACCTTCCGGCAGATCTTCCGGAAGCCGATCACGCAGCAGTACCCGGAGTACAAGCGGCCGGTCTACCCGCGCTTCCGCGGCCGGCATCGCCTGCACACCTACGAGAACGGGCTCGAGAAGTGCGTCGGCTGCTCGCTGTGCGCGGCGGCCTGCCCCGCCGACTGCATCCGCGTCGTCGCGGCCGAGAACACGGCGGAGAACCGCGTCTCGGCCGGCGAGCGCTACGCACGGATCTACGAGATCAACATGAGCCGCTGCATCTTCTGCGGCTACTGCGAGCTCGCGTGCCCGTTCGACGCGATCACGCTCGGGAACGAGTTCGAGCTCGCCGAGTACTCGCGCGACGACCTCATCTACACGAAGGACATGCTCCTCGCGGACCCGATCAAGCGCGTGCCGGTCGCCGACCCGGCCCTCTTCGACACGCCGGAGCCGGCGTACAAGACGAGGAGCTGAGCGGTGGGCAACTTCCTCGTCTGGGTCATCTGGTTCGTCGCCGCCGGGGCCTGTCTCGGAACGGGCGTCGCCGTCGTGAGCCTGACGAACCCGTTCTACTCCGCGCTCGCGCTCATCGGGAACCTCGCGTCCCTGGCCGTCCTCTACCTCCTGCTCTCGGCGGAGTTCCTCGCCGCCGCGCAGGTGCTCGTCTACGCGGGCGCGGTGATGGTGATGTTCCTCTTCGTCGTCGCGTACCTCGGAGGGCGCGCGGATGCGCCGTGGGCGGGTGGATCGCCGCTCCTGCGCGCGGCGGCGGTCGTCGCGGCCGCTGCGCTGCTCGTCGAGATCGTCGTCGTCCTGGGCCTCGCCTGGGGAGACGACCTGAAGAGCCCCGCCGACGTCTCGAGCTCCTTCGGAAGCCCTGCGGAGATCGGCGAGGTCTTCCTCACCGACCACCTGCTCGCCTTCGAGATCACGTCGATCGTGCTCCTCGTCGCCGCCGTCGGCGGAGTGGTGCTCGGCACGACCCGAGAGAAGGAGGCGGACGAGGCGTGACGGGGCCGGCGGTCGGCTGGTACCTGATCGTCGCGGCGATCCTCTTCGGCGTCGGCGCGCTCGGCGTGATGCTCCGCCGCAGCCCGCTCGTCGTGCTCCTCTCGCTGGAGATCATGCTCAACGCGGCGAACCTGACGCTCATCGCGTTCGCGCGACAGCACGGAGGCATGGACGGCCAGATCTTCGCCCTCGCGGTCATGGCCGTCGCGGCGTCCGAGGTCGCGATCGGCCTCGGCCTGATCGTGGCGATGGCCCGCCGCCGCGTCGCCCTCGACGTCGACCAGGCGAGCGCGCTCCGCGGATGATGGCTGCCGGAGCCTGGATCTGCCTGCTCGCGCCGCTCGCCGGCGCGGTCGCGATCACGCTCGCCGGCCAGCGCATCTCGCGGCGCACGGCAGGCTGGATCTCGACCCTGACGACGTTCCTCGCGTTCGCGGGAGCCGGAGACGCGTTCATCCGCCTGTGGGCGGAGAGCCCGGCCGAGCGCGAGCACCTCTCGACGACCTACACCTGGCTCGCGGCGGGCGACTTCGAGGTCGGCCTCCAGATCCTGCTCGACCCGCTCTCGAGCGTGATGATGCTCGTCGTCTCCGGCGTCGGCGGACTGATCATCTGGTACTCGATGGGCTACATGGCCGGCGACGACGAGGAGCGTCGGTACTTCGCCTACATGTCGCTCTTCGTCTTCTCGATGCTCGTGCTCGTCCAGGCGGGGAACTTCCTGCTCCTGCTCGTCGGCTGGGGCCTCGTCGGCCTCGCGTCGTACCTCCTCATCGGGTTCTGGCACCGGCGGCCGGAGGCCGTGGCCGCCGCGAAGAAGGCGTTCGTGATGAACGCGATCGGCGACGCGACCTTCGCGCTCGCGCTCGTCCTCCTCATCTGGAAGACGGGAACGCTCGAGTTCTTGGGGGTCTTCGAGGACGTCGGCTCCCTCGACTCGACGACGGTCAACCTCGTCGCCCTCGGGCTCCTCGGCGGCGCGATCGCGAAGTCGGCGCAGCTCCCCCTGCACACGTGGCTCCCGGATGCGATGGAGGGCCCGACCCCGGTCTCCGCCCTCATCCACGCGGCGACGATGGTGACGGCCGGCGTCTACCTCCTCGTCCGGGCGCACCCGGTCTTCGAGGCGGCCCCCGACGTGCAGAGCCTCGCCGCGATCCTCGGCGCGGTCACCCTCCTCGTGGCCGGGCTCATCGCGCTCGTGCAGTGGGACATCAAGCGCGTCATCGCCTACTCGACGATGTCCCAGATCGGCTACATGTTCCTGGCCGCCGGGATCGGAGCCTACGGCTACGCGATCTTCCACCTCGTGACGCACGCCTTCTTCAAGGCGCTGCTCTTCATGGCGGCCGGCGTCGTCATCCACCATCTCGCGGGCGAGCAGGACATCCGGCGCATGGGCGGCCTCAAGGCGGCGATGCCGAAGACGCACGTCGCGTTCCTCGTCGGGACGCTCGCCCTCGTCGGCATCCCCCCGCTCGCGGGGTTCTGGTCGAAGGACGGGATCATCTCCTCGGCGCTCGCGACCGGCGGCACCCTGGGCTGGACGCTGTACGTGACGGCCCTCGTCGGGGCGCTCCTGACGGGTGCGTACGCCTTCCGCCTCTACTACGCCGTGTTCCAGGGCCAGGCGCACGAGCCGGAGCACGCCGATGCCGGGCACGCGCACGCCGGCCACGGCGAGGGACCGCTCTCGATGCTGGTGCCGGTCGGAGTCCTGACCGTTCTCGCGACCGTCGGCGGCCTGCTCGTCATACCCGGCGTCTGGGAGCCGTTCCTGCACTGGATCGAGGAGACCGGCGAGGCGCTCGTCCACCCGTCGGTCGCGCAGGACTACCTGACGAGCGCGCTCGCCGTGGGGCTCGGCCTCGTCGGCCTCTACCTCGCGCGGCGCGCCTTCCTCGCCGGTCGGCAGCTCGTCACCGAGCCCACGGCCTGGCGCGTGCTCGAGCACAACCTCTACTTCGACGAGGCGTACGACGCGCTGTTCTCCCGCCCCGCAGCGGCGATCGCGGTCGCCCTGCGGCGGAACGTCGAGGAGCCCGTGATCGAGCGCTCGCTCGACGAGATCGGCTCCGGGACGATCGAGGTCGGCGGCGAGGTCGCGCGAGTGCAGTCCGGGCTCCTGCGCTCGTACGCCGTCACCATCGCCTTCGCCGTCTGCATCCTCGTCGTCGTCTTCGTGGCGGTGCGCTAGCCCATGCTGACGACCTTCCTCATCCTCCTGCCCCTGGTCGGCGCGCTCGTCGTCGCGGTCGCGCCGCTCCCGCGCCAGACGACTGCCGGCCTCGCGTTCCTCGTCGCGCTCATGGAGGTCGGGCTCTGGATCGTCGCCGCCGGACGGTACGACTTCGACGAGGGCGGCCTGCAGCTCGGCACGAGCCGCGAATGGGTGGAGAGCCTCGGGATCTCGTACTCGGTCGGGTTCTACGGCTTCTCGATCTGGCTGACGGGCGTCAGCGTGATCGTGTCCGCCGCCGCGATCGGCTACGCGACCTGGGTCGGGCGGGACCGGCCGCGCGCCTACCACGCCCTGATGCTCTTCCTCACCGGCGCGCTCGTCGCCACCTTCGTGGCCCAGGACCTCCTCCTCTTCTACGCCTCGTTCGAGGCGATGCTCATCCCGCTCTACGTGCTCATCGGCGTCTGGGGCGGGGCCCGGAGGCAGGCGGCGACGCTGACGTTCGTCGTGTACACGATGGCCGGCTCGCTGCTCATGCTCGCCTCGGTCGTCGCGTTCGGCGTGACCCAGGGCACGTTCTCGCTCACGGGCTCCGGGACGAGCGACAACACGTGGATCTTCCTCGGGTTCGCCGTCGCGTTCGCGGTCAAGGCGCCGCTCTTCCCGTTCCACGGCTGGCTGCCGCTCGCGTACCGCGAAGCGCCCGTCGAGGTCGCCGCGCTCCTCTCGGCCGTCGTCTCCAAGACCGCCGTCTACGGGTTCCTCCGCATCACGCTGCCGAAGTTCCCGGAGCCGGTCGACGACTTCTCCGGCGTGATCCTCGTGCTCGCGGCGCTCGGGCTCGTCTACGGGTCGATCCTCGCCTTCCGCTCGGCCGACCTGCGCGGCGTCGTCTCCTACTCGTCCATGGCGCAGATGGGGCTCATCACGATGGGCGTCTTCGCCCTCGACGACCTGGGCCTCGACGGTGCCGTCCTCCAGTCCGTCGCCCACGCGCTCGTCTCGGCGAGCATGTTCCTCCTCGTCGGCATGGTCGAGCGCCGCTGCGGCACCGGCGAGCTCGACGCGCTCGGGGGAATGGCGCGCGGGCGCCCCGTGCTCGCCACGGTGGTGCTCGTCGCGGGGATGATCGCCCTCGCGGTCCCCGGCTCCGCGACGTTCGCGGGCGAGTTCCTCATCATGGCCGGCGTCTACGACCAGGGCTGGGGCTACGCCGTCGTCGTCGCGCTCGGAATCGTGCTCGCGGCGATGTACATGCTGCGCGTGATCTCGGCCATCCTGCACGTGAAGCCGGGACGGGCCGTGCGCGACGAGGCTCTCGACCTTCGCCCTGGTGAGCTCGGGCTCGTGCTGCCGATGATCCTCGTGCTGCTCGTCCTCTCGGCGTGGCCCGCGCTCGTCAGCCAGAGCTCGTTCCCGGGCGACGCGGCCGTCGAGGCCATCACGGAGGTGCTCGGGTGATCGACACCCCGCACGTCGACTGGCTCGCGCTCTCGCCGACGTTGGCGCTCCTCGTCGCGGCGGGCATCGCGCTGCTCGCAGCGGTCGTCGGGCCCACCTGGACACGTCGAGGCGCTGCGGCCGGGGTGACGTTCACGGGATTCGCCGTCGCGGCGCTCCTCGCGGTGGTGGTCTTCTCGGAGACGGCCTCGCCAGAGGTGCTGCTCGAGGGCTCGATGGCTCGAGACCGGCTCGCCGCGCTCGCGCAGCTGATCATCGCCGTGACCGGCGCCGTGGTCGTGCTGACCTCGTGGAGCGAACGCCGCTCCGCCGGGGCGGGAGGCGAGTACTACGCGCTCCTCGCGACGGCCGGAGCGGGGATGGTCTTCTTCGTCGGGGCCGAGAACCTCATGACGCTCTTCCTGGGGCTCGAGTGGTTCTCGCTCTGCCTCTACGTGCTCGTCGCGATCGACCGCGAGCGCGAGACCTCGCTCGAGGCGGGCCTCAAGTACCTCATCGTCGGCGGCTTCGGGTCCGCGGTGCTCCTCTTCGGCTCTGCGCTCGTGTACGGCGCGACCGGCGAGATCGGGTTCGGTGCGATAGCGGCCGCGAACGTGACCGACGACGCGTTCCTCCTGGCCGGGCTCGCGATGATCCTCGCCGGCCTGGCGTTCAAGGTCTCCGCTGCGCCGTTCCACATGTGGACGCCCGACGTGTACCAGGGCGCGCCCACGTCCGTGACCGGCTTCATGTCCGCCGCGACGAAGGCCGCGGCGCTCGTGGTGACGCTCCGGCTCCTCGTCACCGCGTTCCCCGGGCAGAGCGACGTGTGGACGGTCGCCGTCGGGGTGCTCGCCGCGGTCTCGCTCGTGTGGGGCAACTTCGCAGCTCTCGCGCAGCGCGACGTGAAGCGGCTGCTGGCCTACTCCTCCATCTCGCACGCCGGCTTCATGCTGATGGCCGTCGCCGCGAGCTCGGAGCTCGGCGGCGAGGCGCTCCTCTACTACCTCGTCCCCTACTCCGCGATGTCCGTCGGTGCGTTCGCGGTCGTCTCCGCCCGCGAGCGCGAGCTGCAGCGTCCCGTCACGCTCGAGTCCCTCGCCGGGCTCGGCTGGGAGCGGCCGCTCTACGGCATCGCGATGTGGACGTTCATGCTCGGCTTCGCGGGGTTCCCGCTCACGGGCGGGCTCTTCGGGAAGCTGTTCGTGTTCTCGGCCGCCTACGACGCCGGAGACTGGTGGCTCGTGCTCGTCGGGGTCCTCGCGACGGCCGTGTCGCTCGGCTACTACCTGAACGTCGTGCGCTGGATGTACATGCGGCCCGGAGGCGAGCTCCACCTCGCGCCCGCCGGCGGCGCGCCGCCGCAGGACTCACCCCACGCCGTCGCCGTCACCGTGTGCGTGGCCGTGACGGTCGGCTCCTTCTTCCTCGCGCAGCCGATCCTCGACGCCGCAGCCGACGCCGCGGCATCGCTCCCCTTCTAGCCGGCTGCCGCGAGCCCGCTCCCATTACCTCGGGCACGCCGGTCTTCTAGATTGCAGGCCATGGCTACCGAACTCACATGGCTCGGGCACTCCGCGTTCCGCGTCGAGTCCCCGGGAGGCAAGCGCATCTACGTCGATCCCTTCCTGCACGGGAACCCGAAGTGCCCCGAGAGCGAGCTCGAGCCCGAGCGCTGCGACCTCGTCCTCGTCACGCACGGGCACGGCGACCACGTCGGCGACACCGTCGCCATCCACGGGCGCTTCGGCTGCCCCGTCGTCGCGCAGGTCGAGCTCCGGGGCTGGCTGACCGGGAAGGGCGTGGCCGACGACGGCCAGACGTGCTCCATCAACAAGGGCGGCACCGTCACGATCGAGGGCGTCAGGGTCACGCTGACGGACGCCAATCACTCGTCCAGCACGCCCGACGGGACGTACGCGGGAGAGGCCGCCGGGATGATCCTCGAGCTCGAGGACGGCTTCAGGATCTACTTCGCCGGCGACACGAACGTGTTCGGGGACATGTCGCTCATCGGGAGGATCTACGCGCCGGACGTCGCGGTGCTGCCGATCGGCGACCACTACACGATGGGGCCCCGCGAGGCGGCGGTCGCCCTCGAGCTCCTCGGCGTCATCAGGTGCGTCCCCTGCCACTACGGGACGTTCGGGCTCCTGACCGGCACCCCCGAGGCGCTCCGCGAGCTGGCGCCGCCGGGGGTCGAGATCCTCTCGCCCGAGCCGGGTGGGGCACTGACGTTCTGATGCGCGAGCGCTGGTTCGGCGCGACCGGGCGCAAGGTGCCCGAGCTCGCCCTCGAAGGCCAGGTCGACCTCGACGGCGCGCTCGTCCTCGACGGCGTCGGCGACTTCGCCCTGATCCGCGAGGCCCATGTCGCGGGCACGCCGATCGTCGTCCGCGCGTCGACGCCCGCCGAGGTCGTCGAAGCGCTGTCGCTCGGAGAAGTCGCCTGCGTCCTCGTCGACGACGAGGGCCTCCTCTCGCTCGACCTCGCGGAGCTGACCTACGGCTAGGCCCCCCGTAGCGACGTACTCCATCTGCGCCTGCGATCTCGAGGCGCAGCAGTGGGGCGTCGCGGTCCAGTCCAAGTTCCTCGCCGTCGGGTCCATCGTTCCCTGGGCCGAGCCGCTCGTCGGTGCGGTCGCCACCCAGGCCTGGGCGAACCCGCGCTACGGCCCGGACGGCCTCGCCCTCCTGCGCGACGGCGCCCGGGCCGAGGAGGTCGTCGCGCAGCTGACGGCGGCAGACGAGGATCGGGCGCGGCGGCAGCTCGGCGTCGTCGACGCAGAGGGTCGCGGTGCGACGTTCACGGGGGACGACTGCGATGCGTGGGCCGGGGGGCGCACCGGCCCCGGGTACGCGGCGCAGGGGAACATCCTCGTCTCCGGCGACACCGTCGACGCGCTCGCCGAGACATTCGAAGCCACGCATCGACGGCCGCTGGCCGAGCGGCTCCTGGACTGCCTGGACGCCGCCCAGGGCGCGGGCGGCGACAGCCGCGGGCAGCAGTCGGCGGCGCTCCTCGTCGTCGAGCGGGGCCAGGGGTACGCCGGGCTCTCGGACGTCCTCGTCGACCTCCGCGTGGACGACCACGAGCGGCCGCTCGGGGAGCTCCGACGGCTTTTCGCGATCCACCGGGCCCTGTTCGGGCGCACGCCTCGCTCGCAGTGGATCGAGATCGACGACGCGCTTCGAACCGAGATCACCGCGTGTCTCACGCAGCTCGGGTACGAGCGGCTCGAGGACTGGGCGGGCGTCGAGAACCTCGAGGAGCGACTCGGAGAGCCCGGAACGATCGACCCGGTGGTGCTGGAGCGGCTTCGCGACGCGAGTTGACGTGAGGATCCTGTCCACGCGCCGGTATCCCGGCCCGGCCTTCGACGAGCTCGTGGACGTCGACGTGTGCGCGCTGGAGGACCTGCAGGCGCCGGAGCCGGGCGTCGAGGCCCTGATCGTGGCCAACGAGCCCGTCCCCCTCGACCTGCTCCCGGGCCTGAGGATCGTCGCGAACTACGGGGTCGGTTTCGACCGCGTCGGCGTCGAGAGCTGCGCCGAGCGTGGCGTGCTCGTCACCAACACGCCGGGCGTCCTCGACGACGCGACGGCCGACCTGGCGTTCGGGCTCATCCTGGCCACTCGCCGACGGCTCGTCGAAGGCGATCACCTCGTCCGGGCGGGGGCCTGGTCGGGGGGCTGGGCGGACAGCGCGCTCGCAGCCGAGCTCGCGGGCTCGACGCTCGGGATCGTCGGGCTCGGCCGCATCGGATCCGCCGTGGCGAGACGCGCTCGCGGCTTCGACCTGCGCGTCCTGTACACGCGGCGACACCCGGTCGACACGGATCCCGGCGAGCACCGCGAGCTGGACGAGCTCCTCGCGGAGTCGGACGTCGTCACGCTCCACGTCCCGCTCACTCCCGAGACGCGCGGCCTGATCGACGCGCGCAGGCTCGCGCTGCTCCGTGACGGAGCCTGCTTCGTCAACACGGCCCGGGGGGAGATCGTCGACGAGCCCGCTCTCGTCGCGGAGCTCGTGTCGGGGCGAATCCGGGCCGGGCTCGACGTGTTCGCCGAGGAGCCGAACGTCCCGCGTGAGCTTCTCTCCCTCGACAACGTCGTCCTCACGCCGCACATCGGCAGCGCCACGGTCGAGGCACGCGAGGCGATGACGCGCCTCGTCGTCGACAACCTGCTCGCCGTCGAGCGCGGCGATCCCCCGCTGACGCCCGTGCGGATCTAGGAGTCGCCGGGGAGCCTGCGGCCCGCTGCGAGGGCGCGGAACGCCGACACCGGGTCGTGCTCCGGCCGCGCGACGACGAGCACCGCTCCGTGCTCCGGGCCGGCGAGGGCGGAGACGAGGAGCTCGAGACCGACCGCGAGGGCGAACGCCTTGTGCGCCTGCTCCCCGCCGAACGGGATCAGCTCCTCGGGCGCGGCGCGGCCGGAGAGGACGTCGCCGTGCGTCACCGCGCCCATCGAGACGTCGCAGACGACGGGTGCGCCCTCTCGCGAGGGGATCGCGATCGCGAGCGGGTTCGTGCCCGTCAGCGGCTGCCCTCCGTCCGGGTGCGGAAGGCGCCGGGGCGAGGTCGCGGTGAGCGCTGCGAGAAGCCCTCCCTCCGCGAGAAGCCTCGCCCAGTACCCGAGGACTCCGGTCGGGAAGCAGCGCTGCGCCACGACGACGCGCGCGCGCTCGGGCGGGTCGGCGAGAGTCGCCCGCACGATCTCCGAGAGCACGAGGTACCCGAGCGCGCCGTGGCCGTCCCAGCGCTCGTAGCCCTCCTCCGACTCGATGAGGACCGGTCTCGCTCCGGGGTCGAGGTCGAGCGTCTCCAGCCACGCGAGGCGGGAGAGCCCGTGGCCCACCTTGCCGCGGGCGTCGGCGTCCCGGAAGTGCGCGAGGAGCGTCGCCACCGCCTCGTCGTCGAAGCCCAGCTGCTCCAGCCGCGAGCGGTCGCCGTCGGTGGTCACGCCGGCGAGTGTAGGGCCTCGTGTCGCCGCCCCGATCCCGGCAGACGCCGGCGCCCTTCGCCACGCCCGCGCGGCTCCGCTCTCTCGACGAGCACCGCGCCGCCTACGGGCCCTAGCCGCTGCCGAGCAGGTGGGAGAACCGCCTGACGGCCCAGCCGCGGCTCTCCGCTATCCGCCGGAGCTCGCGATCGGGATTGACCGCGACGGGGGTTCCGACCGACTCGAGGAACGCGAGGTCCGCGTGCGAGTCCGAGTACGCCGTGGAGCCGCCGAGGTCGATGCTCCCGGCATCGGCGAGCTCCCCGAGCCCGACGGCCTTCTCGGCCCCGAGGAGGCGGCGTGCGAGCCGGCCAGTGTAGAGGCCGTCCTCGACCTCGGCCCGTGACCCGAGCGCGCCCGCGAAGCCGAGCTCGGCCGCCAGCCGGTCGACGACCTCCTGGAGCGCTCCCGAGACGATGTAGACGGGCTCCCCTCTCGCCTCGTGCGTCTGGGCCGCGTCGAGTGCCTCCCGGTAGACGAGTGGGCGCAGCACCGGCTTCCAGGCCTGCTCCACGATCTCCTGGAGCAGCTCCACGGGAAGGCCGCGGAGGATGGACATCCCGGCGTCGGCCGTCTGCCCGGCACGCCCGTGGCCGGCGCCGAACCTCGCGAACACGAGCTGCGCGAATCTCGCCTTGAGGAGCTGACGCCTGCCGATGAGCCCCCGCTCGCGGAACGGGCCCGCCAGCGCGAGCGAGCTCGAGCGGGCGATGAGCGTCCGGTCGAGGTCGAAGAAGGCGGCGCCTTGCACCGGCGGGGGCTACAGGACCGTGAGGGGCTTCCGGATCGCGGCCGAGCGCGAGGCCGCGACCGCGTCCGCAAGCGCGCGGATCGCGTGAGCTGCCTCCGACTCGGGAGCCGCCTCGAGCACCGGAGTGCCCTCGTCGGCCGCTTCGCGAAGCGCCGGGTCGAGCGGAATGCGAGCGAGCAGGGAAACCCCGATCTCGTCGGCGAGCGCCTGCCCGCCGCCCGACCCGAAGAGCTCCTGCCCCGTGCCCGCGAGGTACGACATGTTCTCGACCGCGCCGATCACGCGCATGCCCGTCTTCTGCGCCATCTGGGCGGCCCGCACGGCGACCTGCTGCGCGGCGGGCTGCGGGGTCGTCACGACGAGCGCCTCGGCCCTCGGGAGCAGCTGGCCGAGCGACATCGCGACGTCGCCGGTGCCCGGCGGCATGTCCACGAGCAGGGTGTCGATGTCACCCCAGTGGACGTCCGAGAGGAACTGCTCGAGCGCGCGATGGAGCATCGGCCCGCGCCACATGATCGGGGCGTTCTCGTCGAGGAAGAACCCGATCGACATGAGCTTGATGTCGCCCCGGACCGGCGGGACGATCATGTCGTCGACCGCGACCGGCCTCTGCCGGATTCCGAGCATGGTGGGGATCGAGTGGCCGTACACGTCGGCATCGAGGATCCCGACCTGCTGCCCGAGCACGGAGAGCGCGGACGCGAGGTTGACGGTGAGCGACGACTTCCCGACGCCGCCCTTGCCCGACGCGACCGCGAGCACGCGCGTCCCCGGCTGGATCGACGGCGTCCGCTCGGGATGGCCGCCGCGAAGGCGGGAGACGAGCGCGGTCTTCTCCTCGGGCGTCATCACGTCGAACCCGAGCTGGATGCGCGTGACGCCGGTGACCTCCCCGACGAAGCGGCTCACCTGCTGCTCGAAGTCGTGCTTGAGCGGGCAGCCCGCAACTGTGAGGGCGATCGTGACCGACACGGAGCCGTCGTCCTCGACGAGGACGTCGCGGACCATGTCGAGCTCCGTCACGGAGCGCTTCAGCTCCGGGTCGATGACGCTCTCGAGCGCCTTCAGCACCTGGTCGCGATCGGGTCTCACGGTGCCCGAGCGTACCAGCGGCTCAGCGAAGCGCCGCGGAGAGCTCCTGCACGAGGCGCTCCGATCCGGCGGCGACGACCCTCGATCGCTGCTCCAGGTCGAGGGGCCCCGCCGAGAACGGCGGGTCGTCGAAGAGCTCGATCGCGAGACCGAGCTCCGTCAGGAGCAGCTGCGCGGCCGCGATGTCGAACGACCGCGCGGGCTTGAGGGAGCAGACGGCGTCGACCCGACCCGCCGCGAGGTGGCAGAGGGAGAGCGCGAGCGACCCCATCACGCGAAGCCGCCCCGCGAGGCCGATGACGTCCCCGATCCGCGCCGCGATGGCCGGTGCCGTCGTCCCCTCGAACGAGAGGATCTCGATCGTGTCCTTCGGCTCGACGCCCCCGAGCGGCTCGCCGTTCAGGAAGGCGCCGACACCGCGCTCCGCGGTCCACTCCTCGCCGGTCCCGAAGTCGTAGACGTATCCGAAGACGACGTCGCCCATCGTCGGACCCTCGGCGAGCGCGAGCGCGAAGGAGAAGAACGGGATCCCCCGTTTCGCGTTCACGGAGCCGTCGATCGGATCGACGACGACACGGCGCGCTCCTCCCGACCCGAACACACGCTCCCCGAGCTCCTCCGAGACGAGCACGAAGTCCTCGCCGAGGGCGGCCAGCCGCGCGACGACCGCATCCTCCGCCGCCTGGTCGATCGCCGTCGTGTCGTCGCCGCCCTCGCCCCGACGCAGGATCGGCTCGCGCTCGGCCCGCGTGGGCAGCCGCTCGAGGACCCCCTCGATGTCCGCCACGCAGAGGCGGCAGGTCTCGAGCCAGTCGGTCACTCGGCCACCGGATGGAAGAGGAGGCCGGACAGGGGCTTCGGATGGAAGTACGTGCTCTTCGGCGGCATTCGCTCCCCGCGCCGCGCGGTGTCGAAGACGTCGTCCACGCGCTGCTCCCGGAGTATGAAGGCGACGTCCGCTGCTCCCGTGTCCACGGCTGCGACGGCCTCGGGCGCGCGCGCCGTGTACCCGATCCCGTCGTGACCGTGCCGGTCGACGAGCTCCACGTCGAGCTCGCCGCTCTCCCCTCGAACGAGCTCGACACCGCCACGCCGGTACGCGACCACCGCGGATCGGGAGAACGTCTCCGACTCGAGCGCCCGCAGTCCCTCCTCGAGGCCGGGGAGGGGCTCTCCCTCGCGCAGCTCCGCGAGGTCGGGCCTGTGGGAGAACGTGCGGTGCGTCGGGAACACGTGCAGCCCGGCATCGTGCGCGGGCACGACGAGCGCCATGATCCGCGCGAGCGCTCCTCCTCTCTCGATCCCGAGCTCGACCGCGCTCTCGTACCGGTGGTGGCCGTCCGCGATCAGGAGCTGGGCGTCCCCGAGAGCCTCGACGTCGAGGTCCGTGCGCCAGAGCTGCGTGCCTTCGACCTGGACGACCGGCGGCTCCTCCGGAGGAGCGAGCTCGAGCGACGTGTCCGCGAGGAGCAGGATCGGCTCGGGCTGCACGAGGGTCGCGCGCAGAAGGCTCAGGCGCTCCTCGCGGATCGGCGGGTGCGTGCGCTCGTGGGGAAGGATGCGACCGGTCTCGTACCCCTCGGCCGCGATCGACAGGACGACCCCGTGTCGCTCCCGCGCGACGCCGTCGGGGCCGAGGTACTCCTCCGCCACGAGCCAGGCGGCGGGCTCGTCCTCGCGGGCGAGGATTCCCCCGGCGAGCCACTCCTGGTACAGGCGTCGCGCATCCTCGGGCGAGCGCGGCAAGGTCATGTGGACGACGTTGTACGGGCTCCTCGTGTAGAGCTGCGCTCGCTCCTCCTCGCCCACCGCGTCGTACGGGGGCGCCACGAGGTCGGCGAGCGGGCCGGCCGCGCCGGTGTAGCGAACGGCGCGGAACGGCTGGGCGTCGGCCATCGGGGCGAGCGTACCAACGCCCCCTGGCCATAGACTCGCGGCGTGACGTCGATCGCCGAGCTCGCCGAGGACAGGACCGTCGAGGGCGTGTTCGCCGTCACCAGGAAGGAGCGGCGCCGCACGCGTGCGGGCGCCTCCTACCTCGCGCTCGAGCTCGCCGACGCGAGCGGGCGCATCGAGGCCCGCGTCTGGAACGACGTCGAGCTGCTCGACGGGCGGTTCGCGGAGGGTGACGCGGTCAGGGTGCTCGGCCGCGTCGAGCGCTTCGGCGGCAAGCTGCAGGTGCAGGTTCGCGCCGTGGAGGCCGTCGAAGACGCCGATCTCGCCGGGCTGACCCCGGCCATGCGACGGGACGCCGACGAGCTGGACGGGTTCCTCGAGTTCCTCGCCGCGGAGATCGCCCATCCCGGGCTCGCAGAGGTGGTGAGCTCGTTCCTGGGCGACGCCGGGCTTCGCGACGCGCTGCGCTCGCTCCCCGCCGCGGGCGCCAACGGGCACCACGGCTACGCGGGCGGGCTCCTCGAGCACACCGTGGGCGTGACGACGCTCTGCCGCGAGACGGCACAGCTCCATCCGCGACTCCGCTCCGACCTGCTCCTGGCGGCCGCGCTCCTCCACGACGTCGGCCGCGTGCGCGAGCTCGGGCGCGGGCCGACGTTCCGCCGGACGGAAGAGGGGCGGCTCCTCGGGCACGTCCACCTCGGGCTCCGGATGGTCGAGGAGCGATCCCGGGACCTCGACCCGGCCGTCCTCGCCGAGCTCCTGCACGCGATCGCCTGCCACCACGACCGCCCGGCGGCCCGGACGGCGGAGGCAGCCGTCCTCTACCACGCGAACCAGCTCGACGCACAGGCTGCGACCCGACCCGTCGGCGAGGACGAGACCTAGGCTCAGGTGGCGGGGGCGCTTGCGCTGCTCGGCGCCTGCGGGTGGGGCGTCGGAGACTTTCTCGGCGGGCTCGCCTCGCGCCGACTCTCGGTGCTCACGGTTCTCGGCGTCTCCCAGATCGCCGGCCTCGTCCTGCTCTCGATCTGGGTTCTCGTCGCCGGCGAGCCCTTTCCCGGTGCCACTGCTCTCCTGCCCGCCGCCGTCGCCGGCGTCGTCTTGGTCATCGGTCTCGGCGCCCTCTACCAGGGGCTCGCGATCGGCGTCATGGGGATCGTCGCGCCGATCTCCGCCTCGTATCCGCTGATCCCCCTCGCCGTGGACGCCGTGCGCGGCCTCTCCCCGTCTGCGCTCCAGTGGGCAGGAGCGATGCTCGTCCTCGTGGGCATCGGGGTGATCTCCCGGGAGCCGACTCCCGACGGCGGTCGGCTCGCAGCCGGAGTCGTGCTCGCGCTGACCGCGGCCGTGGCGTTCGGCGTGTACATCGTCGGGATCGACCTCTCGTCGGACGAGAGCGCCCCCTGGACGGCGCTCGTCGTACGCATCGCCTCGGTCGCCGTCGTCGTCGGCGGCCTCCTCGCGACGTCGACGTCGCTGCGCGCGCCCGCGGCGCTCCTCCCCGTGCTCGTGCTCATCGGCCTGGTGGACGGCGGTGCGAACGCGACGATCACGCTCGCCACGACGAAGGGCGCCGCCGGCATCGTCGCCGTCCTGAGCGCCCTCTACCCGCTCGTCACGATCGCCCTCGCGCGGGTCTTCCTCGGCGAGCGCCTCAGTCTCGTCCGCCGGATGGGGGGCATCGTGGCCCTCGGAGGCGCCGCCCTGGTCGCCGCGGGCTGACGGACGCCGTCGGCGCAGGCCGCCGAGGAGCGTCAGACGTTGAAGCGGATGTTGAGGACGTCCCCCTCCTGGACGACGTACGTCTTCCCCTCGAGCCGCTGGAGGCCGTGACGGGCTGCCTCGGCATGTGAGCCGCTCTCGAGCAGGTCGTCCCAGCGGATGACCTCGCAGCGGATGAACCCGCGCGCCATGTCGGAGTGGATCGCCTCGGCGGCGTCGAGGGCCGTCTCGCCCTCGCGGAGCGTCCAGGCGCGGGCCTCCCTGTCGCCGGCGGTGAAGAACGTCAGGAGCCCGAGCGCGTCCTTCAGGCGATGCACGACCTCGTCGAGCGCGGAGGGCCCCGACCGGAACTCCGCCGCCTCGTCGGGCTCGAGCTCGGCGAGCTCCATCTCGAGCGCGCAGTCGATCCCGCCCGGTCCGTTCTCGACGGGGATGAGGGGCTTCGTCGTGAGCGGCTCGAGCTCGCCCGGGATGTCTCCGTGCCAGTCGCCGAGCGAGCCGCCGCCTTCGAGATGAGCGAGGAGCTGCTCGAGTCGCTCGACCTCCTTGCGCTTTCCGGGATCGCCCGACTTCGCCTCCTTCCGCACCTTCTCGAGCCGGCGCTCCACGTGATCGCGGTCGGCGACGAGGAGCTCGAGCTTCAGCGTCTCGAGGTCCGCCGCGGGATCGGCTCCCTCCGAGAAGCCGTCGAGCACGACGAGCAGCGCGTCGGACTGCCGGAGCTCACCGGGAACCTCCGCCCTGCCCGGCACGTCCACCACGCGGATCGCGGCAGGCGTCGTCTTCTTCGACCCGACGAGCGCGGCAAGGCGCTCGAGCCGCTCGTCGGGGATGACCGCCATGCCCACGTTGGCCTTCGCCGTGACGTCCGCGTAGGCCGTGACGTGCGCTCCCGCATGCGTGAGCGCGTTGAAGAGCGTGGTCTTCCCCGAGTTGGGGAGCCCGACGATCCCGACCTGGAGCGGCAACGAGCGCTAGGCCTTGAAGCCCACGCGCGTCTCTCGCGCGAAGCGCTTGAGATAGAGAACGCGGGGCAGGACGAGCACGATCGTCCCGTCCTCCGACTGCAGCTCCGCCGTTCCGCTCGAGTTGGCGCGCAGCTGGCGATCGAGCGCCTCCGCGCTCGCCTGCGTCACGAGCGCGCTCAAGATCTGCCCGCCGTCGAGCGCGACCTCGATCCGCACCATCTCCTCAGCCACTCGAAACCACCTCCGTGAGAACCCCGTGGACGGACTCGTGATGGACGAACGCGACCTGCTTGCCGAAGAGCCCCGGCCGCGGCCTCTCGTCGATCAACGTAGCCCCGGCCGCCGCGAGCTCCTCCAGTGTGGCGGCGACGTCGTCCGACTCCAGCGCGATGTGGTGCATCCCCGGGCCCCGCCTGGCGAGGAAGCGCCCGACCGGCGTGTCCTCCCCCGTGGGCGCGAGGAGCTCGACCCGGCTCTCGCCGACCAGGAGCAGCGCCGCGACGACGCCCTGAGACTCGAGAGAGCCCCGGAGCTGGAGCTGCGCGCCGAACAGGCGCTCGTAGGTCGCGATCGCCTCCTCGAGGTCGGCGACCGCGACGCCGACGTGATGGATGCCCCGAACGCGCACCCGCGCGATGCTACTCGGACGGGACCGCGCGACGCATCAGTCGCTGGCCGGGACCGCGCGGACCGTCCCGATCGTCTCGGACGAGCGGGACTCGGGAAGGACGTCGGCAAGCAGAGCTTCGAGCTCCGAGCGGTCGAGGGTCTCCTTGTCGAGCAGCGCCTGGGCGACGCGGTCGAGCGCCGCTCGATGCTTGCGCAGCAGGCGCTTGGCCTCCTCGTAGGCGTGGTAGGTGAGGCGAGCCTGCTCCGAGTCGCGAAGCCTCTTCGTCTCCTCCGAGAGCGCGTAGTTGTCGGCGCGCATCGTCCGGGAGGGAGCGACCTCGGACATGCCGTACTCGAAGACCATCGCGCGGGCGAGCTCGGTGACCCGCTCGAGGTCGTTCGCGGCACCGTTCGTGATGCGGCCGAAGACGACCTCCTCGGCCGCTCTGCCGGCCAGGAAGACCTTCATCAGGTCGACGAACTCCTCACGCGTGTGCATGTAGCGATCCTCGGCCGGCGTGTTGAGCGTGTAGCCGAGCGCCTGGCCCCGCGAGACGATGGTCGCCTTCTGGGCGGGGAAGAGCCCGCCGACGAGATGGGACATGACCGCATGCCCGGCCTCGTGGAACGCCAGGATCCGCTTCTCCTTGTCCGAGACGACTCGTCGCTGCTGGAGCCCCGCCACGATGCGCTCCATCGCGGCGTCGAAGTCGGCCTGCCGGATGTACTGAGCGCCGTGACGTCCGGCGAAGATCGCGGCCTCGTTGCAGAGGTTCGCCAGGTCCGCGCCCGTGAGCCCCGAGGTCTGACGGGCGATGACGCCGAGGTCGACGTCGCTCGCGAGCGGCTTGTCGCGGGTGTGCACGCCGAGGATCGCCTCGCGGCCCTGGACATCGGGGGCCGAGACGAGAACCTGGCGGTCGAAGCGGCCGGGACGGAGCAGGGCGGGATCGAGGTCCTGGAGCCGGTTCGAGGCGGCCATCACGACCACCTCGTCACGGGCGCCGAACCCGTCCAGCTCGACGAGGAGCTGGTTCAGGGTCTGGTCGTGCTCACGGTGGAAGCCGCCGCCGATGCGGGCGGTGCCGACGGCGTCGAGCTCGTCGATGAAGACGATCGCGGGAGCGTGCTTTCGCGCCTCCTCGAACAGCTTGCGGATCCGGGCCGCGCCGAGGCCCGCGAACATCTCGACGAACGACGAGGCGCTCTGGGAGTAGAAGTTCGCGCCGGATGCGCTCGCGACGGCCTTGGCGATCAGCGTCTTCCCGGTGCCCGGAGGGCCGTGGAGGAGGATCCCGCGCGGCACGCGCGCCCCGAGGCGCTCGAAGCGCTTCCGGTCACGCAGGAACTCGACGACCTCGTGGAGCTCCTCCTTCGCCTCGTCGAGCCCGGCGACGTCGTCCCACGAGACCTCGACCTGGGACCCCTTCACCACCGGCGCCGGCTTCGCGCGCGGCATGAAGCGCATCGTGTAGAGGAGCAGGACGATGACGATGCCGAAGAAGATGATCGGCAGCCAGGTGAGGAGCGTGGTCTCGAAGTCCACCACGAGGCGTATCGGCACCCACGGGGCGAGCCTCAAGCGGGCGGGGCCGTGCGCCGAGCGGGGCGAGAGCTGCTACTGGGCGCCGAGCTCGAGCGCCAGGCAGGCGTCCCGTGCGGCGTCCGCGACCTCGACCTGCGCGTCGGACGGCTCGGCCGTCGAGAAGCGGCGCTGCAACTCGAATCCCGGTCGTGCGAGCAGGCGCGCGAGCGGCTTGTCCGGGTTGCGCGCAACCCAGGCGAAGAGCTCGAGCGAGCCGCCGAGCGCGGCGCCGAGGCCGAGGAACCGAGCGGCTCCACGCGCCTTCCTGGGCGCCTTGGAGGCGACGGCGTTCGCCGCGACCGACGACGCGACGAGCGCGGGGATCAGCTGCGTTCCGCAGCGAGGGTGCTCCTTCGGAGCCCTGACCCCGCCCGCCTCGTACGTCCCGATGGAGACGTGCTCGGCCCCGTGGTACGCCGCGAGGTCGGGCCCCCTGAGCGAGATGGCCGCGGGAACGAGTGCCACGCCCGCGGCGGCGAGCTCGCGTGGGCCCGGCCGCATCCTCGAGGCCCGGAGCAGGCGCCCGACCACCATCGTCGTGGCGACGGAGCCCAGCACCGCCGGTCGCTCGAAGGGGTAGCGCGCGTCGGGAAGCGCACGCCGCACGATCGGGAGCAGCGCGAACGCCTCGGCCAGCGCGAGCGGCCCGCGGAGCACCGGGATGCGCCGGCGGGCAACGGGAGCGAAGTGTGGCTTCCGGCCCGACGCGACGCGGAGCTCACCGTCGCCGTCGCGAACGGCGCACGCCCAGGAGGTCGGCCCGTGGACGAGCACGCCGTTCTGGAGCGCCATCCCACCGAGGCGAACGGGTGTCTCGCTCACGTTCAGACCTTAGCTGCGAGAGACCTGAGCGACCGCTGGAGATCCTCCGACGCGGGGCCGCGTCCGATCGGGCGCCCGTCGATCTCGACGAGCGGGAGGAGCTCCCGGACGGACGAGGACGAGAACGCCTCGTCGGCGTCGAGCAGGTCGTCGAGCGGGTACGTCCCTTCCGCGACCGCGAGCTCGCACGCGGGAGCGAGCTCGATGAGGGCCGCACGGGTCACGCCCGCGAGGATCCCGAGGTCGAGCGAGGGCGTGTACAGGGTGCTCCCCTTCCGCCACCACACGTTCGTCACCGTCCCCTCGAGGACGATCCCGTCGGCGTCGACGAAGATCGCCTCGTCCACGCCGCGCCTGCGCGCTTCCGCCTCGGCGGCCATGTTCACGGCGTAGCTCGTCGACTTCACGCCGGGCAGGAGCCACGGAACCGTCGCGCGCACGCCGAGGAGCGACACGGCCCGCGCTCCCCGCTCCCGCAGCGGCTCGAGCCAGTCCGGGATCGCGCTCAGGAGGGCGAGCCCCGACGGTGGCCCCTCCGCCGGCCCTGCAGTCCAGACGAGTCGCAGCGACGCGTCGCCGGACTCCGCCCTCGGGAGCACGAGCCCCACGAGCACCTGCATCCGGCGTCGCTCCACCGGCGGCAGGCCCAGGCTCTCCGCAGAGGCCGTGAGGCGGTCGAGGTGCGCCTCGAGGCGAAACGGCCGGCCTCCGTAGACACGGAGCGTCTCGAACGCGGCCCGTCCGCGCCAGAGCGCCTCGTCGTCGCCGCGGAGCACGGGCTCGGACGGATCGACGAGGCCGCGCCCCGTGACGGCGAGTGCGAGAGCCGTCACGTCGCGACCGCCTGCGGAGCTCGCGAGCCGAGAGCCCGTAGCAGCGGCCCGGCCTTCGTCCACGACTCCTCCACCTCCCGCGCCGGATCGGAGTCCCAGACGACCCCGCCGCCGACCCAGAGGTGGATCGTGCCGTCCGCGATCGCGAACGTCCGGATCGTCAGGGCCAGGTCGACGTCCCCGTTCCCGAAGACCCGCCCGATCGCACCCATGGACGCGCCTCGCCCCACCGGCTCGAGCGCGGCGACGTGATCGACCGCGGCGATCTTGGGAGCCCCGGTCACCGAGCCGCCCGGAAAGGTCGCATGGAGGATCTCGGCGAGGCCGGTGCCCTCTCGGAGCCTCCCCTCGACGGTCGAGACCATGTGCTCGACGCCGGCCAGCTCGCGCGTCGCCATCAGCTCCGGCCAGCGCACCGACCCCGCCTCGCAGACGCGGGAGAGGTCGTTCCGCTCGAGGTCGACGATCATCACGTGCTCGGCCGCGTCCTTCTCGGAGGAGCGCAGCTCCGCCGCACCGCCCAGGGGCCGCGTGCCCTTGATGGGCATCGTCCACACACTGCGACCTCGGCGTGCGAGGAAGAGCTCGGGCGATGCGGACACCACGGCCCAGCCATCGGTCGCGAACGGCTCCGGGTGAAGCGGCCTCAGGTGCGCGAGCCTGGCGGCGAGGGCGTGGGGGTCGCCCACGAAGGGGGCCGCGAGGTGTTGCACGAGGTTCACCTGGTAGACGTCGCCGCGGGCGATCGCCCCGCGCACCTGCTCCACCGCCGTCGCGTACTCCGCCGCGGTCCACGTCTGCGCCCACTCCCCCACGTGCACCGAGCCGGTCGCGGGGCGCAGCTCCCTCTCGCCGCGGATGCGGCAGGCGGCGAGCGGGAGCGCCTCGCACGGCTCGGGTGGGGGCGGCGAGACGTTCCGGCGGATCGCCTGCGAGAGCCCGTAGCCGAGGTAGAGGTCCGCGGAGAGGCTCTCGCCCCCGGGCGCGAAGAAGCCGCGCTCCGCGAGCCAGGACTCGATCCGCTCGAAGGCGCCGACCGGCTCGTGGATCTCGAGCAGCGCCTCAGGCACCGGAGAGCTCCGAGCGGAGGGCGCCGAACGCCGCGGCCGGATCGTCGTTCCAGAACACCGCGCTGCCCGCGACGAGGAGGTCGGCTCCCGCCTCGCGCGCCGGGCGGATCGTCTCGCGGTTGATCCCGCCGTCCACCTGGATGCGGACGGCCGCGGGGAGCTTCGACCGGAGCTCGGCGATGCGGTCGAGGGCGTCGGGCATGAACGCCTGGCCCGAGTACCCGGGAACGATCGACATGCAGAGCACGAGGTCTGCCCCCTCGGAGGCCGCGACGACGTCGTCGACCGACGTGCCGGGGCTGAAGGCGACGCCCGCGCCGAGCCCGAGCGACCGCGCCGCGGCGATCGCCCGCGCCGGATCCGGGCTCGCCTCGACGTGGAACGTCACGCTGTCGCCCCCCGCGCGCGCGATCGCCTCGAAGTGGCGCTCCGGCTCGCTCACCATGAGATGGCAGTCGAGCCGCGCGCCCCACCCGCGAACGAGCGGCGAGATCGACGCGAGCACGACGGGCCCGATGGTGATCTCCGGGATGAAGTGACCGTCACCGGCGTCGAAGTGGAAGACGCGGGCTCCTGCCCCCACGAGCACGCCCAGTTGGTCGCCGAGCCGCGAGAAGTCCGCCGCGTAGATCGACGGCTCGACCTCGACCGCGTCGGCCCATTCGCTCCAGCCCATCGCCGGGGCAGGCTACCGAGCGGCGCCTACGACGGCTCGCGCCACCCGCCGTGCCTCGCCGCGAGGGCGTGCGCCGACGCCGGTCCCCACGTCCGCGGCTCGTAGGGCTCGACCGGCGGCGGGGACTCGAGGAGCGGCTGCACGATCCGCCAGGTCTCCTCGATCACGCTCCAGCGCGGGAACAGCGTGCTGTCACCGCGCAGCGCATCGGCGAGCAGCCTCTCGTACGGCCCCGGCGGCTCTCCGAGCTCCTCGGCGAAGTCGAGGTCGAGCGAGACGGGCTGGGAGACCTCCTTGCCGGGCGTCTTCGCACGGACGTAGATGGAGACGCCGGCGTGACGGCCGATCCGCAGGACGATGTCGTCATGGCCGGGAGAGTGGAGCTTGTGGTGCCCGAACTGGAGCAGCGGGACGCGGCGGAGCCGGATGACGATCTCCGTCGCGGTCGTCGGGAGCGCCTTCCCGGCGCGGACGAGGATCGGCACTCCGGCCCATCGCCAGTTCTCGATCTCGAGGTGGAGGGCGACGAACGTCTCGGTCACGGAGCCCCGCGGGACACCCTCGATGTCCTGATAGCCGACGTACTGTCCTCTCACGGCCGACCTCGGGTCGACCTCGGGCATCGCGCGGAACACGTCCTCCCGGCGGCGCGGGATAGCGTCGGCGTCGCCCGACGGAGCCTCCATCGCGACGAGCGCCAGCACCTGCAGGAGATGGTTCTGCACCACGTCGCGGACGGCGCCCACCGGGTCGTAGAAGCGGCCCCTTCCCTCGACGCCGAAGTCCTCGGCCATCGTCACCTGGATCGACTCGACGTGCTCGCGGTTCCAGATCGGCTCGAAGAGGGCGTTCGCGAACCGGAGGTACATGAGGTCCTGCACGGGCTCCTTCCCGAGGAAGTGGTCGATGCGATAGAGGCGGTCCTCCGGGAAGATCGCGGTGAGCCCCTCGTTCAGCTCGCGGGCCGACTCGAGGTCGGTGCCGAACGGCTTCTCGACCACGAGGCGCCCCTCACGCACGAGATCCGCGGCGGCGAGCTCCTCGGCGATCTCGCGGAACGTCGACGGCGGGGTCGCGATGTAGTAGACGGGCTCCCGCGCATCGCCGAGCTCGTCCCGGATCCGGTCGTAGACGGAGCCCTCCTCGGCGTCTCCGCCGATGTACGTGAGGCGCGACATGAGGGACGAGAGCACACGCTCGTCGACGGCATCCTCGGCGGCGTCCACCGACTCGCGGATGTGCCGTGCGAGCTCGTCCTCGGGCACCGGACGCCGGCCGACGCCGATCACCGGGCACGTGAGGATCCGCTTCTCCGTGAGGCGGTAGAGGGCGGGCAGGGTCATCTTCCGCGCGAGGTCGCCGGTGAGACCGAAGACGACGAGCGCGTGCGCGGTCGGGATCATCTCGCGAGCAGGCTGTGTGCGGCGTGGCGCAGGAAGCTCACGCCGAGCTCGAGGTCGTCGACGGGAATCCGCTCGTTCGCCGAGTGGACGAGCGTCGTGGCGAGCATCGGGTCCATCGTCTTCAGCGGGAAGAACCCGTACGCGACCGTGCCGTACGCCTCGCGGAGGTAGTGGCTGTCCGTGAACCCCGGGCACGCCATCGGCGCGACGCGCGCGCCCGGCTCCTCCCTCGCGATGAACTCCTCGATCGCACTCCACAGCGGGGTGTCGAGAGGGGAGCGGGTGCCGCCCACCGACTCGTGGAACTCGAGGTCGTAGCTCCCGTCGCCCAGAGCGGCGCGGAGGAGAGGCTCGACGTCGGCCGGCGTCGTCTCGGGAAGAAGCCTGCAGTCGACCATGATCTCGCAGACGGCGGGGATCACGTTGCGCTGGTGCGACGCGTCGATCATCGTCGGCGAGAGCGTGAACGACAGGAGCGGCTCGGCGAGCGCGGGCAGGATCGGGTCGAGCGCGGCAGCCCTGGAGAGGGCCTCCTCGAGCGGAAGAGCCTCGCCGAGCACTGCCTCGAAGAACGCCTTCGCCTCCGGGATGAGCTCGCGCGGCGGCTGGTAGGAGCCGAGCGCCTCGAGGTAGCGCGCCGCCTTGACGAGCGCGTTGTCGGCGATGCCGGGCATGGAGGCATGACCGCTGCGCCCGTGCACGCGGACGCTGAATGCCGCCGAGAGCTTCTCCGCGGCCGCACACAGGTAGACGGGCGTCCCACCGAGCACGAGCCGCTCGCCCGCGCCCTCGTTGATCGCGTAGTCGCACCGGGCCGCCTCGGGATGCGCCTTGACGAGCCAGCGCAGCCCGTAGCCGGCGTCGTCGCCGATGCCGCCGACCTCCTCGTCCGCGGTGGCGACGAAGAGGAGATCGCCGGAGGGCTCGAAGCCCTCGCGCGCGAGCGACGCGAACGCGACCGCGCTCGCGGCGACCTGGTCCTTCATGTCGATCGCGCCCCGCCCCCAGACCTCGCCGTCCACGAGATCGCCCGACCACGGGTCGCGATCCCACTCGCCGGGGTCCGCGAGGACGGTGTCCGTGTGGCAGAGGAACGCGAGCGAGGGGCCGTCCCCACCCTTGATCCGCGCCACCAGGTTCGCGCGCTCGGGCACGCGGGAGTAGAGCTCCGACTCGATGCCGTTCAGGGAGAGGTACTCGCGCAGCAGGTCCGCCGCATGCGTCTCGTTCCCCGGCGGGTTCACGGTGTTCACGCGGAGGAGCGCCTGCAGAAGCGCGGTTGCCTCCTCGCGGAGCGACACTACTCGGACGCCTTCGACCGCGCCGTGAGCTCGTTCCGCGCTTCCCAGAGCTCCGGGTACGACGTCTTCGAGATCAGCCTCCCGAGCAGCTCCACCGGTGTCCCCTGCGTTCCCACGACCTTGTCGCCGATCACGCGCGCCACGACCTGGTAGTGGCGCATGCGCCAGAGCTGGGCCCGCTCGTCGAGGTCGATGAGAGCCTCTGCGAGCTGGTAGAGCTGCTCGTGCTCCCGGCCCCTGACGTAGAGCTCCTCGAGCGAGAGACCGGTCTCACGCCTCGCGGCGTGGAACGCCTGGCCGAGTCGGGGGAAGACGTGCCGGAGCTCGCGCCACCCCGGGGAGTCGAAGCCCGAGCCGTGCCCGAGCACCTTGCGAATCTCCTGGTACTCCCAGGGATCCATCCGCTCGAGCATGTCGAGCTGTGCCGTCACGAAGCGAAGGCACAGGGACGCGCGGGAGAGAAGGCGAAGCGCGGAGGGGATGTCACCTCCCTCGACGAGACTCGCGGCCTCGTTCGCGTCCGCCCAGGCGAGCTTCAGCCAGAGCTCCGACGACTGGTGGGTGACCTGGAAGAGCAGCTCGTCGCGGTGCACCCACTCGTCGGGCGACTTCTGGAGCGCGAGGAGCTCCTCGGTGTTGAGGTAGCGCTCGTAGTCGGACGGCGCGTCGCCGGGGAGAACGGGCTCGGAGAAGTCCTCGGTCTCGGTTCCGGACACGGCCTGAGCATACTTCCCTGGTGGCCGATCTCTTCACCGAAGCAGCCCGGGAGCGACAGGCGGAGAACGCGCCGCTCGCCGTGCGCCTTCGGCCCGGCACGCTCGACGAGCTCGTCGGCCAGGAGCACGTGCTGGGCCGGGGATCGGCTCTCCGTCTCGCGATCGAGGAGGACCGACCACCGTCGATGATCCTGTTCGGGCCTCCGGGGACGGGCAAGACGACGATCGCCCGCATCGTCGCCGAGCGAACCGGGGCGGCGTTCGAGGAGCTGTCGGCGGTCTCGGCCCGGGTGGACGACGTCCGCGCCGTCATCGCCCGCGCGCGCGACCGGCTCGGCGGCAACGGCCTGCGAACGATCCTCTTCATCGACGAGATCCACCGCTTCAACAAGGCGCAGCAGGACTCGGTGCTGCACGCCGTCGAGGACGGGCTCGTCACGCTCATCGGGGCGACGACGGAGAACCCCTACTTCGAGGTGAACTCGGCGCTCCTCTCGCGGTGCACCGTCGTCGAGCTCCACGCGCTCAGCGAGGAGGAGCTCGCGGAGATCGTCGGCCGGGGCGCACGAGAGCTGGCGGCCGTCGTGACGCCGGACGTCGCCGCGCTGGTCGCGCAGCGGGCCGGCGGCGATGCCCGCGCGGCGCTCCAGATCCTCCAGCTCGCCGAGGCCACCGCCCGCTCCGAAGGCGTCGAGATCTCCGAGGAGCACGTCCTCGATGCCTCGCGGAAGCGTCCGCTCCTCTACGACCGGAAAGGCGACCAGCACTACGACTTCGCGTCCGCCTTCATCAAGTCGATGCGTGGGGGCGACGCCGACGCCTCCGTCTACTACCTCGCCGCGATGCTCGAGGCCGGCGAGGACCCCCGGTTCATCGCCCGGCGCATGGTCATCCTCGCGTCCGAGGACATCGGCAACGCCGATCCGAACGCACTCGGCGTCGCCGTCGCCGCCGCGCATGCGCTCGAGCTCGTGGGACTGCCGGAGGCACAGCTCAATCTCGCGCAGGCGGCCGTGTACCTCGCTCGCGCCCCGAAGTCGAACGCCTCGGCCGTCGCGATCTGGGAGGCGCGGCGCGACGTGCGCGAGCACGGGAACGCGCGACCACCGGCCATGCTCCGCTCGACCGGGCACAAGGAGGGAGCCAAGGCTCGAGGTCACGGCGAGGGCTACCTCTACCCGCACGACGACCCGGCGGGGTTCGAGCTCTCGTACCTCCCGGACGAGCTTCGGGGACGCCGTTACTATCGGCCCTCGGGACAAGGAGAGGAGCGGACGCATGGCGGTGAAGACAGGTGACCGGGCGCCGGACTTCGACCTCGAGGTAACCCTCGGGGAGCGCGTGCGCCTGTCCGACTTCGTCGGCCGGTCGAACCTCCTGCTCGTCTTCCACCCGCACGCGTTCACGCCGGTCTGCGAGGACGAGGCGCTCGACCTCCAGGAGAACCTCGAGTCGTTCCGGAATGCCGGGACGGAGATCGTCTTCGTCTCGTGCGACCCGTCCGCGGCGAGGCAGGCCTGGAAGCGACAGCTCGGCGCCGAGTACACCTTCGCATCCGACTTCTGGCCCCACGGCTCGGCGGCCAGGGCCTACGGCGTCTTCAACGAGGAGACCGGCACGCCCTACCGCGGAACGTTCCTCATCGACCGGGAGGGCACGGTCATCTGGTCGCTCGTCAAGGTGTCGGGGGAGCGCCGCGAGGACCTGGTTCCGGGCTCGCTCGACGTCCTCGAGCGAGAGGAGTGAAGCTCGCTCTCCACGAGTGGGGGGACGCCGCCGCGCCCCGGGTCGTCTGCCTCCACGGCGTACGCAACCACGGACGGCACTTCGCTCGCCTCTCCGAGCGGCTCCCCGGGTACCGGGTGCTCGCTCCGGATCTCGTCGGGCACGGCTTCTCGCCCTGGGAGCCGCCGTGGGACGCCGCCACCCAGTGCGCTGCGATCCTCGACACGGTCGGCCGCCGGCCCGCGTTCTTCGTCGGCCACTCCTACGGCGGCCGCCTCGCCTTCGAGCTCGCGGCACGCGCGCCGGAGCTCGTCCCGAGGCTCGTGCTCCTCGATCCCGCGATCCTGCTCCCGGGCCACGTCGCGCTGGCAGCGGCGGAGAACGCGCGGCTCGAGAAGGCCTACGTCTCCTTCGAGGAGCTCATCGACCTCCGCTACGACGAGAGCCAGCTCCACTCGACCGATCGCGCGGTCCTGATCGACGATCTGGCACCTCACGTCGAGGTCGGGGACGACGGGCTCCACCGCTACCGGTACTCGCAGGCAGCGGTCGTCGCCTCCTACGGAGAGATGGCGTCGCAACCGCCTCGCTTCGAGGACGCCCGGATCCCCACCCTGCTCGTGCTGGGAGAGCGGTCGTACCTCTCCTACGACCACCTCCTGGACGCCCACCGCACCGCGCTCGGCGACCTGCTCGAGGTCGTCGTCGTCCCCGGCGGCCACTCCGTGCTGTGGGACGCGTTCGAGGAGACGAGCGAAGCGATCGCCGCGTTCCTCGGCGGCTAGGCCGGCCCGCGACCGGCGCAGCCCGGCCCGGCGCGGAGCTCAGCCCTCGTAGTACTCGTCGGCGATCGCGAGAGCCTCGTCGAGAGCCGCGATCCCCTCGTCGACCTCGTCGCGCGTGATCGTGAGCGGCGGCACCGCCATGACCACGTTCCAGTGCGTCATGAGGTAGAGGCCCTTCTCGAGCGCCGCCTTCGCCATGCGCGTGACGGGCACGGCCGCCTCGCCGCCGCCGTTGAACGGGACGAGCATCTCGCGCGTCTGGCGGTTCTTGACGAGCTCGATCCCCCAGAAGCAGCCGAGCCCTCGAACCTCGCCGATCGACGGGTGGCCCTCCTGCAGGCCGCGCAGCCGCTCACCGAGGTACGCCCCGACCTCGGCCGCGTTCTCGACGATGCCCTCCTCGCGGAAGGCCTCGATCGACGCGACCGCGGAGGCGCATGCGAGCGGATGGCCCGCATACGTCAGCCCGCCGGGGAAGAACCGCCCGCGGACCCAATCGGCCAGCGGCTTGCGGATGACCATCGCACCGAGCGGGACGTAGCCGGAGTTGATCCCCTTCGCGACGGTGAGGATGTCGGGGACGACGTCCCAGTTGTCGCACGCGAACCAGCGCCCCGTGCGCCCGAAGCCGGCCATGACCTCGTCGAGGATGAGCAGGATCCCGTGCCTGTCGCACACCTCGCGGATCGCCTGGAGGTAGCCGTCGGGCGGGGGGATGATCCCGTTCGTCCCGGTGACCGTCTCGAGGATGACCGCGGCGACCGTGTGCGGCCCCTCGTACTCCAGGATCTCCTCCAGGTGCGGCGCGCCCGTGCACACGGGGCAGGGATCCGGGTGGCCGGCCGGGCAGCGGTACGTGTACGGGTCGAACATGCGCACCACGCCGGGCATGCCGGGCTCGGTCGGCCAGCGCCGGGGATCGCCGGTGAGCGTGATGGAGCCGTGCGTCGCGCCGTGGTAGGAGCGGTAGCGCGCGATGATCTTGTTCCGCCCCGTGTAGAGGCGGGCGAGCTTGATCGCGTTCTCGTTCGCCTCCGCGCCGCTGTTCGTGAAGAACGACATGCAGAGGTCGCCCGGCGTCACCTCTTCGAGCAGGCGGCCGAGGCGTGACCGCGACTCGGAGGCCATCGGCGGGCCGATCGTGCAGAGCCTGTCCGCCTGCTCCTTGATCGCCGCGATGACCTTCGGGTGCTGGTGCCCGATGTTGACGTTGACGAGCTGGGACGCGAAGTCGAGGTACCGGTTCCCGTCGTAGTCCCAGAAGTGGCGGCCCTCCGCGCCGGCGACGGCGATCGGGTTGATCGCGTCCTGCACCGACCACGAGTAGAGGACGTACTCCCTGGCGTCCTCGACGATCCGGGCGCCGAGGTTGGGGTTGGTCTCGATCACGGCCATCTCATCGCTCCTTCGCTCGCTCGTCGCGATCGTAACCGTCCTGCGAGCGACTCAGACGCCGATGCGACGTCTGTGGCGGCCGCGCGTGGGTGGAGACGGCCCGACGTCCTCGTGGACCGCGCCGACTGCGCGGTGGGCGCCGGGCCAGGGGGAAGAGGCCCGGCGCTCCTGCGCGCGTCCGGTCTCCGCGGACGGCTCGCGGATGGCTCGTGCTACCTCGCGACCGCCGGCAGCAGCTCCTGGCCGAAAGCCGCTCGCGCCACGTACTCCCCGATCCCGGGCTCCGCGACGAGCTCGCCGCCCTCGACGAGCACGTTGCCGCGCAGCAGCACGATCTCCGGCGTGCCCGTGACCTCCGTGCCCTCGTAGAGGTTGTAGTCGGTCTTCGAGTGCTGGGTGTCCGCGGTGATGAGGTGCCGCTTCTCGGGATCGAAGATCACGATGTCGGCGTCGGAGCCGGGCGCGATCGTGCCCTTCCGGGGATACAGGCCGAAGAGCTTCGCCGGGTTCGTGGCGAGCAGCTCGACCATCCGGTTCAGGGAGATCCGGCCCGCGCGCACACCGAACTCGTGGATCATGTGCAGCCGGTTCTCGAGCCCGGGACCACCGTTCGGGATCTTCGAGAAGTCGTCCTTGCCGAGCGACTTCTGCGTGTCCCAGCGGAACGCGCAGTGATCGGTCGAGATCGCCGAGAGGATGTCCGACCGCACCGCGTGCCAGAGCACCTCTTGGTTCTCGATCGGCCGGGGCGGGGGTGTGTACACGTACTTCGCGCCCTCGAAGTCAGGCCGCTCGAGGTACGTGTAGTCGATGAAGAAGTACTGGGTGCAGGTCTCGCCCCACACGTCCCAGCCCGCCTCGCGCGCCCGCGCGATCGGGTCGACGGCCTCCTTGCACGAGACGTGGACGACGTAGAGCGGCGCTCCCGCGACGTGTGCGAGCTGGATCGCCCGGTTCGTCGCCTCGCCCTCGGTCTCCGGCGGCCGCGTCAGCGCGTGGAAGTGCGGCGCCGTGTTCCCGGCCGCGAGCGCCTGCTTCACGAGCACGTCGATGGCGTCGCCGTTCTCCGCGTGCACCATCACGAGCGCGCCCGTCTCGGCCGCGACCTCCATCGTCCTGAAGAGCGTCTCGTCGTCCACCATGAGCGAGCCCTTGTACGCCATGAAGAGCTTGTACGAGGTCACTCCCTGCTCCGGCAGCCCGGCGAGCTCCTCGAGCGATCCTCCCTCGCGGAGGTCGGTGACCGCCATGTGGTAGCCCATGTCGATGATCTGCTTGCCCTCGGCCTTCCCGCGCCAGTCCTCGAGCGCGGAGGCGAAGCTCGAGCCCGGGGGCTGGATCACGAAGTCGACGTGGCAGGTCGTCCCGCCGAAGGCGGCGGCGATCTGCCCGGAGGTCACGTCGTCGATCGTGACCGTCCCCCCGAACGGCATGTCGAGGTGCGTGTGAGGGTCGACGCACCCCGGAAGCACGTACTTCCCGGCCGCGTCGATCACGCGGTCGGCGTCGACGTCGAGAGACTCGCCGAGCATGGCGATGCGCTCGCCCTCGACGTAGACGTCGCCGACGTAGTCGTCGGCGGCGGTGATGATCCGC
>JBFFGH010000003.1:0-42666 GCA_041557575.1 Gaiellaceae bacterium
CGAAGGAAGTAGCCGAAGCCGTGCCGCGCGGCTACCTGGGCGATCTCGGAGAGGCGCCCGAGGCTCCGCGGTGGCCGTGCCTCCGTGGTGGCCATGGGCGGATTGTAGGTCGGTAGCAGCCGGCTTTACGAGCGGGTGTCCCGCTCGAGGAGCTTGAGCCGGTGCTCGAGCTGGGCGACTCGGAGCTCGAGCTCGTCGACCGCGATCCTGGAGGCGAGCCCGAGATCGGCGGTGATCCGGGCAGCGGCGGTGCCGGTGCCGTCGCTCGCGCGCCCGGCTTCCCGACGCCAGCTCTCGAGGATGTCGGCGATCGCCGTCCTGACCTCTTCGCGCTCGACGCCGAGCCGGCGACCGAGATCGTCGGCGAGGTCGTCGGCACGCTCGGCGAGCAGCGCGAGGCCACCGAGGCCCGCGAGGGTCAGGGTCTCGAAGGGGCCGCGGTCGCTAGCGCGCTCGGCCATGAGGCCTCGATGCGCGCCGCTGGCGGCGACGCTCGCGCTTCGACGAGGGGGCAGCAGGTGAGCCGGCGGAGGCCGGCACGGGAGCAGCCGGCGCTTCTTCGGCGGCCTCGCGAGGTGCGTCGGCGACGACGGCGGAGGGCTCGCCGGCGATCGCGGCCGCCTCGACCGCCAGGGTGCCGCCCACGGTCTCAACGCCCGCGAGAGACTCGAGATCGTCCCTGCGGCGGGCGTACTCCGGCTCACGTTCCTTCAGGACGGCGAGAAGCGGTGCCGCGAGGAAGATCGACGAGTACGACCCGGCTCCGATCCCGATGAGGAGCGCGAAGGCGAAGTCCTTCAGCGTGTCTCCTCCGAAGAAGTAGAGCGCGGCGACCGGGAGCAGCGTGATGAACGTCGTCGCCAGCGACCGGGGAATGACCTCCCAGAGCGAGACGTTGCCGATGACCCGGAACGAGGCCCGCTTCATGAGCGGGACGTTCTCGCGGATACGGTCGAAGATGATGATCGTGTCGTACATCGAGTACCCGAGGATCGTGAGGAGCGCGGCGACCGTGGCCGTGGTCAGCTCGCGTCCGGTGAGGGCGTAGATGCCGATGGCGAGCAGGAGGTCGTGCGCGAGCGCGACGATGACTCCGACCGAGTACTTCCACTGGAAGCGGAAAGAGATGTAGACGACCATCAGGAACAGGCTCACGAGGATCGCGAGGATCGCGTTGTTCGCGATCTGACGCCCGAAGCTCTCCGACACGTTCTTCGCCCCGAACGACGTCGCTTCGACCGCGTCGGCGAGCTCCTGCTGGAGCGTGTTCTGCTCGGCGCTCGAGAGCGACTCGGTCCTGATCTGGAAGGACGTGTACTTCCCGTCCACGGACGTCCCGCGACCCTGGATCACCGCGCCCGCCTGCCCGATCTTCGCCGCCTCGCTCCGGACCTGCTCGAGAGCGGTCGGCTGGGGCGTGCGGAACGAGACCTGCGTGCCGCCCTTGAAGTCGATGCCCAGGTTGAGGCCCTGGAGGGAGATGGCGAGGATCGACAGGGCGACGGCGACGCCCGAGATCACGAACCAGAGCCGACGCCTGCCGATGTAGTCGATCCGAAGCCAGCGCGGGAGGCCTTCCCCGGTCGCCCCCATCAGCCTCGGGTTGTCGAGCCAGCCGAAGCCGCCGAGAAGCGCCAGGATCGCGCGGGTCGCGACCACGGCCGTGAGGAGCGAGAGCGCGGTGCCGATGAGGAGCATGAGCGCGAACCCGCGCACGCTCGCGGTCGCAACGGTGAACAGCACCATCGCGGTGATCGCGGTGACGACGTTCGCGTCGATGATCGTCGCGAAGCCCTTCCTGTACCCCTGTGCGATCGAGGCGCGCATGGACTTCCCGGCGCGCACCTCTTCCTTGATGCGCTCGAAGATGACGATGTTCGCGTCCGCGGCGACGCCGAACGTGAGCACGAGCCCCGCAAACCCCGGAAGCGTCAGCGTGACGTTGAAGACGAGGATCGTCGCGTAGAGGAAGGCCGCGTAGATCAGCAGACCGACCACCGCGACGACACCGAGGAAGCGGTAGAAGAGGAGGAGGAAGACGACGACGAGCACGAGGCCCGCAAGGGCCGCCCTCCAGGCCTCCTGCAGGGAGTCCTTGCCGAGCGTCGCGGAGATGTCGGTGCGGTCGAGGGTCTCGAACTTCACCGGCAGGGCGCCCGTCTGGAGCACGATCGCGATGTCCTTCGCCTCCCCGATGGAGTCCAGGCCCTCGATCTGGGCCCGGCCGCCCCCGATGCCCCCTGAGAGGCTCGAGTCCGTGTAGTCGATCTGCGGCCAGGTCCTGATCTCGCGGTCGAGGACGATCGCGAAGTGCTGCGGCGCCTGGTAGAGCTTCCCGCGGAGCCACTCGTCGCGGGTGATCTTCTCGAACTTCTTCGAGCCGGCGCCGGTGAACTCCATCGTCACGATCGGGCGGTTCCCCCCGCCCGGGCTCGTGTCGAAGTCGGCCCGCGTCCCCGAGAGCTTGAGGTCCTCGCCCGTCATCTGCGGGATGTTCGGGGGCTCGTACTTGAAGAGGTAGTAGTACGTCCGGTCCGGCGGCACACCCTGCCCCTGGTTTCCGGGGCAGATGACCGCCGAGGCCTGCTTCGGATCCGGGGTTCCGCACGTGATGACGACCGTGCCGTCGGGCTCGGCGAAGAGCCGCTGGTTCGGCCCGAGGCGACCCTTGGACTTCTTGAGCGCCTGCTCCTCGGACTCCCACGGGCCCGAGACGATCGTCTTCGTCTTCGTGTTCACCACGTACCAGGCGTCCGACTTCCCGTCCTCGACCTGTGCCTGCACCTTCGACAGAAGGTCGTACAGGGAGGCGTGCTCGACGGGGATGCCCCGGATCGACGTCGACGGCCCGGTGAGGGACGTCTCGAGGTCGTAGAGCTCGAGCTGGGCGGTCGTGCCGATGATCTTCGCCGCGGCCTCCGGGTCCTTGACGCCGGGGAGCTGGATGACGATCTGGTCGCTGCCCTGCGTGCGGATCTCGGGCTCCGTGACGCCCAGCTTGTCGACGCGATTCCGCATGATCTCCACCGACCGGCTGAGGTCGTCCTTCGTGAGGTCGCGGTTCGGCGGCGGAACCGCCTGGAGCGTGACCTCGAGACCGCCCTGGAGATCGAGCCCGAGGGTCGGCTTCTTCTGCAGCGGTGACGCCGGCAGCGCGAACAGCGCCACCACGACGAGTGCCGCGGCGAGCAGCCCGACGACGATGAAGGATGAGCGCCGGTTCACGGTCGGTGACTCACGTTACAGCCGAGGGTCGCTACCCGTCTCCTCGGAAGCGTCGCTCCTAACTGCATCTACGTCGTCCGCAACGCCAGCTTCATCGGTGTGCTCCGCACTCTCCAGTTCGACCGCACTCCCTTCGACGACGGCGTCGGAGTCCTCCTCCTCCTCGTCCTCCGACTCCTCCTCGGACTCCTCCTCCTCGGGCGGGAGAACGGCGGCGATCGCCCGACGGGTCATGTGGACGCTCATGCCCTCCACGAGCTCGACGACGATGTCGTCGTCGTCCGCCTGGGTGATCGTTCCGTAGATCCCCCCTGTGGTCAGGATGTCGTCACCGACTCCCGCCTGTTCGATCATCCTCTGCTGCTGCGCCTGCCGCTGCCGCTGCGGGCGAATCATCAGCACGTACATGACGACGAGCATCAGAACCATCACGATCACGAAGTTCACGAGTCCTCCCGGGATGACGCAGCGAGTCGCGCGACCACGTGCTCCCGGAATCCCGGGAACGTGCCCTGCTCGATCGCCACACGCGCTTGCGCGGTCAGGTCGAGTACGAACCGGAGATTATGCAGGCTGAGCAGCCGTAGACCGAGCATCTCGTCCTGCGTGACGAGGTGACGCACGTAGGCGCGGGAGAATCTCTCGCATGCCGGGCAGGGGCAACCGGCGTCGAGTGGAGCCGGATCGTCCCGGAAGCGAGCGTTGCGCAGGTTGAGCCGCCCTTCCCAGGTGAGCGCGGAGCCCGTTCGCGCGGTACGCGTCGGCAGCACGCAGTCGAAGAGGTCGACTCCCCGAGAGATCACCTCGACGATCCCGACCGGGTCGCCGATCCCCATGAAGTACCGCGGGCGCTCGCTCGGGAGCAGCGGCGCGGCCCACTCGACGCAGTCGAACATCTCCTCCTTCTCCTCGCCCACGGCGAGCCCGCCGAGCGCATAGCCGTCGAACGGGAGCGCCGTGATCTCCTCGAGGGAACGACTGCGGAGCTCCCGGTCGGTTCCGCCCTGCGTGATGCCGAAGCGGAGCTGTCCGGGAGCGCGCGCCGCATCGGCCTGGCGCTCCGCCCAGCGCGTCGTGATCTCGACCGCGCGCTCCAGCTCGCCACGCGATCCTCCCGCCGACAGGCAGACGTCGAGGCACATCGCGATGTCCGACCCGAGCCGCCTCTGGATCTCGGCCACACCCTCCGGCGTGAACCGCGCGTCCGAGCCGTCGTAGACCGAGCGGAACGTCACCCCGTCTTCGTCGAGCTCGCGGATCGTGTCCCGCAGAGAGAACACCTGGAAGCCCCCCGAATCGGTGAGGATGGGCCCGTCCCATCCGGAGAAGGCGTGCAGGCCACCGAGCTCCTCGATCAGCGGCTCGCCCGGGCGGAAGTGCAGGTGGTACGCGTTCGCGAGGACGACCTGGGCTCCGAGCGCGCGCACCTCGTCGGGATGGAGCGACTTGACGGTCGCCTTGGTGCCGACCGGCATGAAGGCGGGGGTGCGGATCGCGCCGTGCGCCGTCTCGAGCACGCCCGTGCGCGCTGCGCCGTCCACCGTCTCGACCGTGAAGCTCACGAAAGCGCTCCGCTCCACGACGCCGCGGCACCTGGCACCCGGGGCCACCCCTTGCCTCCTCCCGCTTCGAGCCTAGCGAGAAGCTCCTCGCAGGTGGGACACGAGATCGTGACGATTCCGTGCCGGCCGGTGCGGTCCTCGAGGTTCCTCACAGCACCAGCATCGCGTCGCCGAACGAGTAGAAGCGGTACCTCTCCGCCACCGCGGCCTCGTAGATCCCGAGGAGCTCCTCCACACCGACGAACGCCATGACCAGGGCGAGGAGGGTCGACCGTGGGAGGTGGAAGTTCGTGAGGAGCGCATCGACGCGGCGAAAGGAGAAGCCCGGCGTGATGAACAGCGTCGTGCGTCCCTCGAGCTCGCCCGTCCTCGCGACGGTCTCGAGGACGCGCACGGTCGTCGTGCCGGCCGCCAGGACGCGCGGCGCACCGGAGATTCGCTCCCACGCGCCGGGATCGACCTCGTACCGCTCACCGTGCAGGACGTGCTCCTCGAGCGTGGGCGCCGTCACGGGACGGAAGGTGTCGAGGCCGACGTGCAGCGTGACCCGCTCCGGGCGAATGCGCTCGACGAGCTCCGGCGTGAAGTGCAGCCCGGCAGTCGGGGCCGCCGCAGAGCCGGGGTCCCGGGCGTAGACGGTCTGGTACCTATCGGGATCGGCGAGGGGCTCCCGGATGTACGGAGGGAGAGGCGCCTCGCCGTCCGGCTCGCCCTCGAGGCGTACGAGCCACCTCCCGTCCCCGAGCGGGTCGAGGAGGCGAACCGGGCCGAGCTCCTCCCCCACACGCAGCCGCTTGGAGGGCCGCGCGAGGGCCTCCCAGGTCCCGTTGCCGTCGACTGCCTCGAGCAGCAGCACCTCGACTGCTCCTCCCGACTCTCTCCGCAGGCGGAGACGCGCGGGCACGACCCGGGTGTCGTTCACGACGGTGAGCTCGTCGGACAGGAGGCCGGGAAGGTCGGCGACGGTGCGATGCTCGATGGCGCCGGTCGTCTTCCGGTACACGAGAAGCCGGGCCGAGTCCCGAGGCTCGACAGGCCGCTGAGCGACGAGCTCGGGAGGAAGGTCGTAGTCGAGGAGCGAGAGATCCATCCGGTGCTGAGAGTAGCCTCGGCGCCCATGGACGTACTGGCACTCGAGCGAGCACAGAAGCGCATTGCCGACGCCGCCGCGGGCCGCCCCGCTCAGGCCGATCTCGAAGCTGCGCTGGAACGGGCGCGTGAGCAGCTGGAGACGCTTGCCGTCTCCGCCGCCGAGCTCGAGTCGTCCGTCCCTGCACAGGTCGGAGCAGCAGTCCGTGACGGGCTCCGAACCGAGGTCTTGCCGGTCGGGCGCCACATCGCCGAGATACGTGGCCTGCTGAACCAGGCCATCCGGCGACTCGAGCGACTCGAGGGCGAGCTTCTCGCCGAGAGGCATGCCCGCGTGGACGATCTGGCCCTGCTCGTCGACCTCGTCAGCTCGGGCTGGCGCGGCGTCGACGCCCGGCTCGAGAGGCTCGAGAAGGCACAGGGGAGCTCGGACGTCTTCGAGCGCCTTGCCCGCGGCGAGGCGCCCGAGCGCGTCGCGGCGGCCTGACGGGCTCGCGAGCCTAGGCCTCCGCCGGCTGTCCGGGAAGGACGAGGCGGAAGCGGCTGCCACGCCCGACCTCGGACTGGAGCTCGATCGAGCCGCCGAGGGCCAGTGCGAGCTCCCGGGCGATGGGGAGACCGAGCCCCGTGCCGTTCGTGTCGTCGGAGACGAAGGCGTCGAAGATCCGCGTTCGGTCTGCGGGCGCCACGCCCGGGCCCGAGTCGCGCACGTCGACGCAGACGATCCCGTTGCTGGCCGCGAGCTCGAGGTCGATCCGACCGCCGTCGGGCGTCCACCGGAAGGCGTTCGAAAGGAGGTTCGTGATCACCTGCAGAACCCGGTCGCCGTCGGAGACGATCGCCGGGGCCTCGCCCGTGCTGGCGAGCCGGTAGTCGATCTCGCGGCGCCGGGCCTCTTCGGCGAAGGCACCGTACGCCTGGTCGAGCAGGCGGTCGAGGTCGACCTCTTCCTGCCTCACCGTGAACCGGTGAGCCTGGAGCTTGGCGAGGTCGAGGACGTCACCGACGAGCCGCTCGAGCCGGTCGGTCTCGGCAGCGACGATGTCGAGTGACTGGGAGACGTGCTCCGGATCGGTCACGACCCCCTCGCGGATCGCTTCGACGTGGCCGCGGATCGCGGTCAGAGGGGTTCTCAGCTCGTGGGAGACGGACATGAGGAACGAGCGCTTCAGCTGCTCGGCCTCGGAGAGCTTCGTCACCATGCCCCGGAACCTCTCGGCGAGGACCGACACCTCGTCGTTCCCCCGTGGCGCCGGAAGCTCCACGTCGTAGCGCCCTCGAGCGACGTGCTCGGTCGCGAGCGTCAGCGCGCGCACGGGTGCCGTCAGACGGCGCGAGAGCCACCAGAAGAGGAGGGCCGCCAGCGCGACGCCGACCGCAAGAGCGAGAGCGAGGCGTCCGAGAAGCGTCAGCCATGCCGACCGAAGCTCCGCGATCGGCTTCGCGACGACGAGCCACCCGAACGGCTCCGTCCCCCGAACGAGCTGCACCGGCTGCGCGGCGGCGATCACTCTCTTGCTCTTGCCCGGCGGAGTGAACTCGATGATGACCACCTCGTCGCGGTCGAGGGTCGCACCGCCGAGATCCGCCCGCGAGAGCCTCGTGAGCCCGAACCGCTGACCGGGGAAGAGAGATGCGCCAACGTAGTACAGCTGGTCGCCCGTCGCGAGCTCGAGCTTCTCGGCGGCGAACTCGGGGGCCTTCGCACCCTCGTCCGTCGACCGGAGCGCCGACTCCGCGTACAGCGCCGCGAGCCCTGACGCCTCTCGCTTGAGCTCGCGGACGGACTGCTCGTGCGTCACGTCCTGGAAGAGCCGCACCGCGAGCGCGGCCGAGACCAGCCCGAACACGAGGACGACCGCGAGGAAGAGAGCCGTCAGACGGAACCGGAGCGTCCCGAGCATCCCAGCCAGGGTAGCCCGCTAGGCCGTCGGCGCGGGTGCCCGCTCGGAGGCGACCTTGTAGCCGACCCCCCAGACGGTGACGATCGGCGACGCATCGCCGAGCTTGCGGCGGATCTGCCGGACGTGGACGTCGACGGTGCGCGTGTCACCGGCGAACGTGTAGCCCCAGACGCGCTCGAGGAGCTGATCTCGGGTGAGGACGATCCCCCGGTGATCGAGCAGCTCCCAGAGGAGGTCGAACTCCTTCGGGGCGAGGCGGATCTCCTCGTCGCCCACGTGCACCTCGCGCTTCCCCGCGTTCACGGTGAGGTCGCCGTGCCGGATCTCGTCCGCATCGCTCCTCCGTCGCTCGGGCGCGGCCCTGCGCAGGACGCTCTTCACGCGCGCCACGAGCTCGCGCGGGTTGAACGGCTTCGTCATGTAGTCGTCCGCGCCGACCTCGAGGCCGATGATCTTGTCGATGTCCTCGTCCCGCGCGGTCAGCATGAGAATCGGGACGTCCGACGTCTTCCTGATCCTGCGGCAGAGCTCGACGCCGTCCCCGTCCGGCAGGTTCAGATCCAGCACGATCAACGCCGGCGAGTGGCCCGCGAGCTCGATGAGCGCCCCCTGTGCCGAGGCGGCCGTCTTCACCTCGTAGCCAGCGTTCCGAAGGTAGGCCGCGACGAACGTCGCGATCGACGTCTCGTCCTCGACCACGAGGATCGTGTGCGGTGAGGTCACGGCGATCCCTTGCCGGCGGCCCGTCCTTGCTCGTCGGCGCCGAGCGTGAACCGCTCGGGCTCGAGTGGAAGCGGCAAGCACGACTCGGGCTCGAGGCTGCAGTCGACGCCGTCGAGCGAGTACACGCCGGGGTCGTCGCCGAGGAACGTGGGCTCGCCGTCGAGCACGGTGACTCCGCGCCCGACCGCCGAGACGTCGATGCCGTTTCCACGAGCGACGACTCGATAGCGCCCTCCGAGCATCCGGAAGCGGAGACCCTTGCCCTTGTACACGGTCGTGCGCGATCCGATGCGGTCCTGTGACACCTTGCGGCCGAAGACGAGCGGGACGTAGCGATCGTTCGGCGTCAGGTCGGTCACCCGGAGAGTCCCTCCCGAGAGGCGCCCGAGGATCGATCCGCGGACATCGAGCACCACGACACCTTTACCGCGCTCGACGGACAGCACCCCGCCGTCGGGCGCCGCAGCGCGTGCAGCCCCGAGGAAGGCCGCACACGCGACCGTCGAGCACACGAAGAGGACGAGGACGCGCATCACTCGTCCGCAGTATCCGCCTTTCCCGTGTGACGGCGGTGTGAGGGGTGTAAGAAGAGTGTTAGCAGCTGACGCGGGCCGAAGAACTTCGTAGATTCCCGTCCGCCATGAGCGAGGTCACCGACTTCGGCTGGATCGTGCTCGCCGTCTCGGCGACCGTCTTCGTCGCGTTGATCGCCATGCGGCTCGCCGACCGCGTGTCGCTGCCGTACGCCGCGCTGTTCCTCATCGGCTCGGCGCTGCTCTCGGAAGCCGTGCCGTCGCTCCAGGACGTTCTCTCGATCCGAGAGGTCGAGCGCCTGACGGTCGTCGCGCTCATCGTCATCCTCTTCGACGGCGGGCTCCACATCGGCGAGCGCAGGTTCCGGAAGGCTGCAGGCCCGATTCTCGCCCTCGGGGTTCTCGGAACGTTCTTCACCGCGGGTCTGATCGCCGTTGCGGCGCACTACGTGCTCGGCTTCGAGTGGATCCTCGCCGGGCTCGTCGGTGCAGCGATCGCCCCCACCGATCCTGCGGTGACGTTCTCGGTCTTCGGGGCGCGAGAGATCCGGGGCCGGGCTGGGACGATCCTCGAGGGTGAGGCGGGAATGAACGACCCCGTCGGGATCGCGCTCATGATCGGGATGATCGAGCTGGCGACACACGACGGCGCCGACCTCTGGATCGTCGCACGCGAGTTCACCATCGAGATGGCGATCGGGCTCGCGGTCGGCGTGCTCGGAGCCTGGCTCCTCCTCCCCGTCCTGCGCCGCGTGCCGCTCACCGAGCCCGCCCTGTATCCGATCCGCGTCCTTGCGGGCGCCGGGATCATCTATGGCCTCGCCTCGGTCGCTGGAGGCTCCGGGTTCCTGGCGGCCTTCGTCGCCGGCATCGTCCTCGGTGACGCCGCCGCCCCGCGAAAGGGAGAGATCGAGTCGTTCCACTCGTCGCTCGCCGGCCTCGCCGAGATCGCGGCGTTCGTCGCGCTCGGGCTCACGATCAGCCTGGGAGAGGTCAGCTCGACCGGGACGTGGGCGGATGGACTGACGCTCGCGCTCATCCTGGCCTTCGTCGCACGACCTCTCGCGATCGGCGCACTCCTCCTCCCGGTGCGGCTCACGTGGGGCGAGCGGGCATTCATCGCCTGGGGCGGCTTGAAGGGCGCCGTTCCGATCCTGCTCGGCGCGCTCGCCATCCTCGCCGGGGTCGACGACGCGTCGCAGCTGTACGGCATCGTGTTCGTCGTCGTTCTGTTCTCGGTCGTCGTCCAGGGTGCGTCGATTCCCTATGCGGCGCGCAGGATGCACATACCGTTCAGGCGCATCGATCACGATCTCGCCGAGGTCCTCGAGTTCGTCGTGCAGGAAGGCGCGTTCGCCTCGGGCCGCGCCATCGGCGAGCTGCCGCTCGCCGAGCGGGCCTGGGTCGGCGTCCTCATACGAGAGCTCCGGCCACAGGCGATCACGGACGACACCGTTCTCGAACCGGGCGACCGCGTGCACGTCTACTGCCAGCCCGACGACGCTCCTGCGCTCGAGCGCATCTTCGAGGGCGGGCACGAGTAGGCAGCGCTCGGTCCGAGCCGGTCACCACGACCGGCGGACGACGAGTCAGCCCTGGACGAGGAGCAACGTCACCACCGACGACGCGTAGCCCGCCAGCAGCAGCCACCCGCGGCCCCGACCGATGAGGCGGCTCCGCGGCGGGATCACGAGCAGCACGAGCGCTATGCCGAAGCCGAGGCTGATCGCGATCTCGCTCCAGTCCACTTCCATCGGCGAGATGAGGGCTGCGACCGGGACGATCAGTGACCCGTTGAACACGTTGCTGCCGAGGATCGTGCCGAGACCGACCTCGTCGTGTCCGCGGAACCGCGCGATCACCGCCGTCGCCAGCTCCGGGACCGACGTGCCGATGGCGACGAACACGACGCCCACGACGTACGCATCGAGCCCGAGGTCCGCCCCGAGGCCCTTGGCGCTCGTCACGATCAGCCGCCCGGCGATCACGAGAAGCGCCAGGCCCACGGCGCTGGAGATGGCGGCGCGCGTCGGCGAGGGCTCGCCCAGCACCTCCTCGACGTCGCTCCGCTCTCTTCGAGCCGCATCGAGCGAGGCGGCGAGCCAGACCCCGAACAGCACGAGCAGGACGACCGCGTCCGGCCGTCCGAGCCCCCCGTCGGCGAGCAGCGCTAAGGTCGCGACGGGGATCGCGATCGCTGCGGCGATGTCGCGGCGAACGACGCCCCCGGCCACGCGCATCGACCCGAAGAGGAGTGCGACGCCGAGCACGAGGCCGACGTTGACGACGTTGCTCCCGAGCGCGTCACCCAGCGCGAGCTCCGACCGACCCTCGACGCCCGAGCTGATCGCGACCGACAGCTCGGGGCTCGATGTCGCGAACGCCGCGACGGTCGCGCCGACGATGCCCGGAGGCACGCGCGCCGCGCCGGCGATGCCCACGGCCCCACGGACGAACAGCTCTCCCCCGATTCCCGCGAACGCGAGACCGAGCAGGAGGATGGCGAGATCGGAGACCATGCGCGAGGGATCCTGCGTGAGTGCCTGGAGACACGCCGGGCGGCGCGTGCGGGAGCGACTCTAACCGTCGGGAATACGCTGGCGCGAGCCGCTCCCCGCCCCGCCTCGCTCCACGCCGACTAGATTCGCGGGGTGGAGTTGCTGGCACTCGCCATCTTCCTCGTCGCCCTGGCGTTGATCGCGCTCGACTGGGGCCACCGGACCAGCGTCGCCTTCGCAGGAGCGGCCCTGATGGTCGTGCTCGGTGTCCTGGATCAGGAGCACGCCATCGAGTCGGTCGACTGGGCGACGATCGGGCTGCTCGCCGGGATGATGGTGATCGTCGCGCTCGTGGAGCCGACCGGCATATTCACGTACCTCGCGCTCCGCGTCACCCAGGTCTCCCGCGGCCGGCCCGTGGCGCTCATGCTGCTCCTCGCGGGCGTGACCGGGGTTCTGTCCGCATTCCTCGACAACCTCACGGCGATCCTGCTGGTGGTCCCGATCACGCTCGCGATCGCGGACATGCTCCGCATCACCCCGATCCCGCTGGTGCTCGTCCAGGTGCTCGCGAGCAACATCGGCGGCACGGCGACGCTCATCGGCGATCCACCGAACATCCTCATCGGCACGCATCGCGAGGAGTTGTCCTTCACGGACTTCATCGTCAACCTCGCTCCCGTCTCGCTCTTCACGCTCGTCGTCGTGTCGGTACTGCTCGCGCTCGTGTTCCGACGGGGCATGCAGATAGATCCCGAGCGTGCGCGCGCTGTCGAACAGCTCGATCCGGCAGCCGACCTGCGGCAGGCCAAGCACGTGAAGCGGACGCTGGCCGTGCTCGTCGGGACGATCGTCGCGTTCTTCCTCCATGCCCCGCTCCACGTCGAGCCGGCGGTCGTCGCGCTCTCGGGGGCCACGGTGATGCTGTTCGCGGCGGCGGACGAGGTCGAGAACGCCCTCGAACGCGTCGAGTGGGCGACGCTCTTCTTCTTCATCGGGCTGTTCGTGATGGTCGGCGGCCTCGTCGAGCAGGGCGTGATCGACGACGTGGCCACCTGGCTCTCGGACATCACCGGTGACTCCTCGACGAAGGAGAGCCTGGTCATCCTGTGGGGCTCGGCGGCCGGCTCGGCGCTCGTCGACAACATCCCGTTCACGACCGCGATGCTCCCGGTGGTCGATGCGATCCAGGGGAGCGAGTTCGACGAAGGCCTCTGGTGGGCGCTCGCGCTCGGCGCGTGCTTCGGCGGAAACGCCACGCTGATCGCCGCTGCCGCGAACGTCGCCGCAACCGGCGTGCTGAAGCGCGCGGGCCACCCGGTCTCGTTCGGGCGGTTCCTCGCAATCGGGCTCCCGGTTACGCTCCTGTCGCTCATGATCTCGACCGCGTACCTCCTGCTCTTCCAGCTCTGATGCCACGGCTTCGCGATCTCCCACTGGTGGACGCCTCCGTACGGGCAGACGCCTCGGTCCACGAGGCCGTGTCTGCGCTCTTCGCATCCCGATCACCTGCAATCGCGGTGCTGGACGCGGAGGGGCACCCGGTCGGCGTATTCGCCGAGAGGGATCTCCTCCAGGCCGTGTTCCCCGGTTACCTCGCGGAGATGCGTCACACGTCCTTCCTTCCCGACGACTCCGCCGCCCTCGACGAGCTCGCACGGCAGGTGCGAAGCCGCTCGATCGGGGAGCTCGCCCGAACGTCGGAGGTGCTCCGTGGGGACGACAGCCAGGTGCACGCCGCGGAGCGACTGATGCACACGGGCGAGGACGCGCTCCCCGTCGTCGACGGCGAGCGGTTCCTCGGGATGCTGTCGGTCGCGGCTCTCTGTCAGGCGAGGCTCGATCGCGCGCAGGAGGAATGACCCCTCTCGCCGCCTCCGCAGGAGTCGCCGACGTCCTCGTCGATCTGTTCGTCCTCCTCGTCGCCGCGAAGATCGGCGACGAGATCTTCAAGCGGATCGGCCAGCCCACGATCATCGGCGAGATCCTCGCCGGCGTGCTCGTCGGGCCTGCCCTGCTCGGCTGGGTCGAGGTCGGCGAGACGATCGAGGTCTTCGCCGAGCTCGGCGCGATCTTCCTGCTCTTCTGGGTCGGGCTCGAGACGAAGCTCGACGACCTGAGAGATGTCGGACGGACCGCCGGGCTCGTCGGAGTGCTCGGAGTGGTGCTCCCGTTCGCGGGAGGCGCCGGGCTCGCGGTGGCGCTCGGCGAGGAGACCGCCGTCGTTCTCTTCGCAGGCGCCGCGCTCGTGGCGACCAGCGTCGGGATCACGTCTGCCGTCCTGGCCGAGCTGGGGATCGTCACCGCACCTGCCGGCCGCACGATTCTCGGCGCCGCGGTCGTGGACGACATCCTGGCGATGCTGATCCTCGGCGTCGCCGTGGGGATCGCCGGCGGCGGAGGCGCCGACTACGCGAGCCTCGCAGTGAGCACCGTGCTCTCGATCCTCTTCGTCGCCTTCGTCGCCCTCGGCGGGACTCGCTTCATGCAGCGTCGCCCGGGGATCCTGAAGGAGCCGAGGTTCTCCGAGTCGCCGCTCCTCCCCGCCGTGATCCTGTGCCTGGGCCTCGCCGCCTTCTCGGCGCAGATCGGGCTCGCAGCCATCATCGGCGCCTTCCTCGCCGGCATGGTCGTCGCCGAGACCCGGGAGCAGCACCCGATCGAGGAGGAGGTGGCGCCCCTGTACGCATTCTTCCCGCCTTTCTTCTTCGCGTTCATCGGCCTCCAGCTCGTCCCCGAGAAGTACACGGACGGACGGACGCTCTCACTCCTCATCGCCTTCACGGCCATCGCGGTCGTGACGAAGTTCGCAGGAGCCTGGCTCGGAGCCCGGTCACTCGGAGCTCGCGAGGCGAGGATCGTCGGGATCGGCATGGTCCCCCGCGGCGAGGTCGGGATCGTCATCGCGGGGGTGGCCATCGCCGAGGGGGCGGTCGACGACGAGTTCTTCGCGATCGTCGTCGGCATGTCGATCATCACGACTCTCATCGCGCCACTCGTGCTCCGGGCCGTGTCCCGGCCGGTGGCTCAGTCGTAGCTGTAGAAGCCGCGCCCGCTCTTCCGGCCCAGGAGACCGGCGTTCCGCATCGCGACGATCCGCGGCGGGGGTGCCATGCGCGGCTCGCGGAGCTTCTCGTAGAGCGCCTCGGACGCGTGGACGTGGACGTCGATCCCGACGAGGTCGATGAGCGTGCACGGCCCCATCGGCCAGCCGGCGCCGGCGGTCATGGCCGTGTCCAGGTCCTCGGGTGTGATGCGCGCCTCGTCCAGGACGCGCAGGCAGTCGTTCAACAGGGGGATCAGGATCCTGTTGACCACGAAGCCGGGTGTGTCGTGGCAGCGGATCGGCCGCTTGCCCATGCGCTCCCCCACGCCGAACGCAGCATCGACGGCCTCTTCCGACGAGAGCTCGGCCCGGATGATCTCGACGAGCGGCATGAGCGGAGCGGGGTTGAAGAAGTGCATGCCGACGACCCGCTCGGGCGTTGCCGTCGCCGCGGCGATCTCGGTCACCGAGAGCGCCGACGTGTTCGTCGCGAGGACGGTGTCGGCTCCGACGATCCGCTCGAGCTCGGCGAACAGGGCCCGCTTCGCGCCCAGGTCCTCGACGATCGCCTCGATGACGAGGTCGGAGCCCGCGAGGTCGGCGAGGTCGGTCGTCGTCGAGAGCCGCGCGAGCGCCGCCTCGCGCTCCTCCTCCGTCATCCGCTCCTTCTCGACCTTTCGCTGGAGGTAGTGCGCGATGCCCTTGCGGGCTGCCGCGCCGAGATCGTCGGTGACCTCCCGCCCGACGACGTCGTATCCGGCTTCGATCGCGAGCTGCGCGATCCCGGCGCCCATCGCGCCGAGGCCGACGACTCCGATCCTGCGGATCTCAGGCGCGCCCACAGGTCGCGATCCTAGTCACGCACGGCGAGCCGTGACCGTGGAGGCGTCAGCGACCGAGTCGGTGTCGGCCGATCTCGTCGATCCGGGAGTCGACGCCGGCGACGAGCGCCAGCGGTCCGACGACGAGCAACGCGACGATGAGAATGAAGCCGAGCATGCGCTCAGAATGCCAGGCCCAGTCGATCAGCACCAGTCACGTTTTCGGGAGTCTCGATCAGCCGAGCTGATCGAGTGCAGGAGCTCTACAGCCTCTCGATCACGCCCGCGATGGCCTGGCCCTGCCCGATGCACATGGTCGCGATCCCGTAGCGCGCCTCCCGCTGCTCGAGGTCGTTGAGGAGCGTCGCCGTGATCCTCGCACCCGTCGCGCCGAGCGGGTGGCCGAGCGAGATCCCGCCGCCGTTCGGGTTGACGTCGCCCGCCTCCCAGCGCTCGTGCAGGCCCGTGTCGGCGAGGAACTGCAGGACGACGGACGCGAACGCCTCGTTCACCTCGATCACCGAGATGTCGTCCCACGTCAGCCCGGCCCTGGCGAGGGCACGCGCCGCCGCCTCCGGATTGCCGTGGAGCATCCGGTAGGGGTCGACACCGGAGAGGCCGAACGACACGAACCTCGCGCGGGGCGTCAGGCCGAGGCGCTCGAGCGCGCTCTCGCTCGCGAGCAGCATCGCGGCCGAGCCGTCGACGATCGAGCTCGAGTTGCCCGCGGTGACCACGCCGTCCTCCCTGAACGCAGGCGTGAGCGATGCCATCTTCTCGAGCGACGTGTCGCGCCGGGGCGTCTCGTCCGTCGCGAAGAGCACGGCAGCCCCCGCGGCGTGCACCTCGATCGGCACGATCTCGTTGTCGAACCTGCCCTCGTCTGCCGCCGCAACGGCACGCCGGTGCGACTCGAGCGAGTACAGGTCGAGAGCCTCGCGGCTCAGGTTCCACTCCTCGGCGAGCACCTCTGCCGAGATCCCCTGGGGCACGATCGGCCAGCGCTCGCCGATCTTCGGGTTCACGACCCCCCACCCCAGGTCGCCGAGGTTCGAGCCCATCGGAACGCGTGTCATGTGCTCGACGCCGGCGGCGACGACGAGATCGAGGTGCCCCGCCTGGATCGCCGCGGCGCCGTTGAAGGCCGCCTGCATCGACGAGCCGCACTGCCGGTCGACGGTCGTGGCGCAGACGGTCTCCGGCCAGCCGGCGACGAGGACCGCACCGCGGCCGACGTTCAACGCCTGCTCGGAGACCTGCGTGACACAGCCCATCTGCACGTCCTGGATCTCGTCGGGCTCGAGGTCGAGCCGTCCCACGAGGCCGTTCAGCACCTGGGCCGCGAGCTCGTCCGACCGCAGCTCCGAGAGCGATCCGCCCCGGCGCCCTATCGGCGAGCGGACTGCGTCGACGATGTACGCGTCTCGCACACGTCGGACGGTACCAGCGGAAGCGCCCGAGTACACTGCGCCCCGTGGCGACGGTGGCGACGGACCACAAGCTCCTGATCGACGGCGACTGGGTCGAGACCGGCCGCTGGATCGACGTCGTGTCGCCGTACGACGGCTCGCTCGTCGGACGCGTGCCCATGGCAGGCCGGGACGACACACTTCGTGCGCTCGACGCCGCCGAGCGGGCGATGCGCGATCCGATGCCCGCGCACGAGCGCGCTGCCCTCCTCGATCGGGTGGCGTCGCTCGTCGAGGAGCGCGCGGACGACATCGCACGCACGATCTGCGCCGAGGCGGGGAAGCCGCTGAAGGCCGCACGTATCGAGGCCGCGCGCGCGGTGTCGACGTTCACGATGGCCGCGGTCGAGGCGCGGAAGCTGGCGGGCGAGATGATCCCGATGGATGCCTCGGTAGCCGGCGTCGGCAAGCTCGCGTTCACCGTGCGCGTGCCGATCGGGATCGTCGGCGCGATCTCACCGTTCAACTTCCCGTTCAATCTCGTCGCGCACAAGCTGGCACCGGCTCTCGCGGCAGGGTGCGCGGTCGTGCTGAAGCCGGCGTCCAGCACTCCGCTCTCGGCTCTGCTTCTCGCAGAGCTGGAGACCGAGGCCGGGCTTCCGCCGGGGTGGCTCAACGTCGTCTGTGGTCCCGCCGGCGAGATCGGGGACGTCCTCGTCGAGGACGAGCGCGTCAAGCTGATCACCTTCACCGGCTCCGCCCCCGTCGGCTGGGGCATCCGGGAGCGTGCTCCGAGGAAGCGCGTCAACCTCGAGCTCGGCAATGCGACGCCGGTGATCGTCGCCGCAGATGCCGACCTGGACGACGTCGCCACGCGCCTCGCCGCCCATGCGTTCTCGTTCGCGGGCCAGAGCTGCATCTCGGTGCAGCGGATCTACGTCGAGCGCCCCGTCTACGACGCGTTCGTCGAGCGCTTCGTGTCCCGCGTGGAGGCGCTCGTCGTCGGTGATCCCTCGGAGGAGGACACGGACGTCGGCCCCGTCATCGAGCCGAAGGAGCGAGACCGCATCCTGTCCTGGATCGAGGAGGCCCGTGCGGGTGGCGCGGACATCCTCACGGGTGGGGCCCTCGCCGGCGAGCACCTCCGACCGACGGTCATCGCGAACCCCTCGCCGGAGGCCAAGGTCTCGTGCCAGGAGATCTTCGGCCCGGTCTGCACCGTCTCGGCCTACGACTCGCTGGACGACGCCATCGCGCTCGCCAACGGAACGCCGTTCGGCCTGCAGGCGGGGATCTTCACGCGTGACGTGAAGACGGCCCTTCACGCCGCACGCGAGCTCGAGTTCGGCGGCGTCACGGTCAACGAGGCGCCGACGTTCCGTGCAGACCAGATGCCGTACGGCGGCGTCAAGGACTCGGGGAACACGCGCGAAGGCCCTGCGTATGCGATTCGCGAGATGACCGAGGAACGGCTCGTCGTGCTTCAGCTCTAGGCTGACGGTCGTGGCGAAGGACTCACCCACGACCGGGGCAGGCGACAGCGTCGAGCGCGACTACGTCGTTCCACCGGCACGCGAGCTCAGAAGGGAGCGAAAGGCTCTCCTCGAGATGCGAGAGGAGCGACTGCGCGACCTCGGCGGGCTGACGCTCGAGATGTACAAGCGCGACCGCTTCAACGCCGAGCTCATCGTCGAGCGGTGCGCGGAGCTCGTCGCGCTCGAGGTTCGCGTGCAGGAGATCGACGCACTCCTCGACGGGACGGCCCGGCTGAAGCGAGGCGGAGGCGGTGCCGTGTGTGTCTGCGGCGCCCCGCTCCTGCTCGGCGCGCACTTCTGCGCGACGTGCGGTCGGCCCGTGGGCGGCCCGGTGTCCCAACAGGCTGCCGCGGACTCCGAGCGATGAGCACGTGCCCGAACTGCGGCGAGCCGTCGGCCGGCGGCCAGGAGTACTGCCTCGCGTGCGGATCGAGACTCACCGCTCCCACCGGGCCCCGCGGCAGGAGCCTCGGCTCGGAGTGGTGGATGCGCGCCCTGCTCGCGGGCGTCGTCGCGATCGCCGGGGGAGCGGCGGCCGTCGCCGCCACCGGTGGCGACAATGCTCGCGTCGACCTGACGACGGCGGTAGGCGGGTTCGTCACCGCGCCCGGCCCGAGCACGCTCCCGTCTCCCTCGGAGGGGGAGCGCTCGAGCGTCGCCGAGTGGCCGGCGGGCACGGACGGATGGACGATCGTCCTCGCCTCCTACCCCCAGACCGGAGGGAGGAAGGCGGCGAGCACCCGGGCGAAGCAGGCGCGGGCGAAGGGCCTCCCGCAGGTCGGGGTGCTCGACTCGTCGAGCTACGCGAGCCTCCATCCCGGATACTGGGTCGTCTTCTCGGGCATCTACACGTCCGAGGCGGAGGCGGCGAGCGCCCTCGCCGCCGCTCGCAAGGCGTCGCGCACCGCCGCCGTCCGTCGAGTGATCGCCTGACTCGTTTTCCGAATAGGCGACATTCGTCCGGCACTTTGTAACATTCGAGGAAAGCCGCTACACTCTGGCCACGAGGCGCGTGCTTCGTGTTTTCTCGCATGAAGAGCAGGATTCCAGGAGAGGTCTGACAACACTCTTGAACGACAGCGCCGCCCAGTTGCGCTCCTGCATGTATCAGTACTCCCGGGCGATCTATCGCTCCATCAAGGACCTGATCGACCCCTACGTGCCGCGCGGCGAGCAGCTCTCGTACCGCCGGGAAGTGCTCGCCGAGTGCGAGCGCACGATGATGCGCCTTGCGGAGGATCCCCACTACTTCGCCCGACCCGACCGCGCGCTCTTCGCCGACATTCGCCGCTACTTCCCGATCACCGCCCAGGCACAGGTCGCATGGTCGGTGCGCGAGGGCGTCGGTGCCGCGACCGCGTTCGTCGAGCACCAGGTCGAGGCAGGCCTCCTCGACGGGGGCATCGCGCGCTGCCATGCCACGACGCGCAAGGGGAAGGCGTGCCAGCGCACGCCCCTTCCAGGACGGGACTACTGCCCGTCCCACCAGCATCTCGAGCAGTCGACGATCGTCGCTGCCTAGCGCTCCCGCCTGATCCGTCGAATCCACCGGCCTGAGCGTCTGCTGGGCGGTAAGCTCGGGCATCGATGTCGCACGACGCCGACAAGCTGATCCGGCAGCTCTCCCTCGTCGCTTTCCTGATGGCGGAGCGGCGCCTGCTCACGGCGCGCGACGTGAAGTCGAACGTCGAGGGCTACAGCGAGATGTCGGACGAGGCCTTCGCCCGGCGCTTCTACTCCGACCGGGCGGAGCTCACCGCGCTCGGCGTGCCTCTCCAGTCCCAGCGAGACGAGTTCACGGGCGAGGAGCTGTACACGCTCCGATCCGAGCACTACTTCCTCGAGCGGTTGGAGCTCGACGACGACGAGCTGGCGGCGCTCCAGACGGCGCTCTACTACCTCGAAGGGAAGTTCGCCTACGCCGAGCCGTTCCGACTCGCACTGCAGAACCTCGCGCTCGGCAGGGTGGGCTTCCCCGAGCCGCCGACCGAGACCGCCGAGCGCGTCCGCGTGAGCGCCCCCGACTACTCGCCGGAGCTCGCCGGCCGGCTCGCGAAGCTCGAGTCCGCGATCTCCAAGCAGCGCACGGTGAAGTTCGGCTACTGGAGCCCGCGACGCACGCGGCCGACCGAGCGCACGATGAACCCGTACGCGCTCCGGCTCGACGACGGCAACTGGTACGTCGTCGGGCACGATCTCGATCGGGGCACGGTGCGCACCTTCAAGGTCTCGCGCATTCGAGGCGACATTCGCTTCGCGACCCGACGGGAGCGCGACTTTCGAACACCCGCCGACTTCGACGTCGAAAGCCACCGCATCCCGCGGCCCTGGCAGATCGGAGAGACGGTCGGCAAGGCGAGGATCGCAGTCTCGGGAGACACGGCCTGGTGGGTCGAGCGGACGCTCGCGGACGCAGGCAGGGTCGAAGACGGCGTCTTCGAGACGGACTTCTCCAACGTCGAGCTGCTCGCCGGATGGGTGCTCCGGCAGAACGGACGCGCCGTTCCGCTCGAGCCGGAGGAGCTGGTGGACGCGGTCGTCGATGGGTTGGCACGGATCGGGGCCGGCCACGAGGGGGGCGCGCCGTCCGTCGCCGGGCCGAAGCGCTCCGACCCGCGGCATCCCCTTCCCGAGCGCCCGTCGGGGCCCGTGGCACCCGAGCGCTTCGGCGTGCTCCAGTCCCTCCTCGCCCACCTCCTCTCCTCGTGCGGCGACGAGCGGTCGGCTGTGCTCGGCGCGCCCGAGCTGGCTGCGCGATTCTCGATCCCGCTCGACGAGCTTCAGGACCACCTCTCGCTCCTGAACCTGGTCAACTTCGGCGGCGGCTGCTACGCGGTCTACGCCGAGCACGACGGTGCCTCCGTCCGGGTCGAGAAGGAGCTGTACGGCGACGTCTTCCGCCGCCCGCCGAAGCTCACACCACTCGAGGCGCGCGCGATCCGGCTGGCGATCGAGTACGTGGGGCCGACGATCGCGGCAGACGCTCACAGCCCTCTCAAGCGCGTGCGCAAGAAGCTCGAGGAGACCTTCGGCCGCTTCGACCTCGCCGGGACTCCGGAGCCGCGCGTCGCCTCGGACGAGGAGGCCCTCGTCAAGGCGCTCAGCCAGGGTGCGGAGAAGCGGCTCGTCGTCGAGATCGAGTACCTCAAGGAGGGCGGGGAGAGCCCGTCTTTCCGACGTGTCGAGCCGTACACGATCGAGCGCGAGCTCCCGGTCTGGCGCGTTCACACGTGGGATCGAACAGTGGACGCTCCGCGGACGTTCCGGCTCGACAGGATGCGGTCGGCTCGCGTGACCGACGAGCAGTTCGACCCACGCGACGGCTTCGACCCCTCGTACCTGAGGAACCCGAGGGTCGCCCGCCTGCTCCACTCCCCCGCGATCTCTCGCTGGAAGCTCGAGCGTGGCGCACGCCCGCTGACCGACGGATCGGCGATCGCCGACGTCCCGTACAAGACGGAGGAGTGGATCCTCTCCGAGGTGCTCGCCGACCGCGGCGAGACCGTCGTGCTCGAGCCGCAGCGGCTCCGCGACCTTGTCGCGAAGCGCACACGTCGCCTCCAGCGCGACGTGGGACGCGTGGCGACCCGGCGCTAGCTCCACGCACGCAGGTCGAAAGACCGCAACGACTCTCCGACGAGCCGCGATCGCACGCGCCGGCCCCGCTACCGTTGTCCACCCAGCGAACAAGGAGTGTGGATGAACGGATTCCGACTTCTGTCGCCCGCGCAGATCGCCCTCTTCCTCGGCTCGATGGCCGGTCTCCTGGCCGGCGCGACGACGGTGGCCCTTGCAGGAGGGTCGGTCGTCCGGACGGGAACGAGCGAGCCCCGCATGACGATCGAGGCAACACACCTGCCTCCCTTGCTCACGCGAGCGGGCGAGGAGGTCGAGCTGGCGTACGAGGCCTTCTGCCCGGGGGGCGACGACGAGGGCGGGATCGAGGCACCGTGCGAGGTCACCGGCACGGTCTTCGCGCGCCCGACGTCCAAGGGCTCGTTCGCTTCCATACCGCTCGAGACAGCCACGTCGGCGGCCGGAAGAGAGCTCGTGGCGACGGTTCCCGAGGAGATCGCGGCTGCACCCGGCGGTTTCGAGTACTACGCGACGCTCACCGCCGACAGCGCATCGATCACGCTTCCCGCCGGCGGGGCGTCCGCGCCCCACAAGAGCGTCCGCCTCGAGAGGCCGACCGTCGTCGACCTCGGCAGGCACGTCTTCGGGGAGGCCCGCCGCCCGAGCGCCCGCGTCGTCGAGGCTTCGTGGGGCACCGGCCCGTCCGAGGTCGGACTGGAGACGGGTCGCAATCTCCCGCCCATCGGCGCCTCGGCCTTCGACGTCGGTCGCGACGGCAGCGTCTACCTCCTCGACGAGGCACGGCACCGCGTCCTCCGGTGGGACGAGGGCGCGCGGGCGCCGCAGCAGATACCCCTCTCCGTGTCCGGCTCGCTCGCCGACATGACCGTGGCGCCCGACGGGTCGATCTACGTCCTCGAGACGGTCGCGGGGCCGGGTGGGTCTCCCGTGCTCCTCCGCTTCGACCGAGACGGACGCGAGCTCGGGCGAGGAGAGACGGCCGATCGCACGGCCTCGCAGATCCGGATGGGCGCGCGTGGCCCCGTCGTCCTCCAGCAACCGTCGCACGAGTGGATGCCCGTCACCGTTCGGGGAACCATGGCCGGCGCGGAGGCGCAGCGGCGCTCGGGCCGTGTCGGACGACCGGTCGCCGCGGGCGGTGACGTCACCGTCCTGCGACGGGGTGACGAGATCCGAGTCGCGATCACGACGGGCGGGGGCACTCGGCTCTCCTGGCGAGTCGTCAGCGACACGCCGATCGGCGAGGTGCAGCTCGCGGAGCCGCTCGGCGGCGGCAGGCTGGCCGTGGTCTTCCGGGCCTTCACGGACGACGAGGCGGAGTTCATCGTGCTCGTCCTCGACTCCCACGGCGTGCGGGAGCGCTTCTCCGTGAGCGCGGCCGACTGGGCCGAGTCGGCCCCGCTCGGCCGGTTCACGGTCGTCGGCTCGTCGCTGTATCGGCTCGGGTCGAGCCCTCAAGGCGCTTTCGTCGACCGCTTCGACCTGGAGGTGAGCTCATGAGACTGCCGTGCGCCTTCTTCGCTGCCTTCCTGACGGCCTTCGCCCTCGCCGCCGCCGGCAGCGCCGGCGCGTACCACACGCGATTCGTCGCGGAGCGCTGCCACTTCGACGCTCCCACCCCCCTGGCGTCGATCACGCGCGACGGATCGACGACGATCGCCCTTCGAGCCCGCCGGGAGGGATACCAGTGGGGTGGCGGCTGCTGGAACAACAACGACGTTGACGACTCCCCGGGCGACCCGACGTCGGATCCTGCGACAGGGGGAGAAGGTCCCGACTGCTCGGGGCTCACGTTCAAGACCTGGCGTGAGTCCCTGGATACGGGCAACTCCGGCGCATACGGCTGGGGAAGGTTCCGGTACGTCCACGGCCCGTACACGGCCGCGGCGTTCAAGCGCGGCGACGGCGCGCCGAACAAGACGGTCTCCAAGTCGGCTCTCGTGAGGATGGACGCCCTCGCGAGCGACGGTCACATCGGGCTCTTCTACGCGTCCAACCCGGACGGCTCCGATCAGATCGTGGAGGCGAAGGGGGAGGCCTACGGCACCAACCTCTGGACTCGTACCTACCGGGGCAGCACCAGCTACAGCGGCGTCCGCCGGGCCGGCTGGAGCTCCTGACACCCATGGGGCGGGCACTGCGCAGCCGACTCGCAGTGCTCGCCCCAACCGCCGTCGCCCTGACCGTCGGTGCGCTCGGGTGCGGAGGCAGTCAGACGACTCCGAGCAGGCTCCTCGACGGATCGCCGGCTCGAAGGGCTCCCGTGGAGATCGAGGGAGTGCCGATCGCGCTCTCCCGCGTGACGATCCAGGACGTCGAGAGCGTGACGGAGGGCTCGCGTGTGGCCGACTGCATCGCCGACGACTCGCCCGACGGGGCCTCAGGCGTCGCGATCCACCGGATCGGGGTGCTCGACGAGAGCGTCACGTTCGCCTCGCTCTCGGGTCGAAGCGTGTCGGCGTGCGACGACACCGGCACCACGAGAGACGGACGAACCTGGTGCGGGCACGCGTTCGGCATGCTCGTGAAGGGCTCGCTCCGCGACCCGCGGCTCGACCTCGGCGGCTGCCTGGCCGAGGACGGCAGACCAGTTGCCTTCGCCTGGGTCGAGCCGGAACCGCAGACGCGGTACGTCGTGATCCACGAGGCGGGCTTCGCAGTGGCCTACGAGACGGCCGGCGGGCTCCCCATCAGGGTCGCGACGGCTGCGGGCGCCGACGTGGAGCACTCCCGTGCGGTACTCGTCGTGTCGGAGCACGCGGCCGACGGCCGCATGACTCGCGCGTACGAGCTCGAGGCCTACGTCGCAGGCTGAGAGACGGGAAGGGCGATCGTGAAGGTCGCGCCCGTGCCTGGCTCCGACCTCACGGTCAGCGTGCCTCCGTGCGCCTCGGCAATCGCGCGTGCGATCGCCAGCCCGAGGCCGGATCCGGGGCGCTCGAGGTCGAGGCGAGATCCGGCCTCGAAGATCCGCTCCTGCTCCGAGGCCGGGATCCCAAGACCCGTGTCGGCGACGAAGAGGTCGATGCCCGCCTCGGACGAGGATGCGCCGACGACCACGACCGCATCCTTCCCCGAGTGGGTGAGCGCATTGGCGACGAGGTTGTCGAGCGCCTGTCGGAGGCGCACGGGATCTGCGGAGATCGCCGGGAGCCCGCCCTCGATGCGAGCCTCGACCCGGGCCCCGGAGAGTGACGCGGCAGCGGCCGACTCGCGAGCGAGCGCGGCGGGATCCACGTCCTCACGACGAACCGACGTGGTCACGGCGTCCACGACCATGCGCTAGATCGCCCGGCAGGCGGCGACCGCGAGACGCACGAGCTCGACACGCTCAGGCGTGCGCGACTCGGCCTCGAGGAGGGTCTCGGAGATGGCCGCGAGCGCCGCCACCGGGCTCCGCACCTCGTGGACGAGGACTGCGAGCCGCTTCTCGGAGAGGTCGGTCATGCACACCTCGAGCGCAGGCGGTCGAGCGCCCACTCGGCCGTCTCCGCCAGCATCGCGTCGTCGCCCGCTGCGTGCTCGGCCAGGAGTGGCTCGAGGGCGCTGCTTCCCGCGTTGCCCGCGGCGACGATCGCGTTCCGGCGAAGCCATCTCGAGTCGTTCCTCGGGACGTAGAGGCGATCGAACTCGGCGACGAGCTCGTCGCCGCTGCCTTCGAGCCACTCGCGCAGCGAGACCGTGGGCCTGGCGTCCGAAGGCAGTGACATGTCGCCGCGCCGCTTCTCGACCCCACGGTTCCACGGGCACACGTCCTGGCATATGTCGCAGCCGTAGACCATGTCCTCCACGTCCCCGCGTAGCGGCACGGGAACGGAGGAGGGCGCCTGCGACCAGTACGAGAGGCACTTCGTCGCATCGAGGACGCCAGGCTCGTCCAGCGCCCCCGTCGGGCACGCGTCGATGCAGAGCGTGCACTCCCCGCACCCGGCGTCGAGGCGCGGCGACGGCTCGATCTCGACATCGGTGACGATCGAGCCGAGCACGACCCACGATCCGAATCTCCTCGTGATGGCCATCGTGTTCTTTCCGTAGAAGGCGACTCCCGCTCGCACTGCGGCCTCGCGGTCCACGTGGTCGGGGTCGTCGACGAGCACCCGGTACGAGCCCCCGAGCCTCCGGCCGAGCTCGTCCAGCCGCTCTCTCAGCACCGCGTACTCGTCGCGCCACGTGTAGCGGGGCAGTCGCCCGCTGTCGGGCGGGGCGCCCGGGCTCGGCAGGTAGTAGCAGAGCGCGGCGGCAACCACGGAGCGGGCGCCGGCCAGAAGCCGCTCCGGATGGCACGAGACCTCCGGTCGTGCCATCGTGAAGCGCATGCCGCCGAAGAGCCCCCGCGCGCGGCGCTCGACGATGTGCCGCTCCGTCTCGTCGTACGCCTCGGCGCGCGCGGCGCCGACGACGTCGAGCCCCAGGTCCTGCGCGAGCTGACTCAGGCGAGCACCGGTCATGCGAGGATTCTGCCCGTGAAGGCGGTCCGGATACACGAGGACGGCGGGCCCGACGTCCTCCTCTACGAGGACATCCCCGATCCGGAGCCCGGGCCGGGCGAGGTTCTCGTCGCGCTCAGGGCAGCCGGGCTCAACCACCTCGACATCTGGATCCGCAAGGGTCTCCCCTCTGCGCCCAAGCCACGCATCCTCGGCGCGGACGGCGCCGGGGTCGTCTCGGCGCTCGGCGCGGGAGTCGAGGGATTCGCGGTCGGGGATCGCGTCGTCCTCAACCCGGGGATCGAGCACGACGGCAGGATCACCGTGGTCGGCGAGCACACCGATGGAACGTACTGCGAGTCGAAGGCGCTTCCCGCGAGCCACCTCTATGCGCTCGACGACTCGCTCTCGTTCGAGCAAGGGGCAGCCTTCCCGCTCGTCTTCGAGACCGCCTACCGGATGCTCGTCACGAAGGCGGCCCTGCAGGAGGGCGAGTGGGTGCTCATCTGGGGCATCGGCGGCGGCGTGGCCCTGGCGGCCTTCGAGATCTGCCGCGCGCTCGGCGCGCACACGATCGTCACGTCCTCGAGCCGGTCGAAGCTCGACCGCGCCCGCGAGCTCGGAGCCGACGTGACCGTCGACCACTCGACCGAGGACGTGGTCGCCGCGGTGAGGGAGGCGACCGGCGGCCGCGGTGCAGACGTCGTCGTCGAGACCGTCGGCGAGGCGACGTGGGAGCGATCGCTCGCAGCGGCGGCTCAGGAGGGTCGGGTCGTCGTCTGCGGTGCGACCACGGGGCACAGCCCGCCGGCGCGGCTCTATCGGGTCTGGTGGAAGCAGCTCGTGATCATGGGGTCGACGATGGGGACGGCCGCCGACTTCGAGGGCGCCTACGACCTCGTTCGCTCCGGTCGCGCTCGCATCCACGTGGACAGCACGTTCCCCCTCGCGGATGCCGCGCTGGCGCACGAGCGCCTGGAGTCGGGCGCGCAGTTCGGGAAGATCGTCCTCACGATCCCCGAGTAGGAGGCCCGCCCGTCCCACACGGGCGTCGCGCGGCTAGCCGAAGCCGAGGATGAACTTCGCGTCGTCCGACATGCGGTCGGGCGACCACGGCGGATCGAACGTGAGCTCCGCCTCCACCTCCTCGACCCCCGGGAGGCTTCGCGCAGCATCGACGATGCCCTCCGAGATCATCGGTGCGGCGGGACAGCCCATCGAGGTCAGGCTGTAGACGATCTTGACTCGCTGCCCGTCGACCTCGACGTCGTACATGAGCCCGAGCTCGACGATGTCCATGCCGAGCTCCGGGTCCTCGACCGTGCGCAGAGCCTCGACGACGTCCTCGTTGGTGACCATGGGGCGAAGTCTAGAGACGGACGGCCCTCAGACCGTCGGGGCAACCCGATCCGCACGCTGGAGAACGAGGTCCAGCACGTCTGCGATGGCGAGATCGAGCGACTCGTTGACGATCACCGGCACGTCGAAGCGCCGCGCACGCTCGATGAGGTAGTCCTGGATCTCTCTGATCTGAGGCAGCGCATCGAGGTACTTCTCGAGCGGACGAAGCCCCTCGGTCGCGTAGTCACGAACCCAGAAGTGGCCACGGTGCACGCTCTCGTCCTCGATCGCGACGACGCACTGAACGACGATGGCGGACGGATGATGCGTGTCCACCATCCCGGGAGCGAGGTGGACTCCCTCGAGCACCGTCGACCACCGCTCCGTGGCGGCACGCTCCAGCGCCGCGTTCACGCCGACGAGGACGTTCCGTGTCTGGTCGAGGAAGCCGAGGAGCGCGGCGTCCCCGGACTCCTCCTCCTCGGCTCTCGTGAGAGCGAGCCGCGCCTCGAAGCTCGAGTAGTGGATCGACGGCATGAACTCCTCGGAGAAGAACGCGCGCATCGTCTGGCGGACGAAGTCGGTCGACGTCACGCGGGTGATCCCGAGGCGGTGGGCGACCTCTGTCGCGATCGTCGACTTCCCGGTTCCGGTCGAGCCCCCGACGAGCAGGAACAGGGGCTCGTCGAGACGCTGCAGGGCATCGAGACGGCGGAGGCGTTGCACCGTGGTCGCAGCATCCTCGTCCCCGATGACGTCGGCGGCGATCTCGGACAGCCGCTCCAGGTCGAGCGAGAGCACCGCCCGGTCCACGAGATCCTGGTCCGCCCGACGGGCGATCAGGTATGCGCGCTCGGGATCGAGGCCCGTGACCTCGAGAGCACGGGCCAGGAGGCCCTTCGAGAACGGGACGTCGTCGCCGAAGGGCAGCGGGATCGAGTAGCGCCTCTCGCTCATGAAGCGAATTTGGACATTTCCAGGAGCATTTCGTCAAGGTCCCCCTCACCCGGAGCCGCCGAGACGTCGTTCGCGGCGAGCACGACGTGGGCGTCCCGGGCCAGTGCCGCTTCGACCACGACGTCGACCGCGGCGGCCTTCAGCTCGACGAGGAACACGTCGGCGTCGATGCCCGGCAACTCGTCGCGGAGGGCGGCGCGATCCGCGAGATTCCCGGACACGTGGACGACGTGCGCCCCGTGATCCTCGGCGAGATGCCGGGCGAGCAAACCGTGAGCTGCCACGGGAGCAGTGCAGAAGTACGCGACCGACTTCCCGCGGATGTCCTCGACGGGACGTGGCCGCAGGGTCGCTCCGACGACGGGTACCCCGGGCCTCGCAACACCGCGCACGGAACGGAGAACGGCCTGCCAGGCCGATCTCGAGTCCTCCTCCGCCATCGTCACGACGACCAGGTCTCCCAGCAGCAGGCGATATGCATTCAGGTAGCCGGAGGCGACCGCCGGATCCTGGTGGCCCGCCACGACGACGACCGTGCGATCGGTCGCGATGGGCGGAAGCGCCGCACCGCTCCCGTCGAAGACGACGAGATCGGGCTCGAGACCGAGCGCTATCGCCGCGCCCTGTGCGACGTTCGACGTTGCGACGCCGCCGGCGAATCCTCCCCCGCAGCGACGGCAGCCGACGGTCTGCACTCCCGTGAGCGCCGCGGTCTCGAGATGGTCGGAGGCTGCATGGCGCCCGCTGCGTGAGAGCTCCACGAGAGCGTCGACGGTCGGGCGGACGCTGACGACCTCGGGCTCGGACGGGCCGCCTCGCCCCATCGCCACGACGACGACGCGGCGGTCGCGCGAGAGAAGCCGCGAGAGGTGCCCCGTCACGGCGGTCTTCCCCATCCTCTTGCCCGTTCCGACCACCGCGATCGACGGCAGCTCGAACGGCAGTCGCTCCGGCGGGTCGAGGCGGAAGTCGGCTCCCACGTACGGAACGCCGCTCGCGAGAACCGTGCTCGCGAGCGCGAACCGCTCGACCGGGCCGAGGACGGGCTCGTCGGACAGATCGACGACGATCTCCGGCGCGAAGCGAGCGATGCCCTCGTCGACTCGATCGGCGAGCGGGACGCCGTACTCCTCCCCCCCACGAAGCTTCTCCGTCCCGCCGACGACGACCGCGCCGACGAACTCGTACGGCAGATCGCGGAGAGCGTCGCGCACGACGGGCGCGTAGTGCTCCCCGTCGATGATGGCGAGGGCTCTCAGGATCGCGATGTGACCTCGTCCTCGATCGTCCCGGTGAACTTCTCGTACTCGAGCGTGTCGAGCGAGAACGAGAGGAGCCGCTCCTGGCCGTGGAACGGGTGCCGGCGCCAGATGTCGACCTTCCGGTCGGCGATCTCGATGAGGTTGTAACAGGGGCGCGTGTGCCCGCGAAGCCGCAGCGAGGAGACCGTCCCCGTGTTCACGACGAAGAGATCCTCGAGCCGCCACACGTACGGAACGTGCTTGTGACCCGAGAGGACGAGCCGCACACCGGATCGCTGGAGGCACTCGATCGCGTCACCCGCGTCGTAGACGACGTTTCGCTCGCGTCCCGTTCCGGGCACGGGCAGCAGATGGTGGTGGAGCACGAAGATCTTGAGCTCGGCCGGCTCGAGGGTGAACTGCTCCTCTATCCACGGGTATCGGCCGCGGCCGATCTGCCCGTGATCCAGGTCGGGCTCGCTCGAGTCGATGGCGACGATCGTGACACCGCCCTTGCGAAGCACCGAGTTCCGCGTCCCGAACATCTCCTCGAAGTGCACGTAGCCGACGTTCCGCGAGTCGTGATTTCCCGGCACCACGACGACCGCGTCGCAGTCGAGCCGGTCGAAGTACTCGCGCGCCGCCAGGTACTCGTGGCGGAAACCGAAGGTCGTCAGGTCTCCCGTGCAGACGACGACATCGGGGCGGATCTCGTTGATCTCGGCAATCGCACGCTCGAGGAGGCTGGGCTCGAAGTACGGCCCGCCGCAGTGGAGATCGGAGAACTGCGCGATCCGGAAGACGCCGTCTACCCAAACCATTCCGGCAGCAGTCTACGACGCAGGAGAAGAGGCCGTCCGGGGCGGTCGGTACCCTCGCGCAGGTGCGGGACGAAAGCCCCGTCTTCCAGTCATATCGTGGAGTAGAGCCGCCGAGGTTCGCGAATCGGATCGAGATCGAGTGCGCGAAGATCCTCGACTACTACGGCGTCCCCTGGGACTACGAGCCGCATACGTTCGTCCTCGAGCGCGATGAGGACGGGCGCGTGCTCCGGGCGTTCACGCCGGACTTCTACCTCCCGGAGCAGAACCTCTTCATCGAGGTCACCGTCATGAAGCAGTCGCTCGTGACACGCAAGAACAAGAAGCTCCGCGAGGTGCAGCAGCTCTACCCCCACGTCAAGGTGAAGCTCTTCTACCGGCGCGACATCGAGCGCCTCGCGCAGCGCTACCGGCTGCGTCTCGCCTCGTAGTGACGTCCACGACCCCATCGGAGAACGGCGACATCGGCGCCGTCTACCTGACGCGCGACGAGATCGCGAAGCGGGTCGAGGAGCTCGGGGCCGAGATCGCCCGTGACTACGAGGGGCTCGACCCGATCCTCGTGGCGCCTCTCAAGTCGAGCGTCGTGTTCCTGACGGACCTCACGCGGAGACTGCCGATCTCGCACACGCTCGACGTCGTCGAGATCGCCCCGTACACGGAGGGTCGTGGAGGGGGCGTTCGCCTCATCAAGGACGTCGACTCTCCTCTGCGGGAACGGCACGTGCTCATCGTGGAGGACGTCGTCGACACGGGCCTGACGCTCCACTTCCTCTGTAAGACGCTGGGCCTGCGTGACCCTGCCAGCCTGTCCGCGGTCACGCTGCTCGACCGCCCCTACAGGCGCCTCGTGGACGAGCTTCCGCTGCGGTACATCGGGTTCACCGTTCCGGATGAGCTCTTCGCCGGCTACGGGCTCGGTCTGGACGAGCGCTGGCGCGCCCTCGCCGACCTCCACCTCGTCGGGTCGATCGAGTTGCCGCAGGCGGCTACCGAGGCCGCGTAGCGCACGTCAGAGGTACGCGAGCGGATCGACCGCGGAGCCGTTGACCCGAACCTCGAAGTGCAGGTGCGGGCCCGACGAGTTCCCTGTCGATCCGACGAGGGCGATCGTCTGCCCCTGCACCACACTCTGGCCGACGCCGACGAGGATCGAGGAGGCGTGCGCGTAGGCGGTGGCGAGACCGCCTCCGTGATCCACGACGACGAGATTCCCGTACCCGCCGAGCCAGCCTGCATGGATGACGGTGCCGGCAGCGGCGGCCCAGATCGGAGTCCCGGACGCGGCCGTGATGTCGATGCCCTCGTGCATCCGTCCCCAGCGCATGCCGAACCCGCTCACCACGGGCCCGTTCACGGGCCAGATGAAGCCGGACGACGTCAGCGTCGACGGCGCCGCAGTCGACTGCGCCGCCTGGATCCGGGCTGCGAGCGCAGCGCTCTGCGCCTCGAGCGCCTCGACCTCGTGCAGGAAGTCCTCCCGAGACTCTCGAGAATCCGTGAGGGCGCTCTGCTTGAGCGACCGGGCCTGCGCGAGCGTCTCCCGGTGCCCCGCGAGATGGTCACGAACGAGACGCGCCTCGCTCGTACGGGCCGAGATCGTAGACACGGTCCTCGCCTGAAGCCTCCTCGTCTCCGCGGTCGCGCGCCGCTCTTCGGCCGCCCGCGTCTTCGCCCTCTCGACTTGCCGTGCGATCCTCCGATCCTGCTTGCCGATCCGCCCGAGGTACTCGACGGTGTCGATGAGCTCGTCCAAGCTCGTGGCCGAGACGAGGAACGAGAGCATGTCCGGAGGGCCGTCGATGTAGATGGCCCGAACGTGCTCCTCGAGGAGCTGCACGGCGCGTGCGTGCTCCGCTTCGAGGCGCTCGAGGTCTCTCTTCTGCTTCGCGAGCAGCGCAGCCAGCTGCAGCAGGCGAGCCCGGGCGCTCGCGAGCTCCCCTTCGAGCGAGGTCAACGTCGACTGCGAGGTGGCGACGGCGGCCTGAGCGTCCCCGAGCTCGGAGGTGATCGCCGAGAGCTGAGACGTGAGGACTCCTTCGTCTCTCTTCGACGCCTCGATCTCCGCTCGCAGCGCAGCGATCCTCGCATCGACCGCGGCCTTCTCGTCGTCGATCCCCTGCCCCGAGGCGGAACCGGCGAAGACGAGCACGAGCCCGAGGACGAGCGGCGCGAGTGCCCGGCGCGTCATCACTCTAGTTTCGCCTTTCCGGCGGCCGACCCTGCGGCCGTTCCGTGAACGGGCGCGGTAGCGGGATCCTCCGGGGCAGCGGGATCCTCCGGGGCAGCGGGATCCTCCGGGGCAGCGGGATCCTCTTGGAGCGCGCGCAGGGCTGCGGCGACGTCCCGGCGAAGCGATCCGACCTGCGCGCGGTAGTCCTCGTCGGAGACGGCACCCGTGCGGTGATCGAACTCGAGCTCCTTGAGGGCGGCGAGCGCTCGATCCCGCTCCTCGAGCAGCTCGAGCTGCCTGCGCTCGCGCTCGTCGAGGCCCCCGAGCTCGTCGGACTCCGGCTCTGGCTCTCGAATGAACGGCAGCGCGACGACGACCACGCAGAAGATCGCGAGAGCGGCCGCCAGGAGAAGGGCGATCGTCAACGCGGCGCCGGGATGCCCGCCTGGGCGGAGCGAGCGACGAGCCGCCGCTCCTCGCGCCGATCCGGCCAGAGCGTGATGACCGCTCCGAGGAGGAACACGGCCCCCGCGATCCAGATGAGGTTCACGAGGGGCTTGACGAAGACGCGGAAATACACCGAGCCGTCGGGGTCGATCTGCTCCGCGATGACGAAGAGATCCTCTGCGGTGAGCAGGTCGCTCCTGATCCCGACCTCGTTCGAGACCTGATCCTCGATCGTGTACGCGTTCTTCCCGGCCTGCAGCGTGCCGAGGTCGCGATCGCCTCGCTGGACGTCGAGCGTGGCGCGAATCTCGGTCGCATTGGCGCTCATGCGCTCGTCGAGAGAGCGATACGCAAGCGTGTAGTCGCCGATCGTCATCGACTCTCCTCGCGCGAGCTTGGCCTCCGCGACGGAGTCGAACGCACTCGAGCCGGCGACGCCGACGGCGAGCAGCACGATCGCGGCGTGCACGACGTAGCCGCCGTAGCGCCTCCGGTTGCGGGCGATCAGGGACCCGAACGCACCGGGCCAGGACGACGCACCGAGCGCCTTGCGAGCCTGCGTGCCACGCGCGAACTCGATTGCGATCGTCGTCGCCACGAACGCGGAGAACGTGTACGTGACGAGCCCGGGGACGGAGGATCCGGCGCCGAGGAAGAGCAGGGCGATGCCGGTCACGAGGGCGACGATCGTCGGCCACCGGAACGTCGTCACCAGGCTTCTGAGCGAGGCTCGTCGCCAGGCGATCAAGGGCCCGATCCCCATGAGCAGGAGGAGCGGGAGCCCGAAGGCGCGGAGGAAGAAGTCGTAGTAGGAGCGGCCGAGCACCACCTGCTCGCCGCGCACCGCCTCCGAGATCATCGGGTAGACGACGCCCCACAGGATCGCGAGGCAGAGCGCGAGCAGGAGCAGATTGTTGTAGAGGAAGGCAGCCTCACGCGAGACGGGGGACTCGAGCCTCGTCGGCGAGCGGAGGCGGGGTAGCCGGTAGAGGACGAGTCCGAGCGAGACAGCGACGACCACGGCGATGAAGCTCAGGAACCAGCCTCCGATCGGGCTCTGCGTGAACGAGTGGATCGAGTTGACGACCCCGGATCGCGTCAGGAACGTCCCGAAGAGGGCGAGCGCGAACGCCAGCAGGACGAGAAGCATGTTCCAGACCCTCAACATGCCCCGCTTCTCCTGGATCATCACCGAGTGCAGGAACGCCGTCGCCGTGAGCCAGGGCATGAGCGCGGCGTTCTCGACCGGGTCCCAGGCGTAGTACCCGCCCCACCCCACCTCGACGTACGCCCAGTGCGCGCCCAGGAGCTGGCCGATCCCGAGCGCGGCCCAGGCGAAGAGCGTCCAGCGCCGTGTGGCGATCAACCAGCGCTCGTCCAGCCGGGCGGAGAGCAGGGCGGCGATCGCAAAGGCGAACGGCACGGTCAGGCCGACGTAGCCGAGGTAGAGGAGCGGCGGGTGAGAAAGCATGTACGGGTTCTGGAGGCTCGGCGTCATCCCCGCCCCATCCGGCGGCGCGAGTTGCGTCGCGAACGGGCTCGCGACCGCGACGAGGAGGAACGAGAAGAACGTCATGACGCCCCCGAACACGGGCACCGCCCAGACGATGAGGTCGCGTGCCCAGGCGCGGTTCATTCGAACCGCAACCGTCGCGAAGCCCGTCAGGACGAGCAGCCAGAGAAGGAGAGACCCTTCCTGTCCGCCCCAGAACGCCGAGATGGTGTACGCCGTCGGGAGCGCCTCGCTCGTCGTGCGTGCGACGTACGTGAAGGAGAAGTCGTTTCGCAGGAGCGCCGAGAGCAGCACTCCAGAGGCGACGGCGGTGGTGAAGAAGGCCAGGACGATCGCGTTCCGGGCGGACTGCGCGAGCCGCCGCCTTCCGAGATGCGCCGCTGCCCCGCCCGCGACGAGCGCGTAGAGGGAGAGGCCAAGCGTGACGACGAGCGCGGCGCTACCCAGCTCGGGCATCGGGCCTCTAGGCGGAGTCGCCGCTCTTCTTCGGCGCGTACTTCGACGGGCACTTGGTGATCATCGAGCCGGGCTCGGCCACGAACCTGCCTCCGTCGAGCTGCCCGTCGACGACGATGTGGCGTCCGACCTTGAACAGGTCGGGAACTGAGCCCGTGTACACGACCGGGACGCTCGACGCCCGGGGGCCGCCACCGATGTCTCTGAGCTCGAACAGGAGCCCTCCGGCGTGCGCGTCGCCCTTCACGGGCCCGACGACGACGCCCGCCAGCTGAACCGTGTCGGTGCGGCCTGCGAGCTCGCTAGGAGCGATCGACGGATTGCCTCCACCGGCGATCGAGGTGTAGAGGAGGAAGACCGCGAGCACCCCTGCAACGAGGAGCGCGATCACGAGCCGAGCAGGACTCGCCTTCCGGGCCACCGGGAAAGTCTAGCCTCGAGACGCGCGGACGCCTGCCGTCAGCCTCTCAGGCTGCGTCCCGCTCCGCGACACGATCCGGCATGCGATAGCCGTGGTCGACGCAGAGGGAGCCGGGAGACTCCTCGGTGAGGGCGTCGCAGTACCCCTTCCCGTAGGACGCGCGGATGAACGCAGCAACGACCTCGAGGTTCCACTCGGTCACGTCGACTGCCTCGCGCCAGAGATCGGCGAGGCGGACGTCGATGTCGAGCTCGAGCAGATCGATGCGGGTCGGGCCGTCGTTCATCTCTTCGAGCGTACGGACCCCGCCGGACGGACTCGCCTCGCCGAATCGCGATCTGCGCGAACCCCTCCGGGATCCCGAAAAGGGCTGCTGGAGTGAGCCTTCTAGGGCTCCTCGGCGCGCACGGTGAAGGGCACCGTCCAGTCCGCACGGGACGACTCGTCGATGGTCAGACGCCACTCGTAGCGCCCCGGCTCGAGCGGCATCGGGGTCGAGTTCACCGCGACCGGGAAGTCCAGAGGCGTCCCCGGCTTGATCCCCGGCGGACGCCCGACCTCGAACTCTCCGCCGAAGGCCACGGGCTCGTCGCCCTCCTCCGACTCGGCGACGACGGCAGCGCCGTCCGCGTCGAGCAGCTCGACGGAGAAGGAGTGCACGGTGTTGGCCTGATCCCACGGCACCTGGATGAGCAGCGCGATCCCGAAGGACGAGGGCTCCGGGCCGGTCTGTGACCAGCCTCCGCCGACGACCGTGAGCTTCCCGTCGGCGACGACGGCGTAGTCCGCGAGGAGGATCGTCGCTTTCACTGCTCGAAGGCAATCACATCCGGCACTACGATGGCTCCGTGTCGTCGCGGATCCGCATCGGCCCGGCGCGCGTGCCGTCCCAGGACTCGCCGGAGGCAGCGACCGAGATCCTGCTCGAGCGCGGGTACACGGCCTGCGAGATCGACTTCGAGGGTGGTTTCTGGATGGACTACCCGTTCGCCGAGCGCCTCGGCGAGCTCGCACGAGAACACGACCTCGCGCTCTCCGTGCATGCACCGCTATTCGGGTTCATGGGCCACCTGGAGGCGACCGGGCGGAAGTTCACGTCCGCCGTCGGCGCGCTCGACCGGAGCGCGGGCATCGCTGCCGCGTCCGGCGCGGAGCTCGTCGTCTTCCATCCCGGGTTCCTGCTCGGAAGAAGCCGCGAGGGCGCCATCGACGCGGTCGTGGAGCAGCTCGGGGCGCTGCGGGAGCGGCTCGAGGGCAAGGATCGAGCCGTCCCGTTCGGCGTCGAGGTGATGGGCCGCGTCCGCGACCTGGGCTCGGTGGACGACGTGATCGAGATCTCGCGGCGAACGGGCTGGGTGCGCCCGGTGCTCGACTTCGCGCACATGCATGCGACCAGTGACGGTGCGTTCCTCGACGCGGAGCCGTTCGCGGTCGCGCTCGCGGCGGTCGACGCGGTGCTCGGGCCCGAAGCGCCGTTCCACATCCACTTCTCCGACATCGCCTTCGCCAACCGCAACGAGACGAAGCACCTCCCCTACGGTGACGGAACCTTGCGGGCCGAGCCTCTTCGAGACGCGCTGGCGCGCTTCGACCGGCCGGCGACCGTCATCTCCGAGTCGCCCGACGAGGAGTCGTCTCAGGCGATCCGCGCCGTGCTCGAGGGCGGCGGCGCAAGCTCCGCGAGCCGCTCCTCGTAGGGCACCGCGTCGGCGTCGCGCCCTCTCTCCTGCAGGAAGTGAATGAAGCGCTCGAGCGGCTCGATCTCGAGGATCGGGAACGCAGACCCTCTCGCGAGGCCGATCGTCGAGCGGTAGAGCTCCTCGGCCTCCGCGTCGCGCCCCTGACCGGCGCGCACCGCCGCCAGCGCCTGCGTCGCCTCGACCTGCGCCGACACGTCCTCCGGGCTCGCTCCGGCCTGCGCCTCCAGTGCCAGCCGCTCGGCCTCGTCGAGCTTGCCGACATCCGCGAGCGTCGTCGCAAGACCACCCTGGAGATCCGGGAGCCCACCACGATCGCCCCGGGCGACGACGATCCGCAGCGCCTCACGAAGGAGCTTCTCGGCACGGCGGTGATCGCCGCGCTGCCGGGCCATCCATCCGAGCTTCGCGAGCGCGGCAGACTGCACCGGCTCGACGCCGTGCTCGGCGCTGGTCGCTCGAACCTCCTCGAGCAACGTCTCGGCCGCGTCGAGCTCGCCCTTGACGATGAGGAACCAGGCGTACGCGAGGGCGGCACCAGCACGCGCGCGCATGCTCCCGCTCTCGCCCGAGAGCTCGAGCGCGCGCGTCAGGAGCGCTTCCGCCTCGTCGAGCTCGAATCGCACGATGTGCGTCTGGGCGAGCGCATGTGCGGCGATGGTCTGGAGATCCTTGCGCTCCGCGGCGACGGCGATCGCGTAGGCCTTCTCCATGTACCCGATGAACGAGTCGACGTCGCTGATCCAGGCGGCGATCGTCGCCCTGGCGACGAGCGCGTCGAAGTGGGCCACCGGCTCGTCGACGGCCTCGAGGAGGGCGAGCGCCTCGTCTACCAGGGCTCTCGCCGCACCGATGTCGCCGTCGCGCCGTAGCGCTGCTTCGCCGAGCGCCGTCAGCGCGAGCGCGTGCAGGGCCTGCTCCCCCTGGCTGCGCGCCTCGTCTCGGACCTTCTCCATCTCGACCTTGACCGCGGCCCAGTCCTGCAGCCTCCAGGCGGCGCGCGCCGCGACGTAGCGCGCTCCCAGGGTCGGCCGCAGCTCTACCGCGCGCAAGCCCAGCTTGCGCGCCGTCGGCCACGACTCCCGGGCAAGGGCGCGCTTCGCGGCTTTGACGAGCACCGCCACGGTCGTCTCGGCGAGCTCGCTCGGAGGCGCGCCGTCCAGCTCGGTGAGGAGGCTGACGGCCTCGTCGAGGTGGTACGCGCGGATCTCGATCAGGTCGTCACCCGCATGAACGCCGAGCCAGTCGGCGAACCGGGCGTGGTACTGCGCGCGCGAGTGCTTCGACATGCCCGTGTACGCCACTTCGCGGATGAGCAGGTGCTTGAACCGGTACGCCGTCTCGCCGGAGATGGACGAGCGGGCCTCGCGCAGGAGCAGCTCGCGCTCCAGGAGGTCGTCGAGAAGCTCGTCGGTGCCCGAGATGTCGGGCGACAGATGCTCGAGCGCCCCCTTCCAGAAGACCCGCCCGATGACCGCAGCACGCTGGAGCAGCGTCTTCCCGTCGGACGGCAGGTGGTCGATGCGCGCGCCGATGAGTGCCTGCAGGGTGTCCGGCACGCGATCGAGATCCGTCTCGCTCGCGCCGCGCTCGACGAGCATCCGGATCGTCTCCTCGACGAACAGCGGATTGCCCTCCGTGCGCTCGAGGATCTCCTCGATGACGGCGGGCGAGAGCTCCCCGTCAGTCGCGGCGAGCTGGGTGACGAGGTTCGTCACGAGCTCCTCGCTCTCGTCCTCGGAGAGCGGCTCGAGCTCGATCGCGGTCGAGCGAACGTGACCGCCTCCCCACCCCGGCCGCGCGTCGAGGAGCTCCGGGCGGGCGAGGCAGAGGATCAGGAGCGGCGCCCGCACCCCGTCGGCGATCTGCTCGATCAGGTCGAGCAGCGGGCCCTCGGCCCAGTGGATGTCCTCGAAGACGAGAATCAGGGGCTGCACGGCGGCGAGGCGGGACATCACCTCCCGGGCGGCCCACGAGATCTCCTGTGCACCGTGCTCTCCCTCGAGCGCCTCGAGCAGGCCCGACGCGAGGCCGAGAACGTCCGCCACGGCTGCCTCGGCGCAGCAGGCGCGGAGCTTCTCGAATGCCTCCTCGAGAGGGTCGTCGTCGGTGATCCCGGCCGCAGCCTTGATCATCTCGCCGAGGGGCCAGTACGTGACACCCTCTCCGTACGGGAGCGCGCGACCCGTCAGGACGCTCGCGCGCTCGACCCCGTCGACGAACTCCCGGGCGAGGCGACTCTTCCCGATGCCCGGCTCTCCGAAGATGGTGAAGAGGTGCGCCCGTCCGTTTCGGATCGTGCGCGAGAACGTGTTCTCGAGGAGCTCCAGCTCCGCTTCCCGGCCCACGAGGGGTGACCGCGATCCGAGCCCGCGCGCCGAGCTCTCGAGGGCGTCGACGAGCCTCCAGGCTCGGAGCGGGGCTTCCATCCCCTTCAGCTCGAGGGGGCCTGCGTCCTCGACGACGATGCTGCCCCCGGCGAGCCGGTGCGCGGTCGGCCCGATGAGGATCTCCCCGGGGCGCGCGGCCTGCTGAAGACGCGCGGCGAGGTTGACGGCCTCCCCCGTCGCGAAGGTCGAGTCGGCGCTCTCGACCACGAGCTCTCCCGCCTCGATCCCGATCCGTGCCTCGAGCTCGAGCTCGGCAACGGCCTGCCGCATGGCGAGAGCCGCCCGCGCAGCCCTGTGCGCGTCGTCCTCGTGCGCCTGGACGACGCCGAACGCCGCGAGCACCGCGTCTCCCGCGAACTTCTCGACGATCCCGCCGTGCTGACGAACGCACTCGGAGACCGTGTCGAAGAACCTGTTGACGCGGCGCCGGACGACCTCGGGATCCACACCCGTCACGAGCTGGGTGGAGTCGACGAGATCGACGAACAGCACCGTGGCGAGCTTTCGTTCCATGCCTGCAGTCTAGAAACGAACGGCGGCGACAGCCGCATCCCGCTCTGTCATGGCACGAACCCGTCTAGCATCTCTGCGGTGCTCGACCCGTCCGTGTTCAAGGCGTACGACGTGCGCGGGCTGTACCCGTCGCAGCTCGACGAGGACGGCGCCTATCGGATCGGGCGTGCCTACGCCGAGCACTTCGAGCCGAGGACCATCGCGGTCGGCCGCGACATGCGGCTGTCTTCCGAGGCGATGGCGAACGCCGTGATCGAGGGTGCGGCCGACGGCGGAGCAGACGTCGTCGACCTCGGCCTCGTGGGAACCGAGATGCTCTACCACGCCGTCGGCGAGCTCGGCCTCGAGGGCGGGATCTGCGTCACCGCGTCGCACAACCCGAAGGAGTACACGGGAATGAAGATCGTCCGCCGTGGCGCGCTTCCGGTCGGCGGAGACTCCGGCCTCGCAGACGTCCGTGCGGGAGCCGAGGCGGGATTCGGCGAGATCGTGCGCCGCGGAGGGCTGCGTGAGGAGAACGTGTGGTCGAGCTTCGTCGCAAAGGCTCTCTCGTTCGTCGATGCCGGCGCGATCCGCCCGCTCCGCGTCGTGATCGACGCGGCGAACGGCATGGCAGGCGTGATGCTCCCGCCGGTGCTCGAGCGACTTCCCCAGCTCGACGTCGTCCGCTGCTACTTCGAGCCCGACGGGAGCTTCCCGAACCACGAGCCGAACCCGCTGCTCCCCGAGAACCGGGAGTTCATCGTGGCCAAGGTGAGGGAGGAGGCCGCAGACCTCGGCGTGGCCTACGACGGCGACGCCGATCGCTGCTTCTTCGTCGACGACACGGGCGAGTTCGTCCCGGGCGACTTCGTGACCGCGCTCATCGCGGAGTCGATGTTGGAGGCAGCGCCCGGCGAGAAGATCATCTACGACGTCCGCGCGAGCTGGGCGGTGCCGCGGACGATCGAGGAAGCCGGAGGCGTGCCGCTCATGAACCGGGTCGGTCACGCCTTCATCAAGCACCGCATGCGCAAGGAGGACGCGATCTTCGCCGGCGAGGTGTCGGCGCACTACTACTTCCGCGACTTCTCACAGGCCGACACGGGCGTCGTGCCCTTCCTGCTCGTGCTGGAGCTGCTCTCGCGCAGCGGCAAGAAGCTCTCGGCGCTGCTCGAGCCCTACCGGAGCCGGTACTTCCTCACCGGGGAGATCAACACGCCGGTCGCCGACGTCGCGCTCAAGCTCCAGGAGCTCAAGGAGCGGTACGCCGCCGAGGGAGGAGTCGTCACGCACCTCGACGGGATCTCCGTCGACTTCCCCGACTGGCACTTCAACGTCCGCCCCTCGAACACCGAGCCGCTGCTCCGCCTCAACCTCGAGGCGCTGTCACGGGAGCAGATGGAGCGCCGTCGCGACGAGGTGCTGAAGCTGATCCGCACGTGAGGGACGAAGCGGTCCCCGAGGCGACGACGGACGTCACACCACACGGCCGCGTGGTCACGTCCGACGGCTGGTTCGTGCTCAACCTCGCCGACTGCCGGGCGTGGACGAATTCGCAGGCGGGTACCGTCGTCTCGCCCGAGCCCCGCGACAGCGCCTGGTCGGGAACGGGGGTGAACGTCCACGTCCTGCAGCCCGGCCAGCCGTCGTGCCGCTACCACCAGGAGGCGGCCCAGGAGGACTTCCTCGTGCTCGCCGGCGAGTGCGTGCTGATCGTGGAGGAGCAGGAGCGCCGTCTCCGCCAATGGGACTACGTCCACTGCCCCGCCGGCACGCGCCACGTGTTCGTCGGGGCGGGTGCCGGCCCGTGCGCGATTCTCATGATCGGCGACCGGGTCGACCCCGAGGACATCCACTACCCGGTGAGCGAGGCCGCCGGTCGGTTCGGAGCAGCCTCGGTGAGCGTTGCCACCGACGACCCACGCGACGCCTACGCGGAGTGGCCGGGCCCGTGGGACCCCTGCCCGGCGCCGTGGCCGCCCGGCTGACGGGTCGGGCCGCTCCGAGGAGACCGGCGGGCGTCGTGCCGGCTGCGCCCTAGAATCGTGCGGATGAGCGACCCGCTCGAGCTCGGCCGCGTCACCGGTGAGCGCCCGCCGTTCAAGTACTCGGCGCTCACACGCGTCTGGTTCTCCGACACCGACGCGCAGGGCGTCGTGTACTACGGGCGCTACCTCCCCTACTTCGACCACGCTCGCACCGAGTACCACCGCCACCTCGGCCACGAGCGCGTCGACGATGCGGAGTTCGTGATGCGCGCCTCCGACGTCCAGTACCACGCGCCGGCCCGCTTCGACGACCTCCTCGAGTGCTTCGTGCGCATCGGTCGGATCGGCCGCACGAGC
>JBFFGH010000004.1:0-40979 GCA_041557575.1 Gaiellaceae bacterium
GCCGGGGCGCCGCGTGCGCACGACGAGGCCCGAGCGCGCGCTCTCGAGCCGCCAGGGGCCGAAGCTCACGGCGCCCTCGAGGCGCAGCTCGTCGTACTCCCGAACAGCGCGGAGACCACGACCGAGGTCTGCCGACTTCGTCCCGTCGGTCGACGCGAGCAGCTCGACGAGCGTCCTCTCGAGAGAGCGCGGCAGACGCGGCTCCGCGTCGGCGAGGGCGAGCAGATTCCGCTCGGCCCCGGGATGGAGCTGCCTGAGTCGGGGGAGGATCTCGTCGCGAACGAGCCCACGCTTCGTGCCAGCGTTCGACGAGTCGACGCGGAACTCGAGGCCGTGCACGCGGCAGTACTCCTCGGTCTCGTCCCTCCAGACCGGAAGGAGCGGCCGGACGACGCCGTCCTCCCTGCGCACCTTGATGCCCTTCGTCGTGCCGGACGAGACGAGGCGGTAGAGCACCGTCTCGACCTGGTCCGAAGCCGTGTGGCCCGTGGCCCGCAGCCCGCGTCCTTCCGTGAGCCGGTACCGCAGCTCGCGCAGCTCGGCCTCCGTCGCCGCGGTCGGCGCTTCGACGACCTCGGCACCGAGCGCCTCGGCGCAGTGGCGCGCGTCCGCCTCGGACTCGTCGCCGCGCAGGCCATGGTTCACGTGCACCGCCGAGACGCGGTAGCCGAGCGCTCCGAGGACGTGCCAGAGGCAGGTCGAGTCGGCTCCGCCCGACACGAGGCACGTGACGTCGCCGCCCGCCGGGACGAGCCGGTGCTCGCGGATGAACGCTTCGACGCGATCTTCGAGGGTCACGGCCACGCAGCCATTCTGCCGTGCCGGGAGGGGAACGCGGCAGCGCCGACTGGAAGCCGGTGCGGACGGCCTCGACCGCGCCGGTCAGCTCGGCGGGGCTTCCTCCGACGGATCGCGGAACCGGGGCTCGCGGCTCCAGTCCGAGAGCACCTGCGCAGCTGCCCGCACGTCGGCCGCACGGAGGCGATGCGGGCTCGCGTGGGCGACGGAGGCCATCACGGGAGCGGGGACGAGCCCGGCTGCCGCATCGAGCACATAGCGCAGGAAGAGCGCGTGCCCCACGAGGAGCACGACGCGCTCGGGACGGGCGAGGACCACCTCGAGGCCCCGTGCGAACCGCGCAGCCGCGTCCGCGCGGCTCTCGCCGCCGCCGGGAGCGGGCTGGTCGGGCGGATGAGAGGCGGCCCACGCCCTGTACTCCGCGAGCGACCCGCCGTCGAAGGAGCCGAAGTGGATCTCGTCGAGCTCGGGAACGACGACGCGGGGAGCCGTCCGGTCCGAGAGGGCCAGCGCGAGCGTCTCCTGCGTGCGCACGAGACGCGTCGCAACTCCGAGAGACACCTCTTCGCCGGCGAGCAGCTCCGCGAGCTCGCGCGCCTGCTCGACGCCCTCCTCCGTGAGGCTCAGGCCCGGCGGCGTGCAGGACGTCGTGCCGTCCCGGTTCGAGCCGGCCGCAGCGTGGCGGACGAGGACGAGGGACTCCACGACCTCAGAAGAGGATCGACCGGTAGTCGAGGACGTGCTCCATGCCGATCGCCTCGTAGAGACGGATCGCCGGCGTGTTGTCCGCGCGCACGAAGAGGCAGACGATCGGGACGCGCTCGAGGAGTAGGCGGCTGAGATCCGACATGCCCCTCGCCGCGTACCCCTGCCGTCGAACGGCCGGATCGACCCAGACCTGCTGAAGCTGCACCGCGTCGGGTGTCCACGCCGACGCCTCGGCCTTGAACAGGATCACGCCGTCCTCGACCCAGAGCCAGGACCGTCCTTCCTCGATCTGGGCCCGGGTCCGCCAGCGAAAGCCCTCGGGGTCGCGACGGAGCGGATCCACCCCGATCTCGAGCTCGTGCGCCGAGGCGCATGCCGGAAGCAGCAGCTCGAGGTCGTCGATCTCGGCGGCGCGCAGGCCCGTGCCCCCCGGCGGAGGAGGCTGCCGGATCTCGAACACGGGCTGTCCGGGCCGGTCCTCGCGCGGGCGCGGGAGCGATGCGTGGACGGCGTCCCACAGCTCGGTGACCGCGCCCTCCTCTCCGATCACCATCTTCGGCGCGGACTTCGCGACGTCGCGGGCGAACCATCCGCACTCGTCCCCGGAGGGGACGACGTTGACCCCGATGTGACAGAGCGCCCGGAGCTCGTCGTGCTCCCAGCGCCCGACGAACCTGCCCAGACCGCGACGCGCGACCTCCTCGATGAACACGCGCTCGACCGGGTCCTGAGCGCAGAACCGGAGGATCTCGTCTCGCTTCGGCGCGGCAGCCTTCCCAAACACGGAGAGACAACTCTAGAGGCGGTTCCGCACGGAGAGGGTCGAGAAATGCGTAGGGTTCCGCCCATGCCGATCCACCTTCGCGCCGAGCCGGGCGACTACGCGGAGGCCTGCCTCCTCCCCGGCGACCCACTCCGGGCCAAGTACATCGCCGAGACGTTCTTCGACGAGCCCGTCGAGGTGAACTCCTTCCGGGGGCTCCTGGGCTACACGGGCACCTTCCAGGGCAAGCCCGTGTCCATCCAGACGAGCGGAATGGGGTGCCCGTCCGCTGCGATCGTGATCGAGGAGCTCGTCCAGCTCGGCGTCAAGAAGATCCTCCGCGTCGGAACGTGCGGCGGGCTCAGGGCCGATGTCATGGGCGAGTTGATCGTTCCGCTCTCGGCTGCTCCAGCGGACACGACCGCGATGCAGTACGTCGACAACGAGCCGTACGCGCCGACCGCCAGCTTCGAGCTCGTCCACGAGCTCGTGCACCAGGCCAAGGAGCTCGACAAGACCGTGCGCGTGGGCCCGATCGTGTCGAGCTCGGTCTTCTACCAGCCGGACCAGGGTCAGGCGCGGCGCTGGGCCGAGCGAGGCATCCTCGCCGTGGAGATGGAAGCCGCCGTCCTGTTCACGCTCGGTGCCCTGCGCGACATCCAGACGGGCTGCGTGCTCCTCGTGAGCGACCTCGTCCCGGGCGTGAGCGTCCAGGTCCCGGCCGGCGCCGGAGGCTACGTCTACATGTCCGACGAGGAGATGCGGAAGGTCGTCGACGAGATGTCCGAGCTCGCTCTCCGCACCGTCACCGCCGGGCACGAGAGCCATTAGCGCGCGCCGGACGGTCTTCGTCGTCAACCCGGCTTCCGCCGGTGGGAGCACCGGAAGGCAGTGGCCGGAGATCGCTCACCGCGCAGCGCTTCGGGGCCTCACGGGCGACGCGCTCCTCTCCGAGGCGCAGGGCGACCTCGCCACGCTCGCGCGCGACGCCGTGCTGGACGGCGCGGAGCTCGTCGTCGCGGTCGGCGGCGACGGCACGGTGAACGAGGTCGTGAACGGCATCGTCGAGACCGGCCGTGCCGAGCTCGCCGTCATCTCGCGAGGGACGGGCCGCGACTTCGTCCGCACCTACGGGATCCCGGGCGACCTCGACGAGGCGATCGACGTCGCGGCGAACGGCGAGACGCGGGAGGTCGACGTCGGGCTCGTCACCTACCGGACGTGGGCGGGGACCGACGGCCGCGGGTACTTCGCCAACGTCGCGAGCGCCGGCATCTCGGGCGCGATCGCGAAGCGCACGAACGAGTCCTCGAAGGCGCTCGGCGGGAGGCTCTCCTACTACTGGGCGACGCTCGCGGTCTTCGTCCGCTGGCATGCGGGCGAGATGCACGTCTCGGTCGACGACGAGGTCCGACGCGGCAAGATGATCGACGTCGTCGTGGCCAACGGCCGCTACCTCGGAGGCGGCATGAAGATGTGCCCGGACGCGGAGCCCGACGACGGCCTGTTCGACGTCCTCGTGATCGGAGACGTGACCAAGCGCGACCTCGCCTTCACCCTCCCGAAGGTCTACCGGGGAAGGCACCTCCCTCACCCGCGCCTCGAGCCGCTGCGCGGTCGCGTCGTGGAGATCGAGACGGACGAGCCTCTGCCCATCGAGCTCGACGGAGAGCAGCCGGGCACGACGCCGGTCCGCTTCGAGATCGTCCCGAAGGCGCTTCGCGTACGGGTTCCGAGAGCGGAGAGCTAGGGCTACGCCGCCGGCTTGCGCGGTGCCGCACGCCGGGCAGGCGCCTTCGCCTTCTTGAGCGCCGCGACGTCCTTCTCCAGCTTCGCGACCCGCGCCTCGAGCGCGTCGATCCCGCGCACCTTCTTCGCGAGGTCGTCGACGCGCGCACGGAGATCGTTGAACGCCGCCGTCGCCTTCTGGCCGCCCGGGAGATCCGCCAGTCGGTGCAGCGCCTCTTCACCCTTGTCCGCGAGGCGAGTCATGAGGTCCTTCTCGGGTTTCTTGCTCGCTGTCTTCTTCGTCTGAGCCATGCTCGAAGTCATACCACTCCCGGAGTGCGTTTGCCCGTGGGGGCGAGCACGCCTAGCCGAGCGCCTCGACCACCGCCGCGAGCGTCTCTCCCGCCGGCGCGTCGATCTTCATGAGCGCCCGGTCGTCGAGCGCCGTCGGGCCCTGGTTCACGATCGCGAACGCCCGGGCCTGCAACGGCAGACCTGCAGCCGGCCACACCTCGAGCGACGAGCCGACGACGAGCATCAGGCCGGCCGCCCGGGCGAGCTCGGTCGCGCGCTCCAGCGCTCCGGGCGGCAGGAGCTCGCCGAAGAGCGTGACGCCCGGCTTGAGGACGTCGCCGCAGTGCGGGCAGACGGGCGCGGAGCGCACCTCGAGCTGGGCGAGCACGGCGTCCGCCGGCTCCGTCCACAGACAGCGGAGGCACTGCGCCGTCCGGATCGAGCCGTGCAGCTCGACCACGTCCTCGCTCCCTGCACGCGAGTGCAGCATGTCGATGTTCTGGGTCACCACGGCGCGCACGAGCCCTCTCTGCTCGAGCTCCGCGAGAGCGAGATGAGCCGCGTTCGGGCTGGCCTCCAGGAGGGCGTGGATCCGGCGGCTGTAGAAGCCCCAGACCCCTACCGGGTCGCGCTCGAACGCCCTGATCGACGCCACCTCGGACGGATCGACGTTGGCCCAGATGCCCGTCGGGGAGCGGAAGTCGGGGATCCCGCTCTCGGTCGAGATCCCGGCGCCGGTCAGGACGACGCACGGCTGCCTCTCTCTGATGAGAACGGCTAGCTCCGCGGCCGACACGCGGCGATTCTAGGCTTGCCCCGTGGAAGACTTCCCGTTCTCGACCGACGTCACCGTCCGCTTCGCCCAGACGGATGCCCAGGGCATCGCGCACCACGCGTCGTTCGTGGTCTGGCTCGAGGTCGCCCGCATCGCCCACCTCGCTCGATACGCCGGCGGGTACAACGCGCTGCGCGAGGGTGGCATCGAGGCGCTGACGACCGAGGTGCACGTCCGCTACCACCGCGCCGCCTACTTCGACGACACGCTCCGCATCCGCGCGCGGTGCGTGGACATGCGCGGCGCCCGCTTCACCTACGAGTACCGGATCGAGCGGGGTGACGAGCTCATCGCAGACGGCCACACGCGCCACGCGACGGTCGATCGCGAGACCTACCGGCCCACGCGCGTCCCCGCGTGGCTGATCGAGGCCGTTACGGCGTCGGGCTCGCCGGGCTCGTAGCCGACTCGTCGGCGGCGTCCGCCTTCTTCTTCTTCTTCTTGCCCTGGGTCGGCGTGGCGGCGTCCGGCGGCTTCGTCCCGATCGCGATGATCCTCGTCTCGCCCTTGTACGACGTCGTCCACGTCTCGGTGTCGATGAGCGCACCATCCGGTCCGTAGATCTCCCGCGTCGCGGTCGTCCGGGACGGCTTCGTGCCCTCCTGCTCGATGACGCGCTCGCCCTTCGGGAGCTTGCGGTCCTTCACGTACTTCCGCGGAGCGGGGCCCGTGAAGACGAGGCGGGTCGCCGAGCTCTCGACCCGGCGGCGCTCGCCGCCGTAGATGACGACCTGGATCGCGTCCGACTCCGCGTAGCCCTTCACGAGCACCCAGTTCTTCGTGTCGTTCTCGAACTTGAGATCGAGCGACGGCCAGTACACGGTGGCGTCGCGTCCGAGCTGGTAGCGGCTGATGTAGAGGGAGTGCGGGTGGCGCTCCGTGATGTTCAGGCCCGCCTCCCAGGCGGCGTTGAAGACGGTCGTCGCGACCTGGGACGTGCCACCGCCGACCTCCTCCGCGTACTCGTTGCCGATGATGACCGGCGCCGGGCGGTACCCGCGCTCGACGGTTCGCTCCCCGATGACGTCGTTCAGCGAGAAGGTGCCGCCCGGGGGCACGAGCGTGTCGTCGAGCGCCTGAACGCCGAGCTTGAGGTTCGTGATGCGGTCCGGGGTGCCGGAGTAGTAGGTGCGGTATCCCGCCATCCGCGTGTCGATCCCCATCGCGAGCGCCGCTTTCGTCGAGAGCTCCGGGGCGGAGCGGACGACCTGGAGCTGCGCGACGCGATTCGTCGGGCGGGTCGCGGCTCGAAGAAGAGCACGCGCGGACGCGGGAACGTTCAGCTCGAGGCCGTCACGCGCGGGGACGACGCTGACCCGCTCGCCGAGCGCATAGAAGCTCGCGTCCCGCGGACGCCTTCCCACGCGATCCGACAGGTTGCGGAAGTACGCGTCGGCTGCCGGGCCTGCGATCGCGATCGCCGTCGCTCCTCCGTCGGGCAGGTCGATGAGGGGAGCGAGCCGCCGGGGCGACAGGCGGAAGCTCTTGTTCGCGCCCTTGAGGGTCACGGGCGCCGAGAGTGCGACCCGCGCACGCTGCGCGGACGTGGCAAGCATGCCGGCAGTCACCGGCGGAGGGACGACGGCGACCGGGAGCCGAACCGGGCCCGCAGGATGGCTCAGCGTCCCGAGCGAGCGCACGATCGCGTCCGCAGCCGCATCCCGGTCGAGCTCGACTCCCGTCTGGCCCCGCACGACCGAGACCGCGAGCCCGCGACGGGCGAGCGAGGCGCTCTTCGGCTCACGGTCGACGTCGGCGGCGACGCGATCGAGCGCATACTCGAGCGCCCCGCCGGAGACGGACAGGCGCGGCAGGACCTCCGCCCCGAAGATCCTGGCGCGCAGGCGCTTGAATCCCCTGATCGGCCCGAACCCGTCGGCGTTGGCGCCCGCGATCTCCACGGCCCCTGCCCAGTCCGGCTCGATGCCGAGCTGGTTGGCCGCCAGCGAGTACTCCTCGTCGCTCACGACGAACGTGACGCGATCGGCCGCCACCGCGTCGAAGCGCGCCTCGAGCGCGGCGACCGCCTGGCGCTCGGTCAGGCCGCCGACGTCGACGCCCGCGATCCTCGTCCCCTCGGCCAGCTCGCGCGAGGAACCGGCGAAGGCGAGGCCGAGGAGCGCCAGCACGGCGAGCGCCGAGAAAGCGACGAAGGCAAGGACGAACAGCGTCGAGCGGGCACGCCTGCGCGGTCGTCTCCTCGACGCGTAGATGGGCGAATCTGCGCGCACGAGATGGAGAAGTGTAGCCGCACCCGATCGCCGCCCCGCTCGGCCGGGCGGCCCGGGCTCAGAAGACGAAGAGCTCGACCCCGCCGGAGACGTACAGCCCGACGCCCGTGATGTACGCGGCGAGGTCGGAGCAGAGGAACGCGATCGCGTTCGCGATGTCCTGCGGCTCGCCGGGGCGCTTGAACACCGTGCGCGCGGCGATGCGGGCGTTCATCTCCGGGTTCGCCATGTGGAACGCCTCGCTCCCGATGATCCCGGGGACGATGGCGTTGCACGTGATCCCGTGCCGTCCACCCTCCATCGCAAGGGTGCGAGTGAGCCCGAGGATGCCCGCCTTCGTCGTCGAGTAGCTCGCCTGGCCGAAGCCGCCGAGCGTTCCGGCGACGGAGGCCATGTTCACGATCCGCCCCCAGCCGCGCTCCTTCATGTGCGGCCACACCGCCTGCGCGCAGTTGAAGCCGCCGCTGAGGTTGACCTGGAGATCGCGCTCCCACAGCTCGGGGCTCTGGTTGTGGAACTGCCCGACGTGGTCGAGGGTGCCGGCGTTGTTGACGAGGATGTCGACGGATCCGAGCTCCTCGACCGTCCTGGCGACCGCCGCCGCGACCTCGTCGCGGTCGGTGACGTCGCAGCGCACGGCGATCGCACGCCGGCCGAGAGAGCGGATCTCCTCGACCGTCTCCTCCGTGTGCACCATCCCCTGCGCGCGCGCGACGGTCGCGAGGGCACCCCACCTGTCCGTCTCCTCGGAGAGCTCGGACTCGACGAGGATGTCGGCGATCGCGACGTCGGCGCCCGCCCGCGCGAGCGTCAGGGCATCAGCCCTCCCGAGCCCGCGCGAGCCGCCCGTGACGAGGGCGACTCGCCCGGAGAGATCGATCTCGATGGCCATGCGCGAAGCCTAGTCGCCCCGCGGCAGGAAGATCTCCTTCGCGATCACGAGGCGCTGGATCTGCGACGTGCCCTCGTAGATCTGGAAGAGCTTCGCGTCGCGCATGAGCTTCTCGACCGGGTACTCCTTGATGTACCCGTAGCCGCCGAAGATCTGCACGGCGTCCGTCGTGACCTTCATCGCGGTGTCCGCGGCGAAGCGCTTCGCGAACGACGAGTACAGCGTCGCCTTGCGCCCGTAGCCCTCGTCGAGCATCCACGCGGCCTGCCACGTAAGGAGACGCGCGGCCTCGATCTCGGCCGCCATGTCCGCGATGAGGAAGTTGACGCCCTGGTGCATCGCGATCGGGACGTCGAAGGTGACGCGCTCCTTCGCGTACTCGACCGACAGCTCGTACGCGGCCTGCGCGACGCCCACCGCGCCCACCGCGGTGCCCGGCCGCGTGAAGTCGAGGGTCTGCATCGCGATCTTGAAGCCGTCCCCCTCTTCGCCGATCCGGTTCTCGGCGGGGATGACGACGTCGACGAGCGCGAAGGCCGACGTGTCGGTCGAGCGCTGGCCCATCTTGTCGAGGTGCTTCTCGATCTCGACGCCGGGGGTGTCCATCGGGACGACGAAGGCGGAGATGCCGCGGTGCCCCATGCTCGGGTCGGTCTTCGCGAAGACGACCGTCCAGGCGGCGTGACCGGCGTTCGTGATGAACGTCTTGGAGCCGTTCAGGACGTACTCGTCGCCTTGCCGCACCGCCGTCGTCTTCATGCGGGCGACGTCGGAGCCCGCGTCGGGCTCGGTGAGCCCGAACGAGCAGAGAATCGGCGAGTCGAGCAGCGACGGGAGCCACCGCGCCCTCTGGTCGTCGGACCCCGCCAGGAGCACCGGTGAGGCGCCGAGGCCGTTCGCGAGGATGGAGGTCGCGATGCCCGAGCACCCCCAGTTCAGCTCTTCGCCGACGAGCATGCCGTCGAACGCGGAGAGCTCCGGCCCGCCGAGAGCCTCGGGGATGTGCAGGTTCATGAGCCCGAGCTCGTGGGCCTTCGCGATGACGTCGGCCGGATGGGTCTGGCTCTCGTCGTACTCGGCCGCCTTCGGCCGGATCTCCTTCTCGGCGAACTCGCGCGCGAGCGCGCGGAGCTCCTTCTGCTCTGGCGTCAGCGCGAACGAGACGCCCGCGGCAACACCGGTCTCCATCTGGGTCATGGCCTTCGCTCCCGGTTTCGAGATTCTTCGATTGACTAGTCAGTCAACCCTCACAGGATACGGCCGGACGCCTCGTCCGGTCAAGCGCGCGGGGCGCGCTCTAGGATGTGCCCTGCATGGCGACGACGACCGAGCTCCCCGCTCTCGACCCTCTCGACTACCTCGCGATCGACGCCCTCCTCGACGACGAGGAGAAGGCGATCCGGGACATGGTGCGGCACTTCGTGCGCGAGTCCGTGATCCCCGAGGTCGGCGACTGGTTCGAGAAGGGGATCCTCCCCCGCGAGGTCATCGCGGAGCTCGCCAAGCTCGGCCTGTTCGGGATGCACCTCGACGGGTACGGGCTCCCCGGTGCGAGCGCCGTCTCGTACGGGCTCGTGTGCATGGAGCTCGAGGCAGGCGACGCGGGCGTTCGCAGCGCGGTGTCCGTCCAGGGCTCGCTCGCGATGTTCGCGATCTGGAAGTGGGGCTCCGAGGAGCAGAAGGAGCGCTGGCTGCCGGCGATGCACACCGGCGAGGTGATCGGCTGCTTCGGCCTCACCGAGCCCGACGCGGGCTCCGACCCCGGCTCGATGCGGACCCATGCGCGCCGCGACGGCTCCGACTGGATCCTGAACGGCGCGAAGATGTGGATCACGAACGGCACCATCGCGGACATCTCGATCGTCTGGGCCCGCACCGACGACGACGCGATCCGCGGGTTCATCGTCGAGAAGGGGACGCCTGGGTTCTCGGCGCCCGAGATCCACAAGAAGCTCTCCCTGCGTGCATCGGTGACGTCGGAGCTCGTCCTCCAGGACGTCCGCGTGCCGGATGCGAACCTCCTGCCCGGCTCGACGAGCCTGCGCGGGCCGCTCTCCTGCCTCGACGAGGCGCGCTTCGGGATCGTCTTCGGATCGGTCGGCTCCGCGCGCGCGTGCTTCGAGTCCGCGCTCGACTACGCGAAGGAGCGCATCGTCTTCGGAAAGCCCATCTCCGCGTACCAGCTGACCCAGGAGAAGCTCGCCGAGATGGCGCTCGAGATCAACCGGACATCGCTCGTCGCCCTCCACCTCGGCCGCATGAAGGACGCGGGCACGCTGAGGCCCGAGCACGTCAGCCTCGGGAAGATGGGGAACGTGCGCGGAGCGATCGAGGTCGCCCGCGCGGCCCGGACGATCCTGGGCGCGAACGGCGTCACGCTCGAGTACCCCGTCATCCGGCACGTGAACAACCTCGAGTCGGTGCTCACCTACGAGGGCACGCACGAGGTGCACACGCTCGTCGTCGGCCTCGCGCTGACGGGCGACAACGCGTTCCGCTAGACGCTGCTCGCGGCGGGCGCGGCACGCCCTGTTCTTCCGACGGCCGGCGTGGGCCCGGCTCGCCGGGCAGACGGCTCGAGCGTCGCTAGTCCTCGCCGTCCCAGTACTCGGCAGGCTCGCCGCGCATCATCCGGAAGAGCCGCTTGCCGGCCGCGTCCACGGCCGCGACCTGCCCGCTGTCGAGGTACTCGAGGACGTCGGGCGAGACGAGCGTCGAGAGCATGAGGACCCGGATCGGCTCGCCGGTCCGGTTCGCGATCTGATGAGCACCCTGCTCGCCGCGCAGGAACGCGACGACATCGCCCTCCGAGAGCTCGTGCTCTCCCTCCGGCGTCCGAAGCGTGGGTCGGCCGCGCATGACGATGACCCACTCCTCGTTGGCGTGGTGCGTGTGGTACGGCCAGAGCCGGTCACCGGGCTCGAGCTCGTACAGGCTCCCGCCGAGGAGCTCCGATCCGATCCGCGCCCCCACCCACGCGTCCTTGCTCCTCCAGCCCGGCCGCTCCTCGACCCGGTCCCACTCGTCGCCGTTCAGGTTGAAGACCTTCATGGCGGGAGCCTAGGCGCGGAGGCCTCCGAGCGCGAGGTCGATGGCCGTGCGCTCGGCGCGCGCGACGTCGTCCTCGCCGTCCGGAAGCTGGCCGAGAACCCAGCCCGTCAGGACCTCCTCGAGGCCGCCGTAGAAGAGCCAGCTCGCGAGGCGCGCATCGAGATCACGCCGGAACATGCCTGCGGCCTGCCCCTCCTCGACGATGCGTTGCACGATCGCGAAGGCCTCGCGAACCTCCTCCACGCGGTCGCGGAGCTGGTGACTACGGGCGACCTCTCGCACCATCACGGTCACGAGCGCCGGATCGTTGCGCCACGTCCGGAGCAGGATCTTCGCGATCCCCTCGAGCTTCCCGTCGGCAGGCTCCTCCGCAGCCTCGACAGCCCGGAAGCGCCCGATCAGCTCTCCCCAGTTCTCGCTGAAGATCGTCTGCAGAACGTCGTCCTTCGACGCGAAGTAGTGGTAGAGGAGGCCATGGGCGACGCCGGCCTGCTCGGCGATGTCGCCGACCCGGGCGCCGTGGTAGCCGCGATCCGCGAACACGCGGATCGCCGCATCGAGGATGAGCTGGCGCTTCTCCCTGTGCGCGATTGAATCGTCAGTCAACGCGGCGAGGATAGAGGTACGCTGCGGCACCGTGCAACCGCTTGCCGGGATCCTCGTCGTCGACTTCACGCGCTACCTGCCGGGTGGGTACGCGAGCAGGGAGCTCTCGAGGCTCGGAGCGCGCGTCGTGCGCGTCGAGCCGCCGGAGGGCGACCCGATGCGCCCCACGGCCGCTGCATGGGATGCCGCGCTGCGCGCCGGCACGGAGTCCGTCGTCTGCGACCTCAAGGCCGACGCGGCCTTCGCCCAGGCGCTCTGCGCCAGGGCCGACGTGGTGCTCGAGGGCTTCAGGCCGGGTGTCGCGGAGCGTCTCGGGATCGGGCCGGAGAACGTCCCCGACACGGTCGTGTACTGCTCGATCACCGGCTTCGGGGACGAAGACGCGCACCGACTTCGCGCGGGGCACGACGTGAACTACCTCGGCTGGGCCGGCGTGCTCGAGGACACCGCGCCACAGCTGCCCCCGATCCAGATCGCCGACCTCGCAGCGGGGGCGCTGGGAGCGACCACGCAGGTGCTCGCAGCGCTCGTCGGCCGCGAGCGGACGGGCAAGGGGGCGCGCATCGTCGTCTCGATGACGCATCGCTCCCACGACCTCGTCGCGCACCGCCTGGGCGGCGAGCCCGTGCCACGACTCCTCACGGGCGCCCTTGCGTGCTACCGGATCTACGAGACCGCCGATGCGCGTCATCTCACCGTCGGCGCGCTCGAGCCCAAGTTCTTCCGGAGGCTCTGCGAGCTGGCGGGCCGGCCCGACCTGGCGGATCGCCAGTACGACGACGACCAGGAGGCTCTCGCCGCGGAGCTCGCCGCCGTCTTCGCGCAGCGCTCGCTCGACGAGTGGCTCGAGCTCTTCGGGGACGAAGACGTCTGCGCAGGTCCCGTGTGGACGCGCGAGGAGGCGGCGTCGGCCTTCGGCTCGCTGGAAGCCCCCGACCCCGTCCCGCTCGGCGCCCACACGGACGCGTGGCGACGCGAGCTAGGAGTGGCGTAGGCCGAGGGCGGCCGGAAGCGCGAAGAGCGTGTCGATCCGGTCGGAGGCGTCGAGGCGCAGCCCGTTGCGGTCGAGGAGGATCGCCCTGATCCCGAGCGCACGAGCTCCCTCGATGTCGTCCTCGTAGGAGTCCCCCACCATCGCGACCTCGTCGGGCCGGACGTCGAGCGCGCGGATGGCCGCCTGGAAGATCGACGCGTGCGGCTTCACGCGCCCGTGCGTCTTGGAGCCGACCGCGACGTCCACGTCCAGCGCGTGGTGCTCCGCGAACTCCTCCAGGTCACGCTGACCGTTGGAGATGAGCCCGATCTTGAGGTCGTGCCGCCTCAGCTCGTCGAGCACCGGAAGCGCGTCCTCGTACAGCGAGAAGTTCTCGTGACGCTCCCACTCGCGCACCATGTCCGCGGCGCACGCGCGTGCTCCCACGGGGTCGCTCTCCCCGCCCATGCGGAGAACGATCTGCTCGGTGAACGCCACCCAGACCTCCTCGTCGTGGACGAGGTCGTGGTTGCGCTGGAGGGCCTCGATCGCGGCGGCGCGGGAGGTCGCGTAGAGGTCGGGATCCAGCGCGAGCCCGTGCCGGGCGCCCACACGCCTGTACCCCTCGGGGCCGAGCTCGGGCCCGGGCCGGAAGAGCGTGAAGTCGACGTCGAAGAGAACCGCCCGCAGCACTCGCCGAGGATAGCCGGGGCTGCTTCGGAGCCTCTCCTCCCGGGCTCGCGAGAAGGGCAAGCGAGGGGCACCGGGCGTTCGGCGCGACCGACCGGAGACGCCGAGGAAGAGCGACGGAAGAGGACGTCGTGGGAGAACCACGGGGTTCCCCCACGACTGATCGGGGTGCCCAGATTTGAACTGGGGGCCTCTCCGACCCGAACGGAGCGCGCTACCAGGCTGCGCCACACCCCGAGCGCGGAACGGGTACCCGCTCTGCGCGCCGGGGGCGGGAGGGCCGCGTTGCGCTCGCGCCGTCGGCGCGACTATGCTCCGAGTGTGATCGGAGCTCTCGAGAGGCGGGCCGCTTGATCCGGCCCTACCCGAGTGACGCGAGCCCGACGTGCGCGATTGCGCCGGCGGGCTTTTTTGATGCCACGAGGAGGTAACGAATGGCCAACCACCTGACGCCCGAGGAACTCGCCAAGGAGATGGGGATGGATCGCGACGAGATCATTCGCATCTGCATCGAGGAAGGCGTGCCGATCTACCACGGCAAGATCGACAAGACGCTCTTCCAGGCATCGCTCGAGGCGGTCGGGGCGGGGGCCACGACGTCGCAGTCCTGACGCGGGACTGACGAGACCCCGCGGGAGGCAGGCGCCCTCGGGCGGTCTATCGGCGTGCGGCGGCGGCGATGCCCGAGCCGGCGAGCGCGAACGCGCCTCCGAGCGCGAGCATCAGCTCCGAGATCCGGAACGCCATGTACGCCTGCATGAGCGCGGTCTGAAGCGCCGTGGACTGGATCCAGAGGTCGATGTCCGGGTTCGCCACGGGCTTCCCCGTCGCCTCGTCGACCATCGCCCCTGCCGCGTCCGGGGTCGCTGAGCCGTCCTCGGCGAGATAGGGGCCGATCTCGGCGTACGTCTTGCCGCCGGTCGCCTCGAGCGTCTGCTCGCGGATCGTCTCGGCCAGAGCGCGAGCAGACGCCGCGCTCGAGACCTGCCCGCCGTCGGGGGCGACGATGCGCTCGCGCGAGAGCCCCCGCCGAACGTCGCGCCGGGCCCAGGCACCGAGGCCGACGAGACCGAGCCCGGTCAAGAAGACACCTGCGCCCGCGACGGTCCCGGGCGCACGGCAACGACAGCAGATCACGGGCGGATCCAGCCAGACCCCCGGAAGCCGGGCATCGGGGGATTCCCGGATCGTCCTGCGGCGCCTACGACCGCGTCGAGCGAGCCTTGCGCCTGGCCTTGGCCGGCTCCTGCGGGGCGCCGCGCTTCTTCGCTGCCGCAACCGACGCCTTCAGCGCCTCCATGAGGTCCACGACCGGAGCCTCGGCGACCGGCTCGGGGGCGACGATCTCCTCCCCACGCAGCTTCGACTCGAGCAGCGCCCGGAGATCGCGCCGGTACTCGCTCATCAGCTCGGACGGCTCGAAGTCCGACGCGAGGCTCTCGATCACCTGGCGCGCGAGCGCGAGCTCCGTCTTCTTCACCTGGGTCGCCTCGACCGCCTCGTCGATCTCCGCCTGGGAGTACACGTCCTCCGCGAGGAAGAGCGTCTCGAGCGCGAGCGCGTCGCCCTTCGCCCGGACGAGGCAGAGGCTCTCGCGCCCGGCCCGGACGAAGCGTCCGAGCGCAGCCATGCCGGACTCGTGCATGGCTGCGAGCAGCAGGACGTACGGCCTGCGCTGGGCCGCGGTCGTTGCAGGGACGAGGTAGTACGTGCGATCGAGATAGATCGGGTCGACAGAGTCCCCGGGCACGAAGCTCGTGATCTCGATCGAGCGCGAGTCGTCCGATCGCTCGATCGCCTCGAGGTCCGCGTCCTCCACGATGACGTACTGGCCCTTGGAGACCTCGAAGCCGCGAACGATCTCGTCCTGGGTGACCTCGCGGTCGTGGGTCGGGCACCAGCGCTTCTGCTTGATGGGCGTCGAGCACTCCCGGTGCAGCAGCCGGAACGAGACGTCGGACTGGCGCGCAGCGGGCTTCGTCGCCGGAGCGAGCCCGACGGGAATCGAGACGAGACCGAAGCTCAGTGATCCGTTCCAGGTCGTGCGCATGGGTTCCGCGAACTGTAGAGCGGACCGGGTGGATTCGCCTCCCACGGATGGACCCCTCCTCCTCCCACTAAGCTGGGAAGGGTGACCGGAGTGGCCGCGGCAGACGAGACGTCCCGGCCGTCCGCCGGGGGGCGGACGATCACCAGGCTGTGGCGCAATGCCGTCGCCGCCGGGCATCCGGGCCCCGCGTACCTCGTCGAGACCGAAGCCGGCTGGCACGAGGTGTCCTGGCAAGAGGCGGACGAGCGGGTGCGGGCCTACGCGAACGGCCTCCTCGCGCTCGGCATCGGCAAGGGAACCTCGTTCGCGATCCTCGCCCGGAACAGCCTCGACTGGGCGCTCCTGGACTTCGCGCTCGCCCAGATCGGAGCCGTGACGGTGCCGGTCTACGCGTCGAGCTCCCCGCACGACGTCGGGTACGTCGTCGGACACTCGGAGGCCGTCGGCGTCGTCTGCGAGGACGAGGAGCAGCGTGCGAAGGTCACGGAGGCGAGGAGCGACCTCCCCGCCCTGCGGCACGTGCTCACCTACGCCGACCTGGACGCACTCGCTGCCTCGGGCCGCGAGCATGCCGAGAGCAACCCCCGGGCGCTCGACGATGCGGCCGCCGCGGTGGAGGAGAGCGATCTCTTCACGATCATCTACACGTCCGGCACGACCGGCCCGCCGAAGGGCTGCATGCTCAGCCACAGCAACTACTACGAGATGGCCGCCATCTCCGATCGGATGGACAGCTACTACCGGGAAGACGACGTGATGCTGCTCTACCTGCCGCTCGCGCACAACTTCGGCCGGCTCATGATGCTCCTGGGCTCGTACGTGGGCTTCACGGTCGCCTTCCTGTCCGATCCGCTCAGGGTCGTGGACGCGTGCGTCGCCGTGCGACCCACGCTCCTGCCGAGCGTCCCCCGCGTGTTCGAGAAGGTTCACTCCGCCGTCCAGGCCCGCTTCGACGAGGCGACGGGGGTCAAGAGACGGCTGATCGACTGGGCGCTGCCGGTCGGACGCCAGGTCAGCCGCCTCGAGAGCGAGGAGAAGCCGATCCCGGCATCTCTCCGGGCGCAGCACCGCATCGCCGACCGGCTCGTGTTCGCGAAGGTGCGCGAGAGGCTCGGTGGACGGCTCCGGATCCCGATCTCGGGAGGCGCTCCGCTCGCAAAGGAGATCGCGGAGTTCTTCGACGGTGTGGGGATCCGGATCGTCGAGGGCTACGGGCTCACGGAGTGCACGACCGCCTGCGCGACGAACGTCCCCGACCGCTACCGCTTCGGGACGGTCGGACAGCCGCTCCCGGGATTCGAGGTGCGCATCGCCGCCGACGGGGAGATCGAGGTTCGCAGCGAGACGGTCTTCCAGGGGTACTTCAAGGACCCGGAGGCGACGGCTGCCGTCCTCGGGAGCGACGGGTGGCTCAAGACCGGAGACATCGGGGAGCTCGACGAGGACGGATTCCTCCACATCACCGACCGCAAGAAGGACATCCTCGTCACGGCCGGCGGCAAGAACGTCGCCCCGCAGAACATCGAGAACGACCTCAAGACGTCGAAGTACGTGTCCCAGGCGCTCGTCGTCGGGGACCGGCGACCGTACGTCGCCGCGCTGATCACCCTCGACGCGCAGGAGATCGGCCGCTGGGCAGCGGAGCACGGAGAGGCGGAGGGCATTCCGGCTCTCGCGGGCAACCCCCGTGTCCACGACCTGATCCAGAACGTGGTGGACGACGCGAATCGTGAGCGCTCACGGTTCGAGCAGGTGAAGAGGTTCGTCATCCTCCCCCGCGACTTCACGATGGAGGACGGCGAGGTCACCCCCACGCTCAAGCTCAGGCGTCGCACGGTCGCCGAGCACTTCGCAGCGGAGATCGAGGAGCTCTACGCGGAGCCGCGCCTCGACGCGCGCGACGACCCGGACGTCTCCGGCTGAACCACCGCGTGGAGCGAGCGCGACGCTAGAGGATGCGGCGGGCGCCGACGTAGTTGCCCCACCGCTCGCTGATGCTCGAGATCTTCACCACGTCCCCGGTGTGGGGCGCGTGGACGAACTGGCCGCCGCCGATGTAGAGCCCCATGTGCCCGAGACCGCTGAAGAACACGAGGTCGCCAGGAGCCAGCTGATCCCGAGGAACGGCAACGCCCAGCTGATACTGCGAGGCGGCGTGATGCGGCAGCGAGACGCCGACCTGCGCGTAGACGTACATCGTGAAGCCCGAGCAGTCGAATCCCGTTGCCGGGCTCGAGCCGCCCCACACGTACGGGATGCCGAGGTACTGGAGCGCGATGGCGACGACGCCGCCGTACTTCGCCGCGGGAAGGTTGTAGGTGGACGGATCGATCGCGGGCTCGTACGTCGGGGATGCGGTCTGCTGAGCGGCAGCAGCCTGAGCGGCGGCCTGCTGCGCGGCGGCGCGCGCTCTCGCCTGCGCCGCGAGCTCCGCCTGGCGGCGGCGCTCCTCGGCCTGGATCCGGGCGATCTCGTCCTTGACCGAGCTCAGCATGCGGTTCTGCTCGGCGATCTGTGACTCGATGTATGCCTTCTTGGATGCCTGGTCCTTGACGATCCTCGCCTGGCTCTCGCGTGCCTCGCGGAGCGAGACGCGGCGTGTCTCGACCTCCGTGCGGTACCGCTTCACCGCCTGGAGGATCTCGGCGTCCTGGGTCGACACGCGGCTGATGGCGTCGAGACGAGTGACGATGTCGTCCAGGCTGCTCGCCCCGAGCAGGACTTCCAGGGTGGAGTCGCCCGAGCCGTTGACGTACAGGTCTCGAAGGCGCTCGGCGATGCGACCCTGCGCCGCGACGAGGCTCTTGCGAGCGGCGACGAGGTGCTTCGAGTTCGAGGCGAGCTGCGCTCTGATCTTGTCGAGCTCGATGTTGGCGCCGTTCCACGCCTCGATCGTCTGCTCGAGGTTGACGTTGAGGCTCTCGACCTCCGCCATGATGGCCTGGGCCTGCGCGCGCTTCGACTGAATCGGATCAGCCGACGCCGGGCTGGCGACAAGCAGCAGCCCAACGGCAAGGGCCGCCACGAGAGCGACTGTCGGCGTCCACCCGGCCCGGGAGCCCTCGCTGGCGGCTCCCTTCCGGCTCCGGACAGACTCGCCGGTGGCGGTCTGGCCCGTCACAGGCGCAAGACCTTATCAGCCTCCACGGATGCCCGCAACCGGGAACAGGCTTGAAAAGCCGTGCAAAATGGGCATTTGTGGCCCATGGCACAAGTGCGTCTGTTAGGGTCACCGGGTCGTGGGCAGGGGAACACGCTGGTGGGGACCGGCGCTCGTCGCCGCTCTTTGCGGGGCACTCCTCGTGGCAGTGGGGCCTGCCTCCGGTCGGCCGGCCGCGCAGGCCAAGTACCGCCTGAAGGTGGACGCCGTCGCGTACTCCTTGCCAGGGAAGACGGCGCTCGGGATACCCGTGCGGAAGGGCGTCGTCGCGGTGGATCCGAGGCTCATCCCCCTCGGGACGCGTCTCCACGTTCCCGGCTACGGGCGTGGGATCGCAGCGGACGTGGGGGTCGCTATCAAGGGCCGGATCATCGATCTCTGGTTCCCCACGAGAGCGGCCGCACGGAAGTGGGGCAGGCGGACCGTGAGGATCACGGTCTACCGCTGACACCCCGACGTCGCCCCGTTCAGCTACACAGGACAACGGCATGAAGCGTCTCCTCGTCGCCGTGCTCACGGCGGCCGCCCTCTCCGCGGCCGGGCTGGGCGCGACCGCGAGCTCGAGCGCCCGCACCCCCGACCTGCAGGCGGCGCTCGGCCGTGCTCTCGTCGCCGACGGGATCGACCCGCGTCGGACGGCCGCGCTGGCCGTCGACCTGCGCACGGGAGCCGTCGTCTTCGACAAGCGTGCCCGCCTCGCGCTCCGGCCCGCGTCTCTGCAGAAGCTCGCGGTCTCCTTCTCGGCGCTGCGGCTCCTCGGGCCGAAGTACCGGTTCCGGACCGAGGTCGTCGGCGTCGGGAAGATGGACGGGAGCGTCTGGAGAGGCGATCTCGTGCTCGTCGGCGGCGGCGATCCAACTCTGCGCGTGCGAGACCTCAGGGGCCTCGCACGCCGCATTCGGTCGCGCGGAGTCCAACGCATCACCGGCCGCGTCCTCGGAGACGAGCGGCACTTCGACTCACGACGTACCGCTCCCGGGTGGAAGGCGGGATGGGCGGGGATCGAGTCCCGCCCGCTCTCCGCGCTCTCGGTCGCCGGCGTGGAGCATCCCGACCTGAACGGAGCCGCCCAGGCCGCGGCAGCAGCCTTCACGGCGGCACTCGAGCGGCGCGGCGTCTCCGTCGCTCGCGCTCCTCGCGCAGGTCGCGCGCCGGAGGGAGCGCTGCGGCTCGCGAAAGACGTCTCCGAGCCGCTCGCCGCCATCGTGGGCCGCATGAACCGGGAGAGCGACAACTTCTCTGCCGAGCTGCTGCTGAAGGAGCTCGGGGCGAGGATGACCGGTCTCGGCACGAGCGAGGCCGGTGCGCAGGTCGTGCTCGACGAGCTGCGTCGGTCGCGCATTCCCGTGTCGGGCGTGCGCATTGCCGACGGCTCCGGGCTGTCGGTCGAGAATCGGCTGACGCCCCGGGCGCTCGTCGCGATCCTCCGCGCCGGAGCCGAGGACCAGGCAATCCGGAACGCCTTCGTCGCCTCGCTCGCCGTGGCGGGCATATCCGGCACGCTCAGGGACAGGCTCGGCACGCGCCCTACCCGGGGCCAGGTGATCGGCAAGACGGGGACGACGAACGCAGCGTGCTCGCTGGCCGGCTTCGTCGGGCGGCGCTACGCCTTCGCCATCCTCCAGAACGGGTCGCCGGTGCCCTACTGGACCGCCCGCGCGGCGCAGGATCGGTTCGTGACGGTGCTAACGCGCGCGAAGTAGATCGCGCAGCTCCGCCTCCGAGAGCGTGGGAACGCCGAGCTTCTCGGCCTTCTGCGCCTTCGATCCGGGGCTCTCGCCGACGATGACGCCGGTCGTCTTCTTCGACACCGAATCGGTGACCTTGGCGCCGAGGGCCTCGAGCTCCGCCTTCGCCTGCTCGCGCGTCCAGGACTCGAGCGTCCCGGTGATCACGTACTGATGCCCGGTGAGCGGCCCCTCCGCCGGACGCTCCGACGGAGCCGTCGCGAGTTGTAGCCCGAGGTCGCCGAGCTCGGCGAGGAGCGCCCGGTTCTCCGCGTCGCCGAACCACTCTGCGATCAGCTCGGCCCGCTCGGGACCGACACCCTCGACCTCCTCCAGCTGCTCGAGCGTCGCCGCTGCGAGAGCGTCGGAGGAGCCGAAGTGCTGCGCCAGGCTTCGGGCGATCACCCACCCGACCTTCGGAATGTTGAGGCCGAAGAGGACACGCGAGAACGGCTGCTCCTTCGAGCGCTGGATCGACTCGTGCGCCCGCGCGGCCGAGATCTCGGCGAAGCCCTCGAGCTCGGCGAGCTGGTCGGGCGTCACCCGGTAGAGATCCGGGAGCGAGCGGACGATCCCCTCGTCCCAGAGCTTCTTGACGGTGTTCCCCCCCACGAACTCGATGTCCATGGCGGGACCGACCCAGTGGTACAGCGTCTCGAGGCCCCGCGAGGGGCAGGCCCGGTTCGGGCAGCGGTGCATGACCTCGCCCTCGGGCCGCACGACCTCCGCGTCACAGAGCGGGCACCGCGCCGGCATCGACCACTGCTTCGTGCCGCGCTCGTGCTCGCCCGCGGGGCCGACGACCTGCGGGATCACGTCGCCTGCCCGCTGGACGATCACGAGGTCGCCTTCGCGGATGTCCTTGCGCCGGATGTCGTCCTCGTTGTGCAGGGTTGCGCTCGAGACGGTCACGCCGCCGACGTGGACGGGCTCGAGCTCCGCGAGCGGGTTCAGGACGCCCGTCCGACCGACCCGCACGTGGATCTTCAGGAGCCGCGTCACGGCGCTCGTCGGAGCCCACTTGAAGGCACGCGCGAACCGCGGGCGCTCGTGAAGCGAGCCGAGCCGGGCCTGCTGGTCGAACGAGTCGACCTTGATCACGATCCCGTCGATCTCGTAACCGAGCTCGGAGCGCCTCGCCTCCCAGGACTCGCACGCTGCCGCCACGGCGTCGATCGACTCGAGCCGCTGCGCACCCGGGTTCGTCCGGAACCCGCGCTCGCGCAGCCACGAGAGCGCCTCCCACTGCGTCTCCGGGGCCGGCCCGCGGACGACGCCGATCCCGTAGACGAAGATCGAGAGCGGCCTCTCGGCCGTCACGGCGGGATTCAGCTGCCGGAGCGACCCGGCGGCTGCGTTCCGCGCGTTCGGAGCGGGCTTCTTCCCTGCCGCCTCCTGCGACTCGTTGAAGTGCCTGAACCCCTCGAGCGGGAAGTAGATCTCGCCACGGACCTCGATGAGCTCGGGCGGCCCGGCTCCGTCCAGGTCGAGCATCCGAAGCGGGATCGCCTCGATCGTCCGGAGGTTCGCCGTGACGTCCTCTCCTCTGAGCCCGTCGCCACGCGTCGCTCCGCGGACGAGCACGCCGCGCTCGTAGACGAGCGAGACCGCAGATCCGTCGATCTTCGGCTCGAGGACGTACGCGACCGGCTCGTCCGTGCCGAGGCGCTTCCGGACGTCGTCGGCCCACTTCTCGAGAGCCTCGGGCGTCGTGACCTTCTCGAGCGAGCCCATCGGTGACAGGTGCTCGACCTTCGTGAAGCCCGCTGCGGGAGGGGCGCCGACTCGCTGCGTCGGCGAGTCGGGCGTGACGAGCTCCGGATGCTCCTCCTCGAGCGCCTTCAGCTCGTCGAACAGCGCGTCGAACGCAGCGTCCGGGATCTCCGGCTCGTCCAGGACGTAGTAGCGGTAGTTGTGGTGCTCGATCAGGCGGCGGAGCTCGGCCGCACGCTCGGAGGGCGAGCTCGTCCTAGAGGACACGCAGGAGCTCCTCCGGCGAGCTGACGAACGCGTCGGGCGCCTCGGCGAGGAGCTGCTCGTCGGCGTGGATGCCTCCCCACCCGACCGCGACCGCGAAGGCGCCGGCGGACTTCGCGGCCTGGATGTCGAAGGGCGAGTCACCGATGTAGACGGCGTCGCTCGGCACGGAGCCGAGCCTGTCGATCGCATGGAGCACCGGCTCGGGATCCGGCTTGTGGCGCTCCGTGTCCTCGTGCGCGACCAGGATGTCGAAGTCCTCGCGAAGCGTCGGGAAGCGGTCGAGCGCGAGCGCGACGGTTCGGTGGCGCTTGGCCGTGACGATCCCCAGCTTCCTGCCTTCGGCGCGAAGCCCGGGGAGCAGCGCCAGCAGCTCGTCGAACGCCTCCAGGGTGTCGTGAAGCCCGTCGTTGTGCTCCTTGTACGCCTCGAGCAGCTCGTCGGCGCGCTCGGCGTCGATCGACTGCATCTGCGCCACGATCCCTTGCCCGCCGATGGCCAGGCCGAGCTCCTCGCGGGGGATCTCCCGTCCGAGCACCGTGCGAACGGCATGCTGCATCGACTCGAGGATGATCGGCCCCGAGTCGATCAGCGTGCCGTCGAGGTCGAACAGGACGACCGGAAATCGCATGCGGCGATGGTAGCCCGGCTCAGTACTCGACCCGCTCGAGGTAGAGCCCCCACGGCGGCGCAGTGAGCCCGGCCTCCTGGCGAGGTCGTCCGGCGATCAGCTCGGCGATCCGCTCGGGGGCGTCCGACCCCAGCTCGAGCATCGTCCCCGCGAGCGTCCGCACCATGTGCCGGAGGAAGCTGTCCGCCGTGATCGTGAGCTCGAGCCGATCTCGCTCGTGCTCCCAGCCGGCGGCGAGCACGTTCCGCCGGAACGTGTCGTGCTGCGTCTCGGTCGGCGTGAACGCGCGAAAGTCGTGCTCCCCGACGAGGAGCGAAACGGCCGAGGAGAGCGCCTCCGGGTCGATGGGACGGGGCCACCAGAGCGCTCGTCGCGCAGCGAGGGGCGACGGCGTCCGGCGGACGAGCACGCGGTAGCGGTAGGAGCGGGAGCGGGCCGAGAAGCGCGCGTGGAAGCCCTGCTCGACCTCCTGTGCCGCGACGACGGCGACGTCGTCCGGGAGCGCTGCGTTCAACGCCTCCGCAGCTCGCTCCGCCGGCGGGCCGCCCTCGACGTCCACGCTCGCGACCTGCCCGGTCGCATGCACGCCCGCGTCCGTTCGCCCGGCGACCGCAAGGCCCTCCCACCGCTGGAAGACGGCGTCGAGCGACTCCCGGACGACACCCTCGACCGTGCGCTCTCCAGGCTGCCTCGCCCAGCCACGGAAGCCGGTGCCGTCGTACTCGAGGGTGAGCTTCAAGACGGTCTGCATGCGTGGGCGAAGGCTACGAGACCTTCAGCGGGCCCGGGCGAAGCTCGATGCCGAAGGGCCGGGATGTGCCCGCGAGATCCCTAGCCCGTATCGGGGGCGACGACCAGTGTCAGACCGTCGACGCGGAGCACGACGACCCGCGTCCCGCTGTCGCAGCTCGCTTCACAGCGCGCACTCCAGATCTCCCCGCCCACCTTCACCTGCCCCTCAGGCCAGAGATCGCTCACCGCGACGCCGCGCTTTCCCACGAGCACCTCCACGCCGACCGCGGCCTTGCGCCGTCCCGACCACCACAGGAAGATGCCCGTCTCGCCGATGTCGAGCGCCGCCCCGACGATGATCGCGACGAGGCCCCACGGATGAGGGAGCACGAAGACGGCGAGCAGGACGCCGATGAGGAAGAGCATGCCCCGAGGCTACTCGTCCGAGGAGGAGGTGCCGCGGAGTACGGCCCCGGGGGCGAGCTAGGCGGGGGCCGCTTCCTCGGGCGCGGGTGCGCGGCGAGGGGGAAGGGCGGTGGCGACGGGCTCGTAGTCGACGAGCTCGAGGTACACCATCTCCGCAGCGTCGCCCTGACGCGGACCGAGACGAACGATGCGCGTGTAGCCGCCCGGCCGCTCCGAGAAGCGTGGCGCCACCTCGGCGAAGAGATGGTGCACCACATGGTTCGAGCGCAGCGCGGCGAGCGCCTGCCGGCGGGCATGGAGGTCGCCGCGCTTGCCCAGGGTGATCATCTTCTCGGCGAAGGGCTTGACGGCCTTCGCCTTGGCCTCGGTCGTCTGGATCCGGCCGTGCTCGATCAGGGCGCCTGCGAGATTCGAGTACAGCGCCTTCCGATGGGCGGCGTCGCGCCCGAGCTTCTTGCCGGCCCGCTGGTGCCGCATGGCTCTACGCGGGCTCCTCGCCCTTGAGGTTCAGGCCGTGGGTGCCGAGAGCCTGGCGCACCTCGTCGATCGACTTCCGACCGAAGTTGGGGATTGCGACGAGCTCGTTCTCGGACTTCGACGTGAGATCGCCGATCGTCTCGATCCCGACGCGCTTGAGGCAGTTGTACGACCGGACGCCGAGCTCGAGCTCCTCGATCGGGAAGTTCTCCATGCCGTGCATCACGGGTGCTTCGACCGCCACTTCCGGAACAGCCTCACCGAACCCTTCGATGCGCTCGAGATCCGTGAAGATCGCGAGCTGGCGGATGAGGATCTCGGCTGCCTGCCCGATCGCCTCTCGGGGCTCGATGGAGCCGTCCGTCGTCACGTCGAGCACGAGCTTGTCGTAGTCGGTTCGCTGGCCGACGCGCGCGGCCTCGACCTCGTACGCCACGCGGCGCACGGGCGAGAAGATCGAGTCGATCGGGATGACGCCGATGGTCGTCTCGGGCCCGCGGTTCTGCTCGGCCGGCACGTAGCCGCGTCCCCGGCCGATGGTCAGCATCATCTCGAGCTTGCCCTTGTCCGAGACGTGAGCGATCTCGAGCTCCGGATTGAGGATCTCGAGATCGGCCGGCGCCTCGATGTCCGCGGCCTTGACGACACCCGCGCCCTTCTTCGCGATGTAGACCTCGATCTCGGGAGATGCGCCGTGCAGGCGCACGATGAGGTTCTTGAGGTTGAGGATGATGTCCGTGACGTCCTCCCGTACGGCGGGAAGCGTCGTGAACTCGTGGGCGACGCCCTCGATCTTCACAGCCGTGACGGCGGCACCCTCGAGGGAGGAGAGGAGGACGCGCCGGAGTGAGTTCCCGAAGGTGTGCCCGAAGCCGCGGTCGAGAGGCTCGATCGCGAACACGCCGCGGTGCTCGTCGGTCTCCTCGTGGACGATCCTCGGGATCTGGAACTCCATCAAGCTGGTGCGAACTGCCAAGTCGGATCCTTTCCCTATGCGGTGGGGTTACTTCGAGTAGAGCTCGACGATCAGGGACTCCTGAACGGGAGCGTCGATCTCGCCGCGCTCGGGCCACTTCAGCACGGTGCCCGTGAGCCCGTCGTGGTCGGCCTGGAGCCAAGGAGCGACGGAGGCGGTGAGGTCGGTTGCGTCGCGCACGAGCTGCTCGGCGGGACTGCCCTGCCGCAGCGCGACGACGTCGTTCGGACGGACGCCGTAGCTCGGGATGTTCACCCTGCGCCCGTTGACCTGGAAGTGCCCGTGGCGCACGAGCTGGCGCGCCTGCGCGCGCGAGCCAGCGAAGCCGAGGCGGTACACGACGTTGTCGAGGCGCGTCTCGAGCATCCGGAGCAGGTTCTCGCCCGGGGCGCCTTGCGCGCGACTGGCCTTGTCGTACGTGATGCGGAACTGCTTCTCGAGCAGGCCGTAGTAGCGCCGCGCCTTCTGCTTCTCGCGCAGCTGGAGCAGGTACTGGCTCTGCTTGATGCGCCCGCGCCCGTGCTCGCCCGGCGGGTAGCTCCGCCGCTCGACGGCGCACTTCTCGGTGAGGCACCGCTCGCCCTTGAGGAAGAGCTTCACGCCCTCCCGGCGACAGACGCGGCACTTGGGACCGATGTCGCGAGCCACTAGACGCGCCTCCGCTTGCGCTGGCGGACGCCGTTGTGCGCCTGCGGGGTGACGTCCTTGACGCCGAGGATCTCCAGGCCGGCGGCCTGGAGCGAGCGAATGGCCGTCTCGCGTCCGGAGCCCGGGCCCTTCACGAACACCTCGACCTTCTGGAGGCCGTGCTCCATGCCCTTGCGGGCTGCGCTGTCCGCGGTCACCTGCGCCGCGAACGGCGTGGACTTCCGCGAGCCCTTGAACCCGGCAGAGCCCGCCGACTCCCAGACGATGACGTTGCCCTCGCCGTCGGTCAGCGTGACGATCGTGTTGTTGAACGACGTCTTGATGTGCGCCTGCCCGATGGCGATGTTCTTGCGGACCCGGCGGCGCGTGCGGCCGCGGGCCGCTGATTTGCGAGGAGGAGCCATCGACTACTTCGCCTTCTTGCCGCGCCCGACGGTCTTCTTGGGGCCCTTGCGCGTCCGCCCATTCGTCTTCGTCCGCTGCCCACGGACCGGAAGGCCGCGCCGGTGGCGGATCCCGCGGTAGGAGCCGATCTCGGACAGGCGCTTGATGGCCTGGCCGCGGTCGCGCCGGAGATCGCCCTCGACCTCGAGCTCGGAGTCGATGTAGTTCCGGAGCCTGGTGACTTCCTCGTCGGTGAGGTCGCGCACCTTCTCGTCGGGATCGAGCTCGAGCTCCTTGATGATCTTCCGCGCCGTCGAGCGGCCGATGCCGAAGATGTACGTCAGCCCGACCTCGAGCCGCTTCTGTGTGGGGAGGTTGACGCCCGCGATGCGTGCCATCGAAGCGCTACCCCTGCCTCTGCTTGTGCCGGGGGTTCGAGCAGATGACCATCGTGCGGCCGTGCCGCTTGATCACGCGGCAGCGCTCACACATGGGCTTGACGGACGGGCGGACTTTCATCGGTCTCCGTTACTTCATCCGAAAGGTGATGCGGCCACGCGTCAGGTCGTAGGGAGAGAGCTCGACCTTGACGCGGTCGCCCGGAAGAATGCGGATGTAGTGCTTGCGCATCTTTCCGGAGATCCGTGCGAGCACGCTGTGTCCGTTGTCGAGCTGAACCCGGAACATCGTGCTCGGCAGGGCCTCCACGACCTCGCCTTCAACCTCGATCTTCTCTTCCTTGACTGCCACTTCCGTGCGCGGGCGAACCCTTTCGGTCGTTGGATTTCCTGTGAGAAACGGCGCGACGATCGAACGGCCGGCGCCGCGGCCCGCATCGTAGCACAGCGCGCCTTCTCTCCCTTCGCCGTCCGACGCCCCTGCGTCAGACGCGAGCGCCCCCTCTCGCGGCGATCCCGACGCGTGGGGTCAGGATGCGCGGGCCGTCACCGGTGATCGCGACCGTGTGCTCGAAGTGAGCCGACATCGAGCCATCCGCAGTCCTGATCGTCCACCCGTCGTCCATGAGGAAGACGTTCGAGTCACCCGCCGTGATCATCGGCTCGATCGCGATCGTCATGCCCTCCGCGAGCCGCGGCCCACGCCCCGGCTGACCGAAGTTCGGGATGTGAGGATCCTCGTGGTAGTAGCGCCCCACGCCGTGCCCGACGAGGCTGCGCACGATCGCGAAGCCGGCGGCCTCGACGACGGACTGGATCGCATGCGAGATGTCACCGACCCGGTTTCCCGCCCGGGCCTGCGCGATCCCGGCTTCGAGCGCGTCCTGCGCCGCGTCGAGGAGCCCGCGCGACACGGAATCGATCTCTCCCACCGCGAACGTGTAGGCGCTGTCCGCGATCGCTCCGTCGAGCGTGACCCCGACGTCGATCGTGACGAGGTCGCCCGCGGCGACCTCGTAGCCGTTCGGGATCCCGTGCACCACGACGTCGTTCACCGAGATGCAGATCGCCTTCGGGTAGCCCTTGTACCCCTCCGAGGTCGGCGTGCCACCGTGCTCGCGGATGAAGGACCCCGCGACGGCATCGAGCTCCTCGGTGGTCACACCCGGTGCGACGAGCTCGCCGACGTGCGCGATCGTCTCGGCGACGATCGCCCCTGCGGCGGCGATCTTCTCGATCTCGCGCGGGCTCTTGCGGATGATCATCCAGCAGCCTCGGACGCGTCGAGCGCCGACTCGATGGAGGAGAACACCTCGTCCATCGAGCGCTCCCCGTCGACCTCACGCAGCTCGCCGGTGGTGCGGTAGCGGTCGACGACGGGGCGCGTCAGCTCGTGGTAGATGCGAAGTCGGTTCGCGATGACGTCCGGGGTGTCGTCGGAGCGGCCCTCCTCTTCCGCACGGCCGAGCATGCGGCCCATCGCCACGTCGTCGGAGACCTCGAGCAGCAACACGGTGTCCAGGGGCTTCCCGATCTCGTCGAGCATCGCGTCGAGCGCCTCGGCCTGCGCGAGCGTTCGCGGAAAGCCGTCGAGGACGAAGCCCTCCTCGCCCGCGAGCCGCTCGCGGATGAGATCGACCATCAGCTCGTCCGGGACGAGGTCGCCGCGCTCGAGGATCGGCCTGACGCGGAGCCCGAGCTCGGTCTCGTCGGCGACCGCAGCGCGCAGGATGTCGCCGGTCGCGACGTGGGGGACGTCGTGCGCCTCGGCTATCCGCTTCGCCTGCGTGCCCTTGCCCGACCCCTGCGGGCCGAGGATGAGGACCCTCACGTCACGTCCGATCCCGGCGAGGCAAGCCCCGCCCTACCTGAGGAAGCCCTCGTACGAGCGCGCCATCATCTGCGACTCCATCTGGCGCATCGTGTCGAGCGCGACACCCACGGCGATCAGCACCGAGGTGCCTCCCAACGCCCCGGCGCTCGCCTGTGAGAACCCGCCGTAGCGGATGAAGAGGCTCGGGAGCACGGCCACGAGCGCGAGGAAGAGCGATCCCGGCAGCGTGAGTCGCGAGAGGACCCTGTCGAGGTACTGGGCAGTCGGAGGGCCGGGTCGAATGCCGGGGATGTAGCCGCCGTACCGGCGAAGGTTGTCTGCCTGGTCGACCGGGTTGAACTGGACAGCCGTGTAGAAGTACGTGAAGACCACGATCAGCATGCCCTCGATCAGCAGGTACGCCCAGTTGCCCGGCTGGAAGTGCTCGTTCACGAAGTCTCGCGTGGCCGGGAAGTACTGGGCGATCGTCGGCGGGAACGCGAGGATCGCGGCCGCGAAGATGATCGGGATGACGCCCGCCATGTTCACGCGCAGCGGCAGGTAGGTCGAGCCGCCCGCGGTCATCTTCCGGCCGACCATCCGCTTCGCGTACTGGATCGGAATCCTCCGCTGGCCTTCCTGGACGAACACGACCGCAGCCGTGATCGCGACGGCGATGAGCGGGAAGAAGAGCTTCTCCATGGGACCGCCGTTCCACCACGCCGTGATGGCGAGCGGGGCGCCCACGAGGATGGAGGAGAAGATGAGGATCGAGATGCCGTTGCCGACCCCGCGCTTCGTGATGAGCTCGCCCATCCACATGAGGATCGTCGTGCCGGCCGTCAGCGAGACCACGATCAGGACCGTCTCGCCCGAGCCGGCCTCGAGAGCGCCCTGGTTCTTGAAGAGGAACGCGTAGCCCGTCGCCTGCGCAGCCGCCAGGCAGACCGTCAGGTAGCGCGTGTACTGCGTGATCTTGGCGTAACCCGCCTCACCCTCCTTCTGCAACTCGGCGAGCCGCGGGATGACGACCGTCATCAGCTGGATGATGATCGAGGCAGTGATGTACGGCATGATCCCGAGCGCGAAGAGGGAGAACTGCGACAGCGCCTGGCCGGAGAAGAGGTTGAGGAGGCCGAGGATCGTGCCTCCCTGGCCCGAGAAGTAGCTCTTGATCGTCTCCGAGTCGACGCCGGGCGCCGGAATCCAGGAGCCCAGGCGGTAGATCGCGAGGATCATCGCGGTGAAGAGCACGCGCCGGCGAAGCTCCGGCACACGCCATGCGTTGGCGAGCCAGGAGAACATGGCTCAGCGCGCCGAGCCGAAGCTCGCAGAAGCGGGCTTCGGCTGCGCGAAGACTCCTGAAGGCGTCCGCGTCACGGAAGCGGTGTCCTCGATGGCCGGCGTCATGCGTCGGGCTCCCCCTCGCCCGCTGAAGCGTCTGCCGCCTCCTCGGGCTCCTCGGCGCTCGGTGCGGCGGCCTTGTGCCGCTTCTTCTTGCGCTCGACCGGCTCCTTGAGACGGGTGACCGATCCGCCGGCCGCTTCGATCTTCTCGACCGCCGACTTCGAGAACGTGTGGGCGGTCACCGACAGCTTCTTCGTCAGCTCGCCCTCACCGAGCACCTTGATGTCGAGAGAGAGCTTGCGTACGAGGCCGGCGGCCTTGAGCGTCTCGGGCGTCACCTCGGCACCCTCCTCGAAGCGCGTCTCGAGGTCGCCCACGTTGACCGGCTGGTTGTACGTGCGGAAAGGACCGATGGGCATCGCATCGGCCGAGGTGTTTCCTCGCAGCTTCCCCGTCCGCATGTCGATCGGCATCTGCCCGCCTTCGAAGCCGGCAGGCATCTTGTGCGATCCCGAGCGCGACTTCTGGCCCTTGATGCCGCGTCCCGAGTAGCGGCCCTTGCCGGAGCCGAGGCCGCGTCCGACGCGCTTGCGCGCCTTGCGCTCCTGGGCAGGCTTGAGATTCGAGAGATTCAGCTCGTCGGCCATCGACTAGGCCTCCTCGACTCGGACGAGGTGCCGGACATGTCGAAGCATCCCCTGCAGCTGCGGGGAGTCCTTGTGCTCCGCACTCCGGCCGATCTTCCCGAGGCCGAGCGCGCGCAACGTGCCCTCGTGCTTGACGGTCTGCCCGATGTTGCTCCGGACCTGGGTGATCCTGACCTTGCTCATTCGGAGACCTCTGCCTCCTCGGCGCCCTCTGTCTCCGTCTTCTCGACGGCCTCGGGCTCGGCGGGCGTCTCCTCCTCCGCCTCGCGTGCCGCAGCACGCGGGATCGGCAGGACCTCGGCGATCGTCTTGCCGCGGAGCTGCGCGACCTCCTCGGGTCGCACGAGGCGGCGAAGGCCGTCGATCGTCGCGCGGGTCATGTTGATCGGCGTCGTCGTGCCGAGGCTCTTCGCGAGGACGTCTCGAATCCCGGCGAGCTCCAGCACCGCGCGAACGCCGCCCCCGGCGATGACGCCGGTTCCCTCGCTCGCCGGGCGCAGCACCACTCGCGCTGCATCCGCCCGGCCTACGATCTCGTGCGTGATGGTCTGACCGTGCTTCGGGACGGTGAAGAGGTTCTTGCGCGCATCGTCGACCGCCTTGGAGATGGCGAGCGGGACCTCGCGGGCCTTCCCGTACCCGAGGCCGACCCGGTCGACCTCGTCGCCGACGACGACGAGCGCCGTGAAGGAGAAGCGGCGCCCGCCCTTCACGACCTTCGCGACGCGGTTGATCTCGATGACCCGCTCCTTGAGCTCACGGGGCTCAGCTGTCTCGGTCACGCTCAAAACTGGAGTCCTCCCTCGCGGGCACCCTCGGCGAGCGCCTTCACGCGTCCGTGGAACAGGTAACCGCCGCGGTCGAACACGCAGCGCTCGAGTCCGGCCTTCTTCGCCGCCTCTGCAAGTGCCTTGCCGACCGCCTCGGCCTGCTCGGTCTTCGAGCCGTCGAGCTTGCCGAGCGACGTCCAGCCGGCAGACGCGAGCGTCCGGCCCGACTGGTCGTCGACGAGCTGCGCGAAGATCCCGCGGTTCGAGCGGAACACGACGAGCCGGGGGCGCTCTGCCGTGCCGGCGACCTTACCGCGGACCCGGCGATGGCGTCGCAGGCGCGCCTCGCGCTTCGTGAGCGTGCTCATGCCCGCTTCCCGACCTTCCTGCGAACGTGCTCGTCGCGGTAGCGAATGCCCTTGCCCTTGTACGGCTCCGGCGGGCGGACCTTCCGGATCTCCGCCGCCGTCTGACCGACCATCTGCTTGTCGATCCCCTTCACCACGATCTGCGTCGGCGAAGGGACGTCGAACGAGATGCCCGAGCGCGGCTGGACGACGACCGGGTGCGAGAAGCCGACCGCGAGCTCGAGGTCCGAGCCCTTGAGCTGCGCCCGGTAGCCGACACCCTGGATCTCGAGGTGCTTCTCGAAGCCCTGCGTGACACCCTCGACCATGTTGGCGATCAACGTGCGGGTCAGTCCGTGCAGCGCCCGGTCATCGCCGCGCTCGGTCGGGCGGGAGACGGTGATCTCCGCCTCCGACTGCTCGATCTGCATGCGCGCCGGCACGGCCTGGCTCAGCTCGCCCAGAGGCCCCTTGACGGCGACGTGGCCGGGGGTGACGTCCACGGTGACGCCCGAAGGCACCTCGATCGGTCTGCGTCCGATGCGTGACATCGCTACCAGACGAAGGCGATCACCTCGCCGCCGACGCCGCGCTCCGCGGCCTGGCGGTGAGTGATGACGCCGGTCGGGGTGGACATGATTGCCGTGCCGAGGCCGCCGAGCACACGCGGAAGCCGGTCCTTGCCGGCGTAGACGCGCCGGCCGGGCTTCGACACGCGCTTGAGATCGGTGATCACGCGCCGGCGGTCCCGTCCGAACTTGAGCTCGACGACGAGCGTGCGGTACGGGAGCGGCTGCCCCTTCGCGTCCGCGGCGTCGACCACGCGAAAGTCCTTGATGTAGCCCTCGTCCTTGAGGATGCGGGCGATCTCCTCCTTCATCCGGGAGGTCGGCATCGAGGTCGAGTCGTGCAACGCGCGATTCGCGTTGCGGATCCGGGTCAGCATGTCGGCGATGGGGTCGGTGAGCACGTCTTCGTTCCTCTCTACCAGCTCGACTTCGTCATTCCGGGCACCGCCCCCTGGTGCGCCAGCTCGCGGAGGCAGATGCGGCACAGTCCGAACTTGCGATAGACGGCGCGCGGGCGACCACAGCGATTGCAGCGGGTGTACTCCCGCACCTTGTACTTGGATCTGCGCTGCTGCTTGACGACGAGCGACTTCTTGGCCACTTACTGTCCCTGTTCCCTTCTCGATGCGGCGAACGGGAGGCCGAGCGCGCCGAGGAGGGCACGCCCTTGCTCGTCCGTCTTCGCCGACGTCGTGATGGCGATGTCGAGCCCGCGGATCGACGGCACCTGGTCGTAGTCGATCTCGGGGAAGATGATCTGCTCCCGGATTCCGATCGAGTAGTTGCCCCGACCGTCGAACGAGCCGGGATCGAGGCCGCGGAAGTCCCGGATTCGCGGAAGCGCGATCGACGCGAGGCGGTCGAGGAACTCGTACATCCGCGCCCCGCGGAGCGTCACGCGGGCCCCGACGGGCATGCCCTCGCGCAGCTTGAAGCTGGCGATCGACTTCTTCGCCCTCCGCACGTGCGCACGCTGTCCGGCGATGAGCGTCAGCTCGTCGATCGCGGCGTCGAGCGCCTTTGCGTCCGTCTTGGCCTCACCCACGCCCATGTTCAGCGTCACCTTCGTCACGTGCGGGACGTCCATGGAAGAAGAGAGCCCGAGCTCCTCCTGCAGGCGCGGGCGAATCTCCGTCTCGTAGCGAACCTTGAGGCGCGGCGCATACGTCTCGGCGGCGGGAGCGCTGGTCATCTGTCGAGCTCCTGGCCACAGCCGTCGCGCTTGCAGACACGAATACGCACCGTCTCTCCCTTGACCTCCTTCTCGGCCATCCCCACCCGTGTCGGGTTCCCGCACACGGGACAGACGACCATCACGTTCGACACCGACACGGGAGCCGGCTTCTCCAGGATGCCGCCCGGGACGACCTGCGCTCCCCCCATGCGAGAGGAGTCACGGATCGGGCGAGGGCGCGTGTGGCGCTTGGCGACGTTGAGGTTCTCCACGATGACCCGGCGCTCCGACGGGCGCGCCTCGATGACGCGGCCGCGCTTGCCGCGGTCCTTGCCGGTCAGGATCTGGACGAGGTCGCCCTTCTTCACCTTCATCGTGCTGGCCATGTCTAGAGCACCTCTGGAGCGAGACTGACGATCTTCATGAAGTTCTTCTCTCGGAGCTCGCGCGCGACGGGCCCGAAGATGCGCGTCCCACGCGGGTTGGACTGCGTGTCGATGAGGACGGCGGCGTTCTCGTCGAACCCGATGAGCGTGCCGTCGTCCCGGCTGTAGGGCTTCTTCGTCCGGACGACGACCGCCCGCACGACTTCGCCCTTCTTCACCGCGCCCTGAGGCGTGGCGGACTTCACGGTAGCAATGATCACGTCGCCGACACGGGCGTATCGCCGGTGGGAGCCGCCGAGCACGCGGATGCACAGGAGCTCTCGAGCACCCGTGTTGTCCGCGACCCGAAGACGCGACTCCTGCTGGATCACTTCGCGACCTCGACGATCTCCTGGAGCCGCCAGCGCTTCATCTTCGAGAGCGGTCGCGTCTCGACGATGCGGACGACGTCACCGAGCTTCGCCTCGTTGCGCTCGTCGTGCGCATGGAACTTCGTGCTCCGCCGGATGACCTTCTTGTACGTCGGGTGCGCCTTCACGACATCGACCCGGACGACGATCGTCTTGTCGGCGCCTGCGGAGACGACCGTCCCCTGGCGCTCCTGGCGGCGGCCGCGCACGTGCTCCGGCTTGGGCAGCCGCGTGATCGGCTTGCGCTCGGCGGCCTTCTCGCGCTTCTTCTTCGTCCGCTGTGGACGCTGCGAGCGCGGGAGGCGCTTCTTCTTCGCCTTCGTCGTCTGGGCCTCGGCCTCGGCCGCCGGCGCCGCTTCGCCGACGGAAGCCTCCTCAGCGGGCTCCTCCGCGGGCTCGGGCTGCGACTCGGCCGCGGGTGCCGCGGGCGCCTCATCCTCCGGCTCCGCGGCGGGCTCGTCCTCCGGCTCCGCGGCGGGCTCGGCCTCTGCGGCCGCGGGCTCGGCCTCCGGCTCTGCGGCCGGCTCCTCGGCGGCGGCCTCCTCGGCCTCGGGCTGATCCTCTGCCTGAGCCTCCGGCTCCTCGGCAGCCTCCTCGGCCACCTCGGGCTCGTCTGCTTGCGTCTCGTCGGTCTCGGTCACGTTCTCTTTCTCGTCAGCCATGACTCAACTGTCCTCGCTCGCGCTCGTTCTGCACGGTCAGGATGCGGGCGATCTCGCGCTTCGCATGTCGCAGGCGGGCGCTGTTCTCGAGCACGCCGGTGGCCGACTGGAAGTGCAGGTTGAAGAGCTCCTGGCGGGTCTCGGCCAGCTTGCGCCCCAACTCGTCGTCGGTCAGGTCCCGGAGCTCTCTAGCTCTCAAAGAGATCAGCCTCTCTTCTCACGAACTTCGTTCTGATGGGCAGCTTCTGGCCCGCAAGACGCAGCGCTTCCTTCGCGAGCGGCTCGGGAACGCCGGCCAGCTCGAACATGACGCGTCCGGGCTTGACCACGGCCACCCACCCCTCGGGCGAGCCCTTGCCGGAGCCCATGCGGGTCTCGGCCGGCTTCTTCGTGAAGGGCTTGTCCGGGAAGAGGTTGATCCACACCTTCCCGCTTCGCTTGATCTTGCGGGTGGCCGCAATCCGGGCAGCCTCGATCTGGCGGTTGGTGATCCACCCTGCCTCGAGCGCCTTGAGCCCGTAATCGCCGAACTGGACGGTCGTCTGGCCCTTCGCCATCCCTGCCCTGCGCCCACGGTGCTGGCGCCGGAACTTCGTCTTGCGCGGCATGAGCATCAGGCATCCGCCCCTGTCTCGGGCGTCGTCTCGGGCGTCGCCTCGGGCGTCGTCTCGGGCGTCGCCTCGGCCGGGACGTCCGCAGCCGTGGCCTCCGGCTCCGGTGCCTGCGCCTTCGCCTCGGGCGCCTCGGCTGCCGGCGCCTCCCGCCGCGGGCGCTGCCCGGGCCGTCCGCCACCGGGACGCTGGCCACGGCGCTTGCGGGGGACGATGCCGAGGCCCTCGCGGTCGGGGCCGCGGCCGCGGCCCTCGCGCGAGGCGCCGAGCCCCTCTGCCGACGCGCCACGACGACGGCGCGCCTGGTCCTGATCCCCGAGCCTGCCCTCGCGCGCACCCGGCGCCTCGAAGCCCTCGGGCATGATCTCGCCCTTGTTGATCCAGACCTTGACGCCGATCTGGCCGAAGGTCGTCTTCGCCTCGGCCTGGCCGTAGTCGATGTCCGCACGGATCGTGTGCAGCGGCACACGCCCCTCGGAGTACATCTCGCGACGGCTCATCTCGCCGCCGCCCAGGCGCCCCGCTGCGGTGATCTTGATCCCCTGAGCCCCGGAGCGCATCGCAGAGGCGAGCGAGCGCTTCATCGCGCGCCGGAAGGACACGCGGTTCTCGAGCTGCTCGGCGATCGACTGCGCGACGAGCTTGGCGTCGAGCTCGGGACGCTTGATCTCGTTGATGTTGATGTGGACGTTCTTCTTCGTGATCGCGTGCAGCTCGCGGCGCAGGGCGTCCACCTCGACACCCGACTTGCCGATGACGATCCCCGGGCGGGCCGTGTAGATGTCGACGGTGATCCGCTGCTTGTCCTTGCGGATGAGGATGTCCGAGAGGCCTGCGTGCGAGAGCTTGCCGAGGATGTGCTCGCGAATGCGGACGTCCTCGAGCAGGTAGTCGGCGAACTCGGCCTTGCCGGTCCACCAGTTGGACTTCCAGTCGTGGATGACGCCGACGCGGAAGCCGCCGGGATGCACCTTCTGGCCCATTACGCTGCTGCCCCCTTCTTGGATCGGCTGCGCTTCTTCGCCTGAGTCGCGGGCTTCTCGGAGGCCTGGGCGGGCTCTGCGGCCCGTTCGCGACGGCGACGCGGTGCCGCCTCCTGGGGCACCTCGGAGAGGACGAGCGTCACGTGACACGTCCGCTTGCGAATGCGATTCACGCGGCCGCGAGCGCGCGGCTTCCAGCGCTTCAGCGTCGGGCCCTCGTCGGCGTACGCGGCGGAGACCACGAGGTCGTCCCCGTCCAGTCCGTGGTTGGCCTCGGCGTTCGCAACGGCCGAGCGCAGCACCTTCTCGATGTCCGTCGCGGCGGCACGCTGCGTGAACGCGAGAATCGTCCGTGCCTCGGGCACGGTTCGGCCGCGAATGTGGTCGAGCACGACCCGCGCCTTGCGCGCGGACGTGCGCACCCACTTCGCCTGGGCGCGGACCGTCTGGGTGTCGTCTGCCACCGTCGCCATCAGCGCCTCTTCACCTGGGTCTGGCGGTCACCCGCGTGGCCGCGGAACGTCCGCGTCGGGGCGAACTCGCCGAGCTTGTGGCCGACCATCTGCTCGGTCACGAACACCGGCACGTGCTTCCGCCCGTCGTGCACGGCGATGGTGTGACCCACCATCTCGGGGAACACGGTCGACGTCCGCGACCACGTGCGCACCATGCGCTTCTCACCCGAGGCGTTCATGCCCTCGATCCGGCTCATGAGCCGCTCCTCGACGAAGGGCCCCTTCTTGGACGATCGCGACACCTAGCGCTTCCTTTCCTTGCCGCGGCGGCGGCCGCGGACGATCAGCTTGTCGGACTCCTTGTGCTTGCGACGCGTGCGCTTGCCGAGCGTCGGCACGCCCCACGGGGTCACCGGGTGGCGGCCACCCTTCGTCTTGCCCTCGCCCCCGCCGTGCGGGTGGTCGACCGGGTTCATGGCCGAGCCACGCACGGACGGTCGCTTGCCGAGCCAGCGGCTTCGCCCCGCCTTCCCGCTCGACTGGTTGGCGTGATCGGAGTTCCCGACCTCACCGACCGTCGCCCGGCATGTCAGCAGGACGCGGCGCAGCTCGCCCGAGGGGAGGCGCAGGACGCCGTGATTGCCGTCCTTTGCGACGAGCTGGATCGAGGCGCCCGCCGAGCGCGCCATGCGGGCGCCCTGGCCGGGCTTGAGCTCGACCGCGTGCACGTTCGTGCCCGTCGGGATGTTCGCGAGCGGGAGAGCGTTGCCAGGCTTGATGTCCGCGCCCGGGCCGGACTCGACCGTCGCGCCGACCCGGAGCCTCGCCGGAGCGAGGATGTACGACTTCGCGCCGTCGGCGTAGTGGAGCAGGGCGATGCGCGCCGACCGGTTCGGGTCGTACTCGATCGCGGCGACCTTCGCCGGGACTCCGTCCTTCGTGCGCTTGAAGTCGATGACGCGGTACTGCCTCTTGTGACCGCCGCCCTTGTGGCGCGTCGTGATGCGCCCGTGGTTGTTGCGGCCGCCCTTCTTCGTCAGCGGCTCGATCAGCGACTTCTCGGGCTCGGACTTCGTGACCTCGTCGAATCCCGAGACGGTCATGAAGCGGCGACCGGGGCTCGTCGGCTTGTACTTCTTGAGCGGCATCAGACCCCGGCCCCTTCGAAGATCTCGATCTCGTAGCCCTCGTGCAGCTTCACGACGGCCTTCTTCCAGCCCGGCTTCGTGCCGCGAGTGAACCCACGCCGCTTCGGCTTCGACTGGACCTTGATGACGTTGACCGCTTCCACCTTGACCTCGAAGAGCTCCTCGACGGCCTGGCGAATCTGGGTCTTGTGCGCGTCCGGGTGCACCTTGAACGTGTACTTGCGATCCGTGATCAGCGAGTAGCTCTTCTCGGAGACGACGGGTGCGAGCAGCACCTGGTTCGGATGGAGGCTCACGCCGACTCCTCCTTGCCCGAAGCGTCGCCGGCGCGCCCGAGCACGAGCGGCAGCGCGGCCTCGCTCAGGAGAACCGAGTTCGCCCAGACGAGCGCGGCGACCTCGAGCTCGCTCGGCGCAGTCACGATCACCTTCTCGAGATTTCTGAACGACTTCTCGAGGATCTCCTCCTCGCCGGTGACGACGACGACGGTCGGCCGCTCGCCGAAGCCGGACAGGAGCTCCGCTGCCTGGCGGGTCGATGGCTTCTCGAAGGCCGATCCGTCGAGGATCGCGAGGGTGCCCTCGGCTGCGTGATGGCTGAGCGCGCCGCGAAGCGCCGCTCGCCGCGCCTTCCGGTTCACCTTGACCTCGAAGCTCCGCATTCCGGGCGGGAAGGCGACACCGCCGCCCGTCCAGTGCGGAGCACGAGTCGTGCCGGCCCGGGCCCGACCTGTCCCCTTCTGGCGCCAGGGTTTGGAACGCCCACCGGCAACCTGGCCACGGCTCTTCGTGCCGCGCGTTCCCGCCCGAGCGGCGTTGAGCTCTGCCCGAACCGTCTCGTGCACGAGATGGGGCCGAAGCTCGGCCCCGAAGACGGATGCCTCGAGCGAGACCTCCTGGGCCTTCGAGCCTCCCACGACAGGGGCCTTTGGCGCGGATCCGCTCATACGCTCCGGATCTCCAGCAAGCCGCTCTTCGGACCGGGAACCGAGCCCTTGACGATGAGGAGGTTGCGCTCGGCGTCGACGTCGTGAACCACGAGCCCGGGCTGGGTCACACGAGCCCCACCCATGCGCCCGGACATCCGCATCCCCTTGAACACGCGCGAGGGATACGCCGACGCGCCGATCGACCCCGGCTTGCGGATGTTGTGCGAGCCGTGGGTGACGGGGCCCCGCGTGAAGCCGTGCCTCTTGATCGTGCCCTGAAAGCCCTTGCCGATCGAGATCCCGGAGACCTTGAGCCGGTCGCCCGGCTCGAACGCCTCGACCGTCACCGTCTCGCCGACCGCGAGGCCGCTCTCGCCGCGGAACTCGACGAGATGCCGGTGCGGGCCGACCCCGGCCTTCTTCAGATGCCCGACCTCGGGCTTCGAGAGCTTGCGCTCCTCGACGGCGTCGAAGGCGAGCTGCACCGCGTCGTAGCCGTCCGACTCGGAGGTCTTCACCTGGACGACCGGGCAGGGGCCCGCCTCGATGACCGTGACGGGCGTCATCGCGCCGGACTCCGGGTCGAACATCTGGCTCATGCCGAGCTTCTTGCCGAGGATGCTCTTCACAGCTTGATCTCGATGTCGACTCCCGCCGGAAGGTCGAGCCGCATCAGCGAGTCGACGGTCTTCGGCGTGGGGCTGTGGATGTCGATCAGGCGCTTGTGCGTGCGCACCTCGAAGTGCTCACGTGAGTCCTTGTCCTTGAAGGGGCTCCGGATCACGCAGTAGACGTTCTTCTCGGTCGGGAGCGGGACGGGGCCGGTGATCGTGGCACCGGTCCGCTGCGCCGTCTCCACGATCTGGGACGCCGAGCGGTCCACCTGCTGGTGGTCGTAGCCCTTCAGTCGGATGCGGATCTTCTGCTGCGCCATGGGGATACCGGGATGCGAGGGGCGAGTTGCCTCGCCCCTACGCGATGATCTCCGTCACGACACCGGCGCCGACCGTGCGACCGCCCTCGCGGATCGCGAACCGGAGGCCCTGGTCCATGGCGATCGGCTGGATGAGCTGGATCTCCATGTTCGTGTTGTCGCCGGGCATGACCATCTCCTGGCCCTCGGGGAGGGCGATGGAGCCGGTCACATCGGTCGTGCGGAAGTAGAACTGCGGCCGGTAGCCGTTGAAGAACGGCGTGTGCCGCCCGCCCTCGTCCTTGGAGAGGACGTAGACCTCGGCCTTGAAGTGCGTGTGCGGCGTGATGGAGCCCGGCTTCGCGAGCACCTGGCCGCGCTCGACCTCCTCACGCTTGATTCCGCGAAGCAGCGCTCCGGCGTTGTCGCCGGCCTGCGCGTAGTCGAGGGTCTTGAGGAACATCTCGAGGCCGGTGACGACCGTCTTCTCGGTCTGGGGATGGATGCCGACGATCTCGACTTCCTCGCCGACCGTGAGCTTGCCCTGCTCGATGCGGCCCGTGACGACGGTTCCGCGACCGGTGATCGTGAAGACGTCCTCGATCGGCATGAGGAACGGCTTGTCCACGTCGCGCGTCGGCTCCGGGATGTACGAGTCGAC
>JBFFGH010000005.1:0-40375 GCA_041557575.1 Gaiellaceae bacterium
CACGGCTGCGCGAACCGCCGACCTGGAGCTTCGTGACGACCGTGCTCTCGTCTGGGTCGCGAGCCCCCGGTCGGCGCACGGAGCGAGCCGCGGCTTCTGTGCGTCCTGCGGCAGCAGCCTGTTCTGGCGTGCTCCGACCTTCGACCGGACGAGCATCGCGGCCGGCACGCTCGACGACCCGGGCGGGCTCCGGGTCGCGGCGCACATCTGGGTCGACAGCGCGACCGAGTGGGACCGGCCGCCGGCCGGGGTGCCGTCGTTCCCCCGCGGCTACCCGGAGGACGCGCCCGCGCTCGCCTGGAGCTGACGCCGGCCACGGCGGGCCGGGCGGCTCGCGCAGGGATCGAGTAGGGTCGCGGCCCCATGTGCTTCGACCTCGACTCCGCGCCCCCGATCCCGCCGATCTCCGGAGCGTCCGTGTCGCACGACGACCTGGTGCTCGAGGCCGTCGACGGCAACAGGCTCGCGGCGTTCCTCGCCACACCCGACGATCCGAGCGGCGTCGGAGTCGTCGTCCTCCCGGACGTGCGCGGGCTGTACCGGTTCTACGAGGAGCTCGCGCTCCGGTTCGCCGAGCGGGGATTCACGGCGCTCGCGATCGACTACTTCGGGCGCACGGCAGGCGTCGAGAAGCGCGGCGACGACTTCGAGTACTGGCCCCACGTGGAGCAGACGGCGCAGGCCGGCATCCAGGCGGATGTCGGGGCGGCCGTCTCGAGCCTCCGCACGGCGGGGTGCGAGTCGATCTTCACGGTCGGCTTCTGCTTCGGCGGACGGCACTCCTGGCTCGCTGCGGCGTCCGGCCACGCGCTCGCCGGTGCGATCGGCTTCTACGGGCGGCCCGTCGAGGGCATGGACGGCTCTCCCGGGCCGACGCAGCGCGCAGGTGACATCGCCTCCCCGATCCTCGCGCTCATGGCAGGCGACGACCCCGGGATCCCTCGTGAGGACGTCGATGCGTTCGAGCGAGCGCTCGCGGCCGCCGGCGTCGAGCACGAGGTCGTGACCTACCCGGGCGCCCCGCACAGCTTCTTCGACCGCAAGCACGAGGAGTTCGCGGCCGACTCCGAGGACGCGTGGAACCGCGTCCTCGCCTTCCTCGCGCGCTACTCCTGAGAGGCGTCCGCCGACGTCCGCAGCCCGAGCTCGGGGCCGATCGGCTGAAGTGCGGCGATGACGTTCGCGATGTGCTCGTCGAGCTCGAGGCCGATGAGCTCGGCGCCCGCGTAGACCTCGTCCCGGTGCACACCCGCCGCGAACGAGGGCTGCTTGAGCTTCTTGCGCACGGACTTCGGCTCCAGGCCGTCGAGGCCGGTGGGGCGAACGAGGCCGCACGCGTGCACGAAGCCCGAGAGCTCGTCGCAGGCGAAGAGGGTCTTCTTCAGGGGCGTGTCGCGCGGCATCGCCAGGTGCTCCGCGTGGGAGAGGACCGCCTCGACGAGCTCCTCCGGATACCCCTCCTCGCGGAGGATCGGCGCCCCGTCCTGCGGGTGCTTGTCCAGGGTGGGGTGGATCTCGTAGTCGAAGTCGTGGAGAAGCGCGGTCGCGCGCCAGAGCTCCTCGTCCTCGCCCCGGAGGCGCGCGTAGTAGCCGACGGACGCCTCGCCCGCCAGCGCATGGCGGAGAAGCGACTCGCTCTTCGTGTAGCGCGTGAGCGTCTGCCAGGCTTGGTCACGAGTCGGCCGCACGGCGCAGTACGATAGCCGCCGCCGTTGGACAGCCAGCCGACCCAGAAGTCGATCGCGCCCTACGGGACGTGGTCGTCACCGATCACGGCGCAGATGGTCGCGCGGTCCGGCGTCCGTCTCTCCATGCCGTGGCTGGCGGGAGACACGGTGTGGTGGCTCGAGGGGCGTGCCGCGGAAGCCGGCCGCGTCGCCCTCGTGCGGGCGCGACACGGCGATGAGCCCGTCGACGCCGTTCCCGCCGAGTTCAACGTCCGGACCTCGGTGCACGAGTACGGCGGCGGCGCCTACTGCGTGCACGGCGAGACCGCGTACATCTCGAACTTCGACGACCAGCGCCTCTACCGGATCGACCCCGGGGCGGCCCCGGTTCCGATCACACCGGAGGTGGAGGGGAAGCGCCATCGGTACGCCGACGGCCGGATCACGCCGGACGGCGCGCTGTGGATCGGCGTGCGCGAGCGCCACGCCGAGAGCGACCGCTCGGCGGACGTCGTCAACGAGCTCGTGGCGGTGCCCACCGACGGCTCCTCCGAGCCTCGCGTCATCGCCGGGGGGCGGAGCTTCTACTCGACGCCGCGGATCTCGCCGGACGGCGCCCGGCTCTGCTTCCTCGCCTGGGACCTGCCCTGGATGCCGTGGGACGGGTGCGAGCTCTTCACCGGGAGCCTGGCCGAGGACGGATCTCTGAGCGACGTCGCGCACGTCGCGGGCGTGGACGGCGAGGAGGCGATCTGGCAGCCGGACTGGAGCCCCGCGGGCGATCTCGTGTTCGCGAGCGACCGCAGCGGATGGTGGAACCTCGAGCGGATCCGTGGCGGCGAGCGCACCGTCCTCCACGCGGCCGAGGCCGAGTTCGGCTATCCCGCATGGACCTTCGGAGCGCGCTCGTTCGCCTTCCTCGGTGACGGCCGCATCGCGTGCGCGTACGACCACGACGGGTTCACGAGCTTCGGCATCCTCGACCCCGAGACGGGAGCCCTCGTCGATCTCGGCGTGGGTCTCGACTCTCTCGCCGGGTCGCCGTACGTGGCGGCCGACGGCGCGGACGTCGTGCTCGCCGCAGGGTCCGCGGCGATCCCGAACCGGCTCGTGCATCTCGACGTCGGGACGGGCGCGGTGGAGGTGCTGCGCGCGAGCTCGTCCCTGGACGTCGATCCCGCGTACTTCTCGACGCCGCGAGCCATCGAGTTCCCGACCGAGGGCGGGGTGACGGCGCACGCGCTCTTCTACCCGCCGGCGAGCCCCGACTTCCGGGCGCCGGACGGCGAAGCCCCACCGCTCGTCGTCATGAGCCACGGGGGACCGACGGGCAACGCGACGGCGATCTTCAACCTCGAGACCCAGTTCTGGACGAGCCACGGCTTCGCCGTGGTGGACGTGAACTACGGGGGCTCGACCGGCTACGGGCGCGCCTATCGCGAGAGGCTCAACGGCGAGTGGGGAGTCGTCGACCTCCAGGACTGCGTGAACGCCGCTCGCCACCTCGTCGCTCTCGGCGACGCGGATCCCGACAGGCTCCTCATCACGGGCGGGAGCGCAGGCGGGTACACGACCATCTGCGCACTGACCTTCACCGACGTCTTCGCCGCCGGGGCGACCTACTTCGGGATCGCCGACCTCGAGCAGTTCGGGGGAGGCGAGACGCACAAGTTCGAGCTGCAGTACGAGCACGTGCTCGTCGGCCCGTATCCGGAGCGCGCTGACATCTACCAGGCGCGAAGCCCGATCCACTTCGCGGACCGGATCACGACGCCGATGCTCGTCCTCCAGGGCGAGGACGACCGCATCGTCCCGCCGACGCAGGCCGAGCTCATCGTCGGGGCGCTGCGGGAGCGAGGGGTCCCGCATGCGTACCTCCTCTTCGCCGGAGAGGGCCACGGCTTCAGGAAGGCGGAGAACATCACGACGTCTCTGCAGGCCGAGCTCTCGTTCTACGCCCAGGTCCTCGGCTTCGACCCGGGAGACGGCGTGCCGAAGCTCGAGATCGAGCACCTCCCGGCGTGACGCGCGACGGACTCCGGTGAAGACCGCGAGTAGCATTGCCACTGCGATGCAGTCCTTCGTCATCGAGGGCGGTCGCCCGCTCTCGGGCACCGTACGCGCCTCGGGCAACAAGAACGCCGCTCTCCCGATCCTCGCCGCGTGCGTGCTCGCCTCCGACGAGGTGCTGCTGACCAACGTCCCGCGCATCCGGGACGTCGAGACGATGCTCGAGCTCCTCGCGGACGTCGGCGCGGACGTCGAATGGGTCGGGCCGAACGACGTGCGAGTGGACGCGGCGGGAGTGTCGAAGACCGACCTCGACGCCGGTCTCGCGCGCGAGATCCGCGCCTCCTTCCTGCTCGCGGGCCCGCTGCTCGCCCGTTTCGGCAGCGTCACCGTGCCTCCGCCGGGAGGCGACGTGATCGGGCGCCGGCGGCTCGACACGCACATGCAGGCCTTCGCGTCCCTCGGTGCGAGCGTGCGCGCCGACGGCGTGTACGACATCCGCGCCGACGGCCTCCGTGGGACGCGCGTCTACCTGGACGAGGCGTCCGTCATGGGGACGGAGAACGCGATCATGGCCTCGGTTCTCGCGGAGGGCGAGACGATCCTCGGCCACGCCGCGTGCGAGCCGCACATCCAGGATCTCTGTCGCTTCCTGGTCTCTCTCGGGGCCGACATCGACGGCATCGGGTCGAACGTGCTCCGGATTCGCGGACAGGCCGAGCTCGGAGGCGGGGAGTACCGCATCGGGCCGGACCACATCGAGGTCGCGAGCTTCGTCGGCCTGGCCGCCGCGACCGGGGGAGAGGTCGTGGTGACCGACGTCGAGCCCGACCACCTCATCTCGATCGTCCCCGCGTTCCGCAGGCTGGGCGTGGAGATGGACGTGTCCGAGACGACGGTGCGCGTCGCAGCCGGACAGGAGCTCCTCGTCGAGGACGACTTCGGTGGGCAGATCCCCAAGATCGAGAGCGGCATCTGGCCTGCCTTCCCGGCGGATCTCACCTCGATCGCCGTCACGGTCGCGACCCAGGCGCGCGGAACGATCCTCATCTTCGAGAAGATGTTCGAGAGCCGGCTCTTCTTCGTGGACAAGCTCGTCTCCATGGGCGCCCGGATCGTCCTCTGCGACCCTCACCGCGTCGTCGTCTCCGGCCCTGCGAAGCTCTACGGCGAGAGACTCGAGAGCCCGGACATCCGCGCGGGCATGGCGATGCTCATCGCGGCGCTCTGTGCGGAAGGGACGTCCACGATCGGCAACATCCGCCAGATCGATCGGGGCTACGAGCGAATCGACGAGCGGCTCCGCGCTCTCGGCGCGGCGATCGAGCGGACCGAGCTGTGAGCAGTCCGGCCGCGGCCCGCATCGCGCGCGGAACCGCCGTCGAGACGAGCATCGCGACCGGTGTCGCCGTCCTCGACCACCTTCTCGAGGAGCTCGCGCACGCCGGCGGCTTCACCCTCGCGCTCGAGCTCGCGCCCGACGAGCCGGAAGCCGAGGTCGGGCACGCAGGAGCGGCGCTCGGCACGGCTCTCGTCCCCCTCCTCGAGGCCGAAGGCGCATCGGGTAGGGGCTTCGGGATGGCTCCCGCAGACGAGGCGCTCGCCATGGTCGTCCTCGAAGCGTCGGGACGGCCGCTCGTGGCGTCCAACGCCGATCTCAGCTCCACCCAGGCGGGGGGCATGCGGGCGGACCTCGCGGCAACCTTCCTCGACGAGCTCTCGAAGGCGGCCGGGCTGACGATTCACGTTCGGCTCACGGAGGGCGAGAACTCGGAGCACGTCCTGTCCGCGATCTTCAAGGCGCTCGGGCTCGCGCTCGCCGGCGCGTGCTCGCCGCCCTAGCGAAAGGAGACCCGATGGCGGAGAAGGCAGTCGTCCGCACCGACAAGGCGCCGGGACCGTTCCAGGGTGCCCCCTACAACCAGGCGATCGTCGTCGGCGACCTCGTCTTCGTCGCGGGTCAGCTCGGGATCGGCCTCGAGACCGGCGAGCTCGCGGGCGCGGGCGTCGCCGAGCAGACCGAGCAGATCATGCAGAACATGGGCGCGATCCTCGAGGCCGCCGGGAGCAGCCTCGAGAACCTCGTGAAGACGACCGTGTTCCTCGTGGATCTCGGCGACTTCGGCGCCATGAACGAGGTCTACGCACGGCACGTCGGAGATCGCCCGCCGGCGCGCTCGACGATCGAGATCTCGGGCCTCCCGAGCGGCGCGCGGGTCGAGATCGAGGCCATCGCGCACGTCTGATCGCCCGCCCGAGACAGGTTCGCGAGCGGAGATCCGTCGCCGGGCGGGGCAGAATGAGGCCATGCGCGCGGAACAGGTCATCGCCACTCACGGGAACACCGACTTCGACGGGTTCGGGGCGATGCTCGCTGCGCGGCTCCTGTACCCGGGCGCAGTCGTCGCCGTCGGCGCGCTGAACCGGAACGTCCGCGACTTCTACCGGCTCCACGCCGACGAGCTCGGCTCCGTGGTCGAGGCGAGCCGCCTCGAGCTCGACGCGATCCGCCGTCTCGTCGTCGTCGAGGCACGGCACGCGTCCCGACTGGGTGAGCTGGAGCAGGTCGCGCTCGACCCGGGCGTCGAGAAGGCGCGCTTCGACCACCACGGAGAGGGCGACCTGCCCGACTGGGTGAGCCCCGACGTCGCCGTTCTCTCGAGCGACGGCGCCCTCACCACGACGCTCGTCGGGATCCTCGCCGAGCGCGAGCTCCAGCCCACGCCGCTCGAGGCGACGGCGTTCGCACTGGGGATCCACGAGGACACCGGCTCGTTGACGTACCCGACCACGACGCAGCGCGACGCGGACGCGGTCGCCTGGTGCCTGCGGCACGGTGCGCGGCAGGACCTGATCGCGGCCTACCTGCACACGCCGCTCGCCGCCCCCGAGCGCGACCTCCTCCACGATCTCGTCGAGGCTCTGGAGCCCGTGGACGCGGGCGGTGAGGAGCTGCTGCTCGCCGCCGTCAGCTGGCCGACCTACGTCGAGGGAGTGTCGAACCTCGCCCACAAGATCGTCGATCTGACGGACACACGCGCTCTCGTGCTCCTCGTGGAGATGGACAAACGCGTGTTCGCGGTCGTCCGGAGCCGCACCGACCACATCGACGCCTCGGTTCTCGCGGGCGCCCTCGGTGGAGGCGGTCACGCCCAGGCGGCCTCCGCCATCGCGAGGATGACGCTGGAGGAGGCACGCGCAGCGGTGCACGACGCGCTCGCTCGCGCGCAGCCCGAGCCGCGTCGGGCGCGGGACGTCATGTCCACACCGCCCCGTGCGGTCGCGCCCGACGAGACGGTGCGCGACGCGATGATGCTCTGCCAGCGCCACGGGCAGAGCGGGGTGTTCGTCGTCGACGCGGGCCGGCTCGTCGGCGGTGTCAGCCGCGAGGATCTCGACAAGGCCATCGGGCACGGGCTCGCGCACGCTCCCGTCCGCGGGATCATGAGCAGCCACGTGACCTCGGCGGGCGACGACGCGACGCTCGCGGAGCTCCAGGGGCTCGTCACCACGGCCGACGACGGCCGCGTGGCGGTCGTCCGGGAGAGCGAGCTGGTCGGCGTCGTGAGCCGCGCCGACCTCCTCCGCGCGCTGGAAGGAGCCGAGCCGCGGCCGCCGGAGCACGAGGAGGGAATCGCCGTCGATCTCCGTCAGATCGAGCGGCTCCAGCCCGTCGTTGAGGCGATCGGATCCCTGGGCGACCGGGCCGAAGGCGTCTACGTGGTCGGCGGCACCGTCCGTGACATCCTGCTCGGAGAGGAGAACTTCGACGTCGACGTCGCGGTCGAGGGGGACGCGATCGCCTTCGCTCGTGCGCTCGCGGCAGCTCTCGGCGGCCGCGTCACTCCGCACGAGAAGTTCGGCACCGCCGTCGTCCAGTACGGGGAGGACGAGCGCGTGGACGTCGTGACGACGCGGACCGAGTTCTACGACGCCCCCGGCGCCCTCCCGACCGTCGAGCGCGCGGGCCTCCGCGAGGACCTGTTCCGCCGCGACTTCACGATCAACGCCATGGCTGCGTCCCTCAAGCCCGCGGACTTCGGGCGCCTCGTAGACCCGTTCGGAGGGCGCGCCGACCTCGAGGAGCGCGTCCTCCGCGTGCTGCACAACCTGTCGTTCATCGAGGACCCGACTCGGATCTTCCGCGGCATCCGCTACGAGGCGCGGTACGGCCTCCGCCTCGACGAGCACTCCGAGCGGCTCGCCAGAGGCTGTATCGAGATGGGCCTCGTCGGGGACCTCTCCTCGGCCAGGCTTCGCGACGAGCTGGTGCTGCTCCTGGAGGACCCGGGCGCGACCGTCGGCATCCGCCGGCTGGGCGAGCTCGGGGTGGACCGGGCTATCCATCCGCACCTACGGGGGGACGACGAGGCCGCGCGGCTCTTCGCGCGGTCGCTCGGGCTCCGCGACGAGCTCGGCGTCGAGGTGCCCGTCTGGCGGCTCGGCATCGCCGCGCTGGCGCGCGAGATGAGCTCCGACGAGGCGTACGACTGGCTCCAGCGGCTGCGCGTCCGGAGACGCGACATCGACATGATCGTCGGCGCTGTGACCGTCGGCCCGCGCATGGCCGAGCGCCTGCGCGAGGAGCCTCTGGAGCCGGCTCAGGTGGTGGCGCTCGCCGACGCCTTCGCTCCCGACGGGCCCCTCTTCGCGCTCGCAGGGGAGGAGCAACCGGCCCTTCGCGAGTACTTCGAGCGACTGCGGAACGTGCAGCTCGAGATCGACGGGGGCGACCTCGTCGCGATGGGGGTCGCCGAGTCGCCGCGGATCGGGACCGTCCTCGAGGAGCTGCGCAGGAGGAAGCTCAACGGAGAGCTCGACGGACGGGAGTCCGAGCTCGCGGCCGCGCGCGAGCTGCTCGCGGGGTCGCCCGAGCAATGAGCATCGCCTCCGCCTCCGAGATCGCCGACCGCTACCGGCGAGCCCGGGCCGAGGTGGGACCGAACGTGACCGTCGTCGTCGCGACGAAGTACGTCTCGCCCGAGGAGATGGCGAGGCTCGTGGAGGCCGGCGTCGAGGTCGTCGGCGAGAACCGCGCGCAGGACCTCGAGCGAAAGCACGCCGTCTACGGTGATGCCTTCCGCTGGCACTTCATCGGCCATCTCCAGTCGAACAAGGTCAAGGTCGTGAACCGGCTCTGCGAGCTGGTCCACTCGCTCTCCTCCGACTCGGCGGCCCGGCGACTCGAGATTCCGGCGCTCCTCGAGGTGAACCTCTCCGACGAGCCGACGAAGTCCGGGATCGCACCGGAGGAGGTGGGAGGCTACGTGGAGCGGTATCCGCTCATCGAGGGCCTGATGACGATGCCGCCGCTCACCACCGACCCCGAGGCCTCTCGGTCGTACTTCGCACGTCTCCGCGAGCTCGCCGAGGCGCACGGGCTCGCGCAGCTCAGCATGGGCACGTCCCAGGACTACCGCGTCGCCGTGGAAGAGGGCGCGACGCTCGTCCGCATCGGCTCGGCCCTCTTTGCCGAGTCGTCGCAGCCGAGCATCTAGAATCGCGCGGTCATGGGGATGAGAGACCTGTGGAGCAAGACGCTCGTCTACTTCGGCATCGCCGAGGAGGACGAGTGGGACGACGACCTCGCCGAGACGCACGAGCACGTCGAGGACACCTACACCCGCCGCGAGCGCCAGAACGTCCGGCGGCTCCCGCGCGCGACCGAGCCCGATCCCTGGGCATCCGAGGAGGCACTGCCGCCACGGGATCAGCCACGGCCCTCGCGGCTACGGTCGGTGACGGCCCCCTCGCCGGCCAAGGTTCACCTGGTCGTGCCTCGCCAGTTCAACGACGCGAAGCAGATCGCGGATCGCTTCAAGGCGCAGATGCCGGTGATCCTCAATCTCCAGGGCGCCGAGACCGACCTCTCGAAGCGGCTCATCGACTTCGCGAGCGGGCTGACGTACGCGCTCGACGGAAGCATGCAGAGGGTCGCCGACAAGGTGTTCCTGCTGACGCCGCGCGACGTCGAGCTCTCCGCCGAGGAGCGGGCGCGCGCGATCGAGCGCGGCGGCTTCTTCAACCAGGCGTAGCGTCTCCTCCAACCCGTCGTAGGAACCGCCCACCGCGCGGCGAACTCGCCCGTGATGGGCGTTCACGCCACCAACGTTCTGCTCGCGGACATCGCGACGACGCTGCAGTCCTTCGTGCAGGCGTTCGTCGGCATCTACGTGCTCCTGATCTTCGCCTACGTCCTCTCGTCATGGATCCAGATCCCGTACTCAGGCCCGGTCGCAGCTGTGCAAAGGTTCCTGGATGAGGTGTGTCGTCCGTACCTCAACCTGTTTCGCGGGCGCATTCCCACACTCGGGCCACTCGACCTGTCGCCGATCGTGGCAGTCGTCGTCCTTCTCGTTGCGGCCGGGATCGTCAATCGCCTCATAGGGGCGCTGCTGTAGGAGGTCACATGCCGCTCACACCGGTCGAAATCAGACACATCTCCCTGAAGCGGGCCTGGCTGCGCGGCTACCGCCGCGGTGGGGTCGACGAGCTGCTCCAGGAGATCGTGGACTCCTTCGAGGACGTCTGGCGCGAACGCGCCGACCTGGCGGATCGCCTCGAGGAGCTCGAGGGGGAGGTCGTCAAGCACCGCGAGCTCGAGGCCCTTCTTCGGTCGACTCTCGTCTCTGCCGAGCGTGCTTCGCAGGACATGAAGGAGCAGGCCCGGCGCGAGTCGGACCTCATCGTCCAGGAAGCGCATGCCGAGTCGCGCCGGATCACGCGCGAGGCGGTCGCGGAGAAGCGGCGCCTGGAGGAGGAGATGGTCAGGATCCGCTCCCAGCTCCGCGCCGCGCTCGAGTCGCTCGGGGAGTGGCCGGGAGAGACCGAGAAGGAGGAGCACGAGCCCACCTCCGAGGGCGAGGTCTCGCAGACGCGTCCGGCCATCGGCGAGGTGACGGACGGCGGGATCCGCAAGGTAGTCGGGTAGGCCGAGCCGAGCGCGGACTATCCTAGGAGGCATGGATGGAGCGCGCACCACACTGACGCTGCGCGTCGTGCCCGGGTCACGCCGTCCCGGGATCGTCGGCCGCCACGGGGCGGCCTGGAAGATCCGCGTCAGCGCCCCGGCCGAGAACGGCCGCGCCAACGACGCCGTGCTCGATCTCCTCGCGCGAGCGCTCCACGTCCCGCGCCGGGACGTTCGCGTGACGCGCGGAGTCGCCTCTCGGGACAAGGTCGTCCTCCTCGAGGGCCTGACCGGGGAGGCGGTGGACGCTCGACTGACCGAGGCCGTGGAGGCTCTCCGATGACGATCGACGTCGCGTCGTTCCGTGAGCGGCTCGAGCGCGAGCGCGAGCGCTTGGAGCACGCGCGCGCGGCGGTGCACCATTCGGGCTCGCTGATGGAAGAGACGGGTGACCTCGCGATCGGAGCGGGCGATCACATCGCCGACAGTGCGACCGAGACCTTCATGCGGGAGCTCGACGACGGGCTCGGCGAGAACGCCGATCACGTCCTGGCCGAGATCGACGCCGCGCTCCAGCGGATCGACGACGGGACCTTCGGCACCTGCTCTGCCTGCGGCGGCCCGATCGGCGCCGACAGGCTGGAGGCGGTTCCCTACGCGACGCTCTGCATCGACGACAAGCGAGCACTCGAGCGAGCGTGAGCGAGCCGGCCCGGTCGGAGCCGCAGGTCGTCGACGTGCGCGTCGGGTCGACCGCGAACGCCCTCCACCCGATCTCCTCCGCCAAGCGCTCGCTGGGCGCCGGCCGGCGCCAGTGGGTCGCACTGCTCGCCGTGGCAGTCGCCGCGATCGTCGCTGACCAGCTGACGAAGCAGATCGTCGGACGAACACTCGCGCTCGGAGAGAACGCAGACCTCGTCGGCCCGTTGTCGATCCACCACGTGCACAACTCGGGGATCGCCTTCGGGCTGTTCGCGAGCCGCACGGGGCTCGTGATCGTGGTGACCGGCGCCGCGGTCGGGCTGATGCTGTGGTTCTTCGCGCACTCGGGACGACGGCACCCGGTGCTGCCGGTCGCTCTCGGGCTCGTGCTCGGCGGAAGCATCGCGAACCTCGTCGACCGCGTGCGCCTCGGCTACGTCACGGACTTCCTCGACCTCGTCGCGTGGCCGGCTTTCAATCTTGCCGACACGTTCATCGTCGTCGGCGTCGCCCTGCTCTTCGGCGCGCTCGTCCTCGCCGACCGGCCGGACCGAATCCACGGCACTCGTGGTGGGCGTTCTTCGCTTCACCGTCGCTGAGGCGGAGGCCGGGACCCGCCTCGATCGAGCGCTCGCAGCTCGCACGGAGATCGGTTCACGCTCGGCCGCGGAGCGCCTCCTTCGGGATCGCGCCGTCACGGTCGACGGTTCCGTCGTTCAGAAGAGCCACCGGCTCCAAGCGGGGTCGCTCGTCGTCGTCGACGTTCCCGAGGAGCAGGAAGCGCTGCCGGCGGAGCCGGTCACCGTGGCGATCGCGCACGAGGACGACCACCTCGTCGTCGTCGACAAGCCGGCCGGGCTGGCGATGCATCCGGGTGCAGGTCGGGCGACGGGGACGCTCGCGGGGCAGCTCGTCTCGCTCGGCGCTTGCGGGGGCGACGATCCGACCCGTCCGGGGATCGTCCATCGGCTCGACCGGGGCACATCGGGGCTCGTCGTCGTCGCCCGCTCCGAGAAGGCGTACATCGCGCTCCAGTCGGCGATTCGTCGACGCGAGGTCGACAGGCGCTACGTGGCGCTCGTGAGCGGCCATCCACGCTCCCGCACGGGCCGCATCGAGGCGCCGATCGGGCGCGACCGGCGTGACCCGACGAGGCGATCCCTCGACACCGTCGAGCCGCGGGAGGCCGTGACGCACTTCGAGACCGTGGAGCTGCTCCCCCGGCACGCGCTCCTCGAGGTGCGCCTCGAGACCGGGCGGACGCACCAGATTCGGGTTCACCTCGCGGCGATCGACCTCCCGGTCTCGGGTGACCCGGTCTACGGCGTGAAGGGGGATCTCGGCCTCGAGCGGCAGTTCCTGCACGCCCACCGCCTGCACCTGAGGCACCCCTGCACCGGGGTCGAGCTCGATCTCCGCTCTCCTCTGCCGTCGGACCTGAATCGGGCTCTCGCGGCCGCTCGGCGGCTCTAGGCCTCCTCGGGCGGCTACACTCAGGCCCGTCCTGTCCTTCGACCCGGCGATCAGCCGAGGCGGGGGTGCCGCAGCCGTGCGCGCGGTCCGCCGAGGCCCGTCGGAGAGAGCGTTGCCAACCAGAGAAAGGGGCTGATCGCGTGTCAGTCGTCACCATGCGGGAGCTGCTGGAGGCCGGCGTCCACTTCGGCCACCAGACGCGACGCTGGAATCCCAAGATGCGCCGCTACATCTTCGGCGAGCGGGGCGGCATCTACATCATCGACCTCACGAAGACCCAGGAGCTGCTCGGGGAGGCGGCGGAGTTCTCCCGGAACGTGTCCGAGCGCGGAGGGACGATCCTCTTCGTGGGCACGAAGAAGCAGGCGCAAGATGCGGTCTCGGAGCACGCGACCCGCGTGGGCATGCCCTACGTGTCGAATCGCTGGCTCGGCGGGCTGCTCACGAACTGGCGGACGATCTCCGAGCGGATCGCGTACCTCCACGACCTCCGTCGCCTCAAGACGGAGGGCCAGCTCGAGCTGCTCCCGTCGAAGGAGCGGATCGGCATGGAGGCGGAGCTCGAGAAGCTCGAGGCGAACCTCGGCGGTGTCGCCGACATGAAGCGTCAGCCCGACGCCGTCTTCGTCATCGACATGAAGAAGGAGCAGCTGGGCGTGCGTGAGGCACAGCGTCTCGGGATCCCCGTGATCGGGCTCGTGGACACGAACGCGGACCCCGACGAGGCGACGTACGTCATTCCCGGGAACGACGACGCCATGCGCTCGTGCAATCTCGTCACCCGGGTCATCGCAGATGCGATCGGCGCCGGGAAGACGAAGGTCTCCGAGGGGGAGATGGCAGCGAAGCCCGCGCCCGCCGCGGAGAGCGCCAAGAGCGAGCCCGAGGCTTCCGAGAAGCCCGCCGAGAGCGCCAAGACGGAGCCCGAGGCTTCCGAGAAGCCCGCCGAGAGCGCCAAGACGGAGCCCGAAGCTTCGCCCGAGGCAGGTGAGGAGGCGTGAGCGCCACGATCAGCGCCTCCCTCGTGAAGGAGCTCCGCGACCTCACGGGCGCCGGGATGATGGACTGCAAGCGCGCGCTGGAGGAGACCGACGGGGACGTCGAGGCAGCTCGTACGCTGCTCCGGGAGCGGGGGATGGCGTCGGCCGGGAAGCGCGCCGGGCGCACCACGACCGAGGGTCTCGTGGGCTTCGTCATCGAGGAGGGCACGGGCTCCATCGTCGGCGTGGGCTGCGAGACGGAGCCGGTGTCGAAGAACGACGAGTTCCACGCGTTCGCCGCGAAGGTCCTGCGCGCCGTCCAGGGTGACGGCGTGGAGGCCGTCGAGGCGTTCGAGGAGGAGCGGATCGAGCTCATCGCCAAGCTCGGCGAGAACATCGTGATCGTCGATCCGACACGGTTCGAGGCGCCTTCCGGCAACGTCCTCGCCGGCTACGCGCACCCGCCCGCGAACAAGATCGGCGTCCTCGTCGAGCTCGAGGGAGGCTCCTCCGAGCTCGCGCGGCTGCTCGCGATGCTCGTCTCGTTCGCGGCCCCGGAGTGGGCGACCCGAGACCTCGTCCCGGCGGAGACGCTCGAGCAGGAGCGGACGATCTACCTCAACTCCGACGAGGTCCAGTCGAAGCCCGAGCAGGCACGTGAGAAGATCGTCGACGGGATGCTCGGGAAGCGCTTCTTCGCGGCAACGCCGGGCGGCGTGCTCGTCGACCAGGTCTGGATCCACGATCCCTCCAAGACCGTGGGACAGGCGTTGTCGGAGGCGGGCGCATCGGTCGCCCGGTTCGCCAGGGTCTCGGTCGCCGGCTCGTGACGACGAGCGCGGAGGAGAGCCGAACGTCCCCGCGGGTGGACGGGCGCGGCTTCCGGCGCATCCTGCTCAAGCTCTCGGGAGAGGCGCTCCTCGGCGATCGCGACTACGGGATCGACCCGAAGACGATCCGCGAGATCAGCGCCGAGATCGCCGCCGTTCACGAGACCTCCACGGAGCTCGCGGTCGTCGTCGGCGCGGGGAACGTGTACCGGGGTGTCGCAGCTGCGGCCGAGGGCATGGACCGCGCGACCGCCGACTACGCCGGGATGCTCGCGACGCTCCTCAACGCGCTGTCGCTCCAGGACGCGCTCGAGCGTCTCGGCATCCAGACGCGCGTGCTCTCGGCGATCGCCGTGTCCGAGGTCGCCGAGCCGTACATCCGCCGCCGGGCGATCCGGCATCTCGAGAAGGGGCGAGTCGTGATCTTCGCCGCAGGCACGGGGAACCCGTTCTTCACGACCGACACGGCCGCCGCGCTGCGCGCGCTCGAGATCGGGGCCGAGGCGATCCTCATGGCGAAGAACGCCGTCGAGGGCGTCTACGACGGAGACCCTCGGACCGACTCGTCCGCGCGCTTCCTCCCCGAGCTGACGCACCTCGAGGCGATCGAGCGGGGCCTCAAGGTGATGGACACGACCGCGCTCTCGCTCTGCATGGACAACAAGCTGCCGATCTACGTCTTCGAGCTCGCCGAGGGGAACATCCGCCGCGTCGCGGCCGGCGAGCGCGTCGGGACGATCATCTCGACGCCGTAGAAGGGAGGAGGATGGATGACTGCGATCGATGACTTCCTCGCGGACGCCCAGAGGCGCATGGACAAGTCGATCGAGGCGACGCACCAGGAGTTCAACTCGATCCGCACCGGCCGGGCGTCCCCGGCGCTCCTCGACCGCATCGTGATCGACTACTACGGCACGCCGACGCCGCTCAAGAGCCTCGCGTCCATCTCGGCACCCGAGGCGCGGCTGCTCGTGATCCAGCCGTTCGACCCCGGCGCGATGAAGGGGATCGAGCGGGCGATCCAGGAGTCCGACCTCGGCCTCACGCCGTCGAACGACGGAAAGGTCATCCGGCTCCCGATCCCGACGCTCACGGAGGAGCGCCGCAAGGAGCTCGTGAAGGTCGTCCGGCGCGTGGCCGAGGACGGCAAGGTCGCCGTCCGGAACGTCCGCCGCGACGTGATGCAGCATCTCAAGGATCTCGTCGTCAACGGCGAGGTCGGCGACGACGAGGAGCGGCGCGCGGAGCAGCAGGTGCAGAAGATCACCGACGAGCACACCGGGTCGATCGACGACCTCCTGAAGGCCAAAGAGGCCGAGATCATGGAGGTCTGACCTGGCAGACGCGGCTGACCCGGCCGCGCGAAGCGTCGCGGTCATCATGGACGGGAACGGTCGCTGGGCTGCAGCCCGCGGCCTGCCCGTCGCCGAGGGGCATCGAGAAGGCGCACGTGCTCTCCGCCGCACGGTCGAGGCAGCCATCGACCTCGGAGTCGAGTCGCTCGCCGTCTATGCGTTCTCGACGGAGAACTGGGCGCGCCCGGACGACGAGATCGAGGCGATCATGGAGCTCTTGGGGGAGACCATCGACCGGGAGCTCCCCGACCTGGCCGAGCAGGGCGTGCGCACACGCTTCTTCGGGCGCCGTGACCGGGTTCCCGACGAGCTCCGGGAGAAGATGGGACGGCTCGAGGCCGAGACGGCGGACAAGAGCCGCCTGAACCTCTGGATCGCGTTCGACTACGGCGGCCGGGCGGAGCTCGTCGATGCGGCGCGTCGCCTCGTGCTCGACGGCGTCGCCGCCGACGACGTCACGGAGGCCGCACTGGCGGAACGGCTGTCCGCGCCGGAGCTGCCGGATCCCGACCTCCTGGTGCGCACGTCGGGCGAGGAGCGGATCTCGAACTTCCTGCTCTGGCAGCTCGCGTACTCGGAGCTCGTGTTCACCGAGACGCTGTGGCCCGACTTCGGGGAAGAGGACCTCCGTGCAGCACTCGACGAGTTCGCACGGCGTGGAAGGAGGTTCGGGGCCCGTTGAGCTCTCTCGCGTCCCGCATCGTCGTCGCGGCCGTGCTGCTGCCGCTCGTCATCGGGGTGACCTACCTCGGTGGCTGGTGGCTCTTCGGGCTGGCCGTGGTCGGAGGCACTCTTGCGCTGCACGAGCTGTACGCGATCGCGCGCAGCCTGCGCCCGCTCGTCCTCGCCGGCTACCTGGGGTTCGCACTCGCGCTCGTCGGCCTCCAGCTCGGAGGCATTCCGTGGCTCGTGGGCGGCATCCTGTCGACGTTCGTCTTCATGTTCGTCGTGTTCGCGCTCTCCGACGTTCGCAGCTCGACGACGGCCTCGTTCGGCGCCACGATTCTCGGAGTGGTCTGGGTGGGTGCGGGAATCGGATTCCTCCTGCTCATCCGCGACATCCCGGAGTTCGGGTTCGCTGCCGTGATGGCCGTGCTCTTCACCGTCTTCGCCGCCGATACGGGAGCCTTCTTCGTCGGACGCGCTCTGGGCCGTCGCAAGATGGCCCCCGCGATCTCCCCCGGGAAGTCCTGGGAGGGGTTCGTCGGTGGCGTGACGGCCGCCGTCTTCGTCTCGTTCCTCATCCTGTACGGCGACAGCGACGAGTTCCTCTCGATCCCGCAATCGCTCGTGCTCGGAGCGGTCATCGCGCTCGCGTCGGCGCTCGGCGATCTCTTCGAGTCGGCAGTCAAGCGTGACCTCGACGTGAAGGACTCCGGCAGGCTGCTCGCCGGCCACGGAGGCATGCTCGACCGGCTCGACTCGCTGCTCTGGGCCGGCCCGGCGGCGTTCTTCACGATCCTCGCCTTCGGACATGCGTAGTCCGGGCTGAACACGGCGGAGGCTAGCCTTCGCGCATGACTCGCAGACGCGTGGCTCTGCTCGGCGCGACCGGCTCCATCGGTCGCCAGGCGCTCGAGATCATCACCGCGAACCCGGAGCTGTCGCTCTGCGCGCTCTCGTCCGGTACGCAGCCCATCGACGAGCTCGCCGCTCGCTACGGCGTCGAGCACGTCCAGGTCGGCGGTGACCTGACGCAGCTGCTCGAGGCCTCCGAGCCCGACCTCGTCCTCAACGCAGTCGTCGGCTTCGCAGGCGTGGGAGCGACCCTGTGGGCGCTCGAGCGGGGCGTGACCCTCGCACTCGCGAACAAGGAGAGCCTCGTCGCGGCAGGTGACCTCGCGCTCGATGCCCGGAGGAGGGGAGGAGGGATGCTCCTGCCCGTGGACAGCGAGCACTCGGCCGTCTTCCAGTGCCTCGAGGGCCGGGCGGCGGGCGTGGTCGACTCGATCGTGCTCACCGCATCGGGGGGCCCGTTCCGCGACCGGTCGTCGGCGGAGCTCGAGTCGGTGACCGTCGAGGACGCGCTGGCGCATCCGACCTGGTCGATGGGGCCGAAGATCACCGTCGACTCGGCGACGCTCGCGAACAAGGGCCTCGAGCTCATCGAGGCGCACTTCCTCTTCGGCCTGCCGTACGAGAGGATCGAGGTCGTCGTGCATCCCACCTCGGTCGTGCACTCGCTCGTCCGCTTCCGCGACGGAGCGGCGCTCGCCCATCTCGGCTATCCCGACATGCGCGTCCCGATCTCGTACGCGCTCACGTACCCGGAGCGAAGCCCGACTCCCGTCGCACCGCTCGACTTCTCCCGGGGGCTCACGCTCGAGTTCGAGCCCCCCGACGGAGATCGCTTCCCCCTGCTCGGTCTCGCGCGCCAGGCCGGGGAGCGAGGAGGAACGTACCCCTGCGCCTTCAACGCCGCCAACGAGGTCGCGGTGGCCGCGTTCCTCGAGCGGAGGATCGGCTTCCTCGACATCGCACCCCTCGTCGAGGCTGCGCTGGGATCCGTCTCCGGCGTGCCGGCGAGCGATCTCCCCGATCTCGTCGAGGCCGACGAGGAGGCTCGTCGGCTCGCGAGTGGAAAATTGGTGGCGACGTGAGCATCGCGATCTCGATCCTCGGCCTCGCCCTCCTCATCCTCGTCCACGAGGCCGGCCACTTCTACGCCTCCCTCGCGGTCGGGCTCCGGCCGCGGAGGTTCTACGTCGGGTTCCCGCCGCCGCTCCTGAAGAAGAAGCGGAACGGGATCGAGTACTGCCTGGGAGCGATCCCGCTCGGAGGCTTCGTGACGATCCCCGGGATGCATCGGCCGATCGGCCACGACGTGGAGCGGCGCTTCGCCGCCGCCGTCGCCGAGGTCCCGGCGCTCACCGGCGCGGTCGATCGCGTGAAGCGATCGCTCGATGCCGACGACTTCGCGTCCACACCCGTGTTGCTCGACGAGCTCGAGGGAGGCCTCCGCGTCGCATCGCTCTCCCCGTCCGCGCGCTCCTCGGCCGAGAAGGGGGTGGGCGAGCTCCGCGACGCGCTCGGCCCCGACGCCTACTGGAAGGCGCCGACGTGGAAGCGACTGGTCGCGATCGGAGCGGGGCCGGCAGCGAACATCCTGCTGACGATCGTCATCTTCACGTTCCTGTACATGACGGTCGCAGGACAGGCGACGAGCACCGTGGCGAGCGTCGTCCCGGAGCTTCAATCCGGAGTGAGCTCACCCGCGCAGTCGATTGGCCTCCAGCCCGGCGACCGGATCGTTGCGATCGGCGGCTCCGCGGTGAAGGCGGAGGACGTCTCCACCGTGATCGGGGACTCGGGAGGTGCTCCGCTCGAGGTGGCCGTGATTCGGAACGGCGAGCGCGTCGAGCTCGGCCCGGTCTCGGCTCAGCTCGTGGACGGCCGCTACCGCCTCGGCTTCGGCCTCGAAGGGACGAGCTTGCCGTTCGTGCAGTCGGTCGGACGCGCGTTCGAGGTGACCGGGATCGTCACCCGCGAGATCGTGAAGTCCCTGGGGCGGCTCGTCACGGGGCGGGGAAGCGACGACGTCGCGAGCCCGATCGGGATCACGCGGGCGTCGTCGGACGCCGTCGAGCGCGGGGCCGACAACTATCTCTGGGTGCTCGGGCTCATCTCGCTCTCCGTCGCGCTGCTGAACCTGCTGCCGCTCCTCCCGCTCGACGGCGGCCACATCCTGTTCACGGCCATCGAAGGGGCTCGCGGGAAGTTCGTCCGCCGCGAGATCTACGAGCGGGTCTCGATCGTGGGCCTCGGAGTGGTTCTCGTCCTCTTCTTCGTCGGGCTCACGAACGACATCGGCAACCTGCTGTAGGCACACTGGCCCCGGTGACGAGCGAGATCCAGATTCGCGTCGGCGGCGTGCCCATCGGCGGCGGTGCCCCGGTGGCCGTCCAGTCGATGACGCTGACGAAGACGCACGACGTGCCCGCCACGACCGCGCAGATCGCCGCTCTCGCGTCCGCCGGCTGCGAGATCGTGCGGGTCGCCGTTCCGAAGAACGAGGATGCCGCCGCGCTGGAGACGATCGTTCGCCTCTCTCCGCTCCCCGTGATCGCCGACATCCACTTCAACGCCTCGCTCGCCCTGAAGGCGATCGACGCGGGAGTGGCGGCGGTGCGCATCAACCCGGGCAACATCGGGGGGCCGGAGAAGGTCGCGGAGGTCGTGCAGGCCGCCAAGAAGGCGGGGATCCCGATGCGGATCGGGGCGAACTCCGGCTCGCTTCCGAAGCACCTCGCCGAGCTCGCACAGAGCGACCAGGCCGAGGCCCTCGTCGCCGCCGCGCTCGAGGAGGTGGAGCTCCTGGAGAAGCTCGACTACCGCGACTTCAAGATCTCCGTCAAGGCGACGCACGTCCCGACGATGATCCGCGCGTACCGGATGCTCGCCGCGAAGGTGCCCTACCCGTTGCACCTCGGCGTGACCGAGGCGGGAACGGAGTTCGCCGGGGCCGTCAAGAGCGCGGTCGGGATCGGCTCGCTGCTCGCAGACGGGATCGGCGACACGCTCCGGGTCTCCCTGACCGCAGACCCGGTGAAGGAGGTCGAGGTCGCCTGGGAGATCCTCAAGGCGCTCGGGTTGCGCGAGCGGGGCCCCGTGATGATCGCGTGCCCCTCGTGCGGCCGTGACAACGTGGGGGTGGAGAGCCTCGCGAGAGTCGTCGAGGAGCGTCTGCGCGCATACCCCGAGGCGTTCGAAGTGGCCGTCATGGGGTGCGCCGTGAACGGGCCGGGGGAGGCGGGCGACGCCGACTTCGGGATCGCGGGCGGCCGAGACGTGGGGTTCGTGTACGCGCATGGCCGGGTGCTCAAGAAGGTCGCGTCGGACGTCCTCGTCGACGAGCTCTTCGACGAGATCGACGCCTGGATCGCCGCGGGGATGCAGCGTCCCAAGCGGCTCAAGATGGCGAAGCCCGCAGCGCTCGCGATGGCGGAAGCCTCCATGATCCCGCTCGAGTAGCTGCCGGCTCTCCTCGCCCGCGGCGACGTGCCTCCACGTAGGCTCTGTCCTCGATGATCGCCCGCCAGTCACAGCTCTTCATTCCGACGCTGCGGGAGGCTCCCGCGGACGCGGAGGCCGTCTCTCACAAGCTCCTCGTCCGCGGCGGGTACATCCGGCAGGTGTCGGCCGGCGTGTGGACGTATCTGCCGCTCGGCTGGCGTGTGCACGAGAAGGTCGTCCGGGTCATCCGCGAGGAGATGAACGCGATCGGCTGCCAGGAGATGCTCATGCCCGTCCTGACGCCCGAGGAGCTGTGGGAGGCGAGCGGGCGCGCCTCGATTCCGGAGGTGTTCCACCTCGAGGACCGGGCCGGCCGGAAGTTCGTCCTCCCGATGACGCACGAGGAGACCGTCACCTTCCACGCGCGCGAGATCCAGAGCTACCGGCAGCTTCCGCAGATGCTCTACCACTTCTCGATCAAGGAGCGGGACGAGCCCAGACCGCGCGGCGGGCTGCTCCGCGTCCGCGAGTTCATCATGAAGGACGCCTACTCGTTCGACCGGGACGACGCCGGTCTCGACGTCTCGTTCCGCAAGCAGGAGCAGGCCTACCACACGATCTTCCAGCGGTGCGGCCTTGCCTACTCGGCCGTCCAGGCGGAGTCCGGGATCATGGGCGGCAAGGAGTCGGTGGACTTCCTCGCGCCCGCGGGCGCAGGCGAGAACGTCCTCGTGACGTGCGAGAGAGGAGACTTCGCAGCCGACCACGAGATCGCGCGGGGCATTCCACGTCCGCCGGAGCTGCCGGAGGCGCTCGGAGAGCCCCAGGAGGTCGCCACTCCCGGAGTGACGACCATCGAGGCGCTCGCGGAGATGCTCGGGATCGACGCTGCCGCGACCTCCAAGGCGATGCCCGTCGTGAAGGCGGACGGCTCCCTCGTCCTCGGCCTCGTGCGGGGCGACGACCGGCTCTCGGAGTCGAAGATGCTGGGCGCCCTCGGCTCCGACTTCCGTCCTGCGACCGACGACGAGATCCGGGCGGCCTTCGGCGCCTCGGGCGGCTCGCTCGGCCCGGTCGGCGTCGACGTCGAGGTCGTCGCGGACGAGGCACTGCGCGAGGGTGAGTTCGTGGCCGGAGCGAATCGCGACGGCTGGCATCTCCGCGGGGTCGAGGCCGGACGCGACTACGCGCCCCGCTTCGCGGACATCCGCGAGGCGCGGGAGGGCGACTCGTGCCCGGGCTGCGGCGGCGCCCTGCGATTCGACGTCTCCATCGAGGTCGGTCACATCTTCAAGTTCGGATCGCGGTACTCCGAGCCGCTCGGCGCGAGCTTCCTCGACGAAGACGGGCAGGAGAAGCACCTCATCGGCGGCAGCTACGGGATCGGGCCCGGGCGCGTCATGGCTGCAGCGGTCGAGCAGCACCATGACGAGCGGGGGATCGTGTGGCCGCGCTCGATCGCGCCGTACGACGTCCACGTCCTGGCGCTGCACGGCGGGGCGGAGGAGGTGCTGGCGAGGGCGGAGGCGCTCGCTGCGGCCCTGGACGAGGCGGGCTTCGAGGTCCTCCTCGACGACCGGGACGAGCGGCCCGGGGAGAAGTTCGCCGACGCCGACCTCGTCGGCTGCCCACTGCGCGTGACCGTCGGGAAGAAGACGCTCGACGACGACGCCGCCGACGTGCGGCTGCGCGAGGGTGCCGAAGACCAGCGCGTGCCGCTCGCCGAAGTGGTGAAATGGGCAGAGCAGGCCTGATGGCACGACGGCGGAGATACAGCGACGACCCATTCGGCTCGACGGTCGAGCGCCTCATGCTCGAGACCGGGACGACGTACCGGGGTCTCGCGGACAGGGCCGACCTCTCGGCCGGGTACCTCAACCACATCGTCCACGGGAACCGCCCGGTTCCGTCGAACGATGTCCTGGCGCGAATCGCCGGAGCGCTGGACGTGGAGGCGGAGCACTTCCGCGAGTACCGGATCCGCGTCATCACCCAGAAGCTCGAGACGATGCCCGAGCTCATCGACCGCCTGTACAAGCGCCTCGCCTGACCCGATCGCCGGGCGACCGATGGATAACTTCCCGGCCCCGCGAACGTAGTAGAGAACGAGTGCACCGTCTTCCCGACATCGAGCTCATCCCGCTCGTCCGAGAGGGCTCCGGCGAGGCGGCCGGCGTCCTCTTCGACCGATACTGGGAGAGCGCCTGGAAGGCCGCCTACGCGGTGACGGCCGAGCGCGCTCTCGCCGACGACGCCGCGCAGGAGGCGATGGCGCGCGCTTTCGGGTCGCTCGATCGCTTCGACGAGACGCGGCCGTTCGGACCGTGGCTCAAGCGGATCGCCGTCAACCGCGCGATCGACCATCTGCGCAAGCGACGGCGCGTCGCGCCCCTGCCCGATGAGGAGCCGGCGCTGCAGCCCTGGTCGGCGGGGGAGGACGCGGACGACGCGCTGCGCCTCTGGGCGGTGACGGACGCCGTTGCCGCGCTCGGCGAGGGACGACGGATCGTGGTCGTGCTCCACTACTGGCTCGACCTGCCGCTCGAGGAGATCGCGGGGATGCTCGGGCTGCCGGTCGGGACGGTCGCTTCTCGCCTCGCCCGCGCGAAGGCCGAGCTCCGACGCGTGCTCGAGGAGGCAGGTCATGTCGTCTGAGCTCGAGCGCCTCCTGAAGCAGGGGCGCGACGCGCTTCCCGAGCCCACTCCCGACGCGACCGAGAGCGCGCGGACAAGGGCGCTCGCGGCCCTCCGCTCCGGGCGGCCACGCCGGCTGCGGGTCGCCGTCCTGGCGGGAGCGGCGGTCGTCGTGGCCGCGGCCCTCGGGATCGGGCTCGGCGCGGCCCTCACACCCAGGGGCGAAGCTGCCAAAGGGCCCGTAGGGCTCGGATTCCTCCCGGAGAACGGCTGGCTCGTCTACCAGTCCGGCGCGAAGGCGACCGCCGACCAGCCCGCGCTCGCGGTGGCGTCCAATCTGCCCCTCGACTCGGAGGACGTCGTCGGCGGGCTCGCGGAGCCCTCTGCGCTGCCGTACGCGACGCTTCTCGACCTCCCGAAGAGTGGGATCGTGCTGGTCGCCAGCTTCCGCGCTCGCGGCGAGGAGGTGTACGACAGGCTGTTCCCCGAGACGAAGCTGCCGCTCCGGCTCGCCGATGCGTCCTCGTACATCGACTCGGGAACGCAGGTGCGTCCCGCCGATCCGCTCGGCCAGCGTCAGCTGCGTGGGGCCGTCGGGGGATACAACATCGATCTCACGGCGTACTTCGGAGTGACTCGCCCGTCACCCGAGCTGCTTGCGAAGGCGCAGCGCCAGATCGAGCGCCTCGCCGTCAGTGCAGCACGACCCACCGACACCGACGAGACGCTGGCTCCGGCGCGGCGTGCGGCCTCGACGGAGGTCGTCGACAGGACGTTCGCGTGCCCGACCGCGATGGTGGGCGGCCTCTACGGCATCGAGGCCAGGGCGCACTCGGGGGTCCGGCAGGGTGCAAGCGGATGGGCGCAGCTGCCGTTCGCCCTCGTCGACACGGGGCACTCCGGCGGCGGCACGCACGATCCCCGGCTGCTCGCGAACGCCCTGGCGTGGGTGACGGCGGGAAAGCCCTCGAGCATCACGACGATCGACTCCGAGTGGCGGAAGCTGCCGGTGCGCGAGGCGGGGACGCTCGGGCTCAACGTCTCCACGTGCAAGAAGAGCGCCAAGCGCATTCCGCTCTCCAGAGCGGGGCTTCGGGGGGGAGCCGCCGGTCCGGTCACCGAGAGCTTCTTCTGCGAAGGATCTCGCCGTGTCATCGTGAGGGTCCGAGCGACGCTCGTGGGCGCGGCCACGCTCAGGCCCAGCCTCGGCATCCAGCGGACGCTCGCGACCGTGCGGGAGGCCCGGATGGCGGTGCGGACGACGAAGGGCGCCAAGCTCGTCTACGCGGAAACCCGCGGCACCGGGGTCGCGCGGCTCTTCACGGCACCGAGATGTGAGGCCAAGTGATCGGACGCGGAGCGCTCTTCCTCGGCGTCCTGCTCCTCGCCTGCGCCGCCCTGCCGGCCCAGGGCCTGCACGGAGCGGTGCGCGCGTCGGCCGTCATCGACGTCACGCTGCGCTGCACGACGCCCCTGAGCGGGGGCATCCGCGAGATCGGTGCGCGCGCGAACACGGGGTCGCGGCTCCGTGACAGCTGGGTTCGGCTTCCCTTCGGCGCCGCGTCCGCGGGCAACGTCACGTACGGGCTGGGGGACTCCCTCGGCTGGATCTCGGCCGGGAAGCCCTCGCCGACGACGAAGCTGGATCTCGGGTTCCGCGCGACCTCGGCGCTCGAGTGGGGAACCGTCGGCGTGAGCCGGGCGGCGTGCCGCAGCACGAGCGCGAAGGTCGCGCTCACGCGTGCCGGGCTCGCCGGGGGCAAGACTCCGGCACTCGGCGACCGATTCGAGTGTCCCGCGCCCCGCTCCGTGCTCCTCCGCGTGAGGGCGGTCTCCACCGCGAGGACCGCCCTGCGGGCCAAGGGCGACTTCCTCGTGACGAACGTCCCCCTGAAGTCGGCCCGGCTCACGGTGAGAACGACGAAGGGGAAGGCGCTGATGTACGCAGACGTCGTCGAGACCGGGAGGGCGAGGCTCTTCGCGGCGAAGGGGTGCGTGTCCGACTGATGCGCCAGCTCGCCGTCCTCGTCGGAGTCGTCGCGCTGGTCGTGGTGGCACACGCCGTCAGCCCTCAGGCGTCGCGCGGCGAGCCTGCCGCCGCTTCCGTCGTGATCGACCGCACGATGCGCTGCACGACGTCCCCGACCGGCGGCATCCGCGAGGTCGAGGTACGCGCGAACGCAGGTATCCGGGCGGGAGGACGCTGGAAGCAGCTGCCGTACGCGATCGCGTCGAGCGGGAACGTCGGGAGCACGCTCGATCCGCTGGGCGACGGCCTCGCCTGGATCACCGCCGGGCGCCCCTCGGCCGACACCACGGTCGACTCCGGCTTTCGCACGGCGCAGGTCACGCGGTGGGGGACGCTCGCGGTGAGTCGCAGCGCCTGCCGCATCGTGAAGGCGAAGGTCCCTCTGACGAAGGCCGGGCTGACGGGGAGCGCCGCATCACCGTTCGGCGAAAAGCTCGACTGCCCGGCCCCACGCCGTGTGCTCGTCCGGGTGCGAGCGATCGCCACCTCGAAGACGCAGCTTCGAAGCCGTGGCGCGTTCCTCGCGACGAACGTCCCGCTGAAGTCGGGCCGGCTCGCAGTGAGAACGCAGAAGGGCAAGCCGCTCGCCTACGCGGAGGTACTCGACTCCGGTATGTCACGCCTGTTCACGACGAAAGGATGTGTCTATGACTGAGACCGCCGCGGATCGCAACGTCGAGCTGGCCGGGCGCCTGCTCGCGAACGTCGAGACGGTCGTGCTCGGCAAGACCGAGGAGATCAAGCTCGTGCTCTCGGCACTCCTCTGCGGCGGCCACGTCCTCCTCGAGGACGTCCCCGGCACCGCGAAGACGATTCTCGCGCGTGCGATCGCCGGCTCGATCGACGGCGCGACGAACGCACGCGTCCAGTGCACGCCCGACCTCCAGCCGACCGACGTGACGGGCCTCTCCGTATTCAACCAGCGCGAGCGCGACTTCGAGTTCCGCCCGGGGCCCGTGTTCGCGAACGTCGTCCTCGTGGACGAGATCAACCGGGCGATGCCGAAGACGCAGTCCGCGCTCCTCGAGTCCATGGCCGAGCAGCAGGTGACGATCGACGGCGTCACGCGCTCGCTGCCCGATCCCTTCCTCGTCCTCGCGACCGAGAATCCGATCGAGCAGGAGGGCACGTTCCCGCTCCCGGAGGCACAGCTCGACCGCTTCTTCCTCCGGACGGCGCTCGGCTACCCGGGTGAGGACGACGAGGTGCGGATCGTGGAGCAGCAGGTACGGGCACACCCCTTGAGCCGTCTCCGTCCCGTGCTGCGGGTGGAGGACGTGAATGCCCTGCGAGACGCCGTGCACGACGTCTACATCGATCCGGTCGTCCGCCGCTGGGTCATCCGCCTCGTGCGCGCCACGCGTGTCGCCGAGGGAGTGGCCATCGGCGCGTCCGTGCGCGGAAGCCTCTCGCTCGAGCGAGCCGCGCGGGCCTGGGCGCTCCTCGAAGGTCGCGAGTTCGTCACACCCGTCGACGTCGAAGAGCTCTTCCTTCCCGTCGTCATGCATCGCATCGTCTTCACCCCGAGCTTCGTCGCGGAAGCGAGGGAGATCGGCTGGACCGAGGCGGCGGCCCGCTTCCGTGCGCGGTGCCTCGAGATCGCGCCTCGGCCCGGCGAGGAGCTGGAAGCGACGATCTCCGCGGCGAGTTGACCGCCACCTTCCCGCTCATCCCACGGCGCAGGGTGCTGGGGCTCCCGTTCGGCGGGCTGCACTCCATACGCCGCGGGCTCGGCTCGGACGTCGCGAGCTCCCGCCCGTACCAGCCCGGGGACGACGTCGGCCGGATCGACTGGAACGCCTCTGCCCGTCTCTCGCTGGCGCGCGGAACGGAGGAGTTCGTCGTCCGCGAGCACTATGCGGAGGAGGCGCCCCGCGTCGTCGTGCTCGTCGACCGGCGGCCGACGATGTCGGTCTTCCCTGAGGGGTGGCCGTGGCTCTGCAAGCCGCGCGCCGTCGACGAGGCGGTCTCGCTCATAGCGGCGAGCGCGGGCGCGGCCAGGGGGCTCCTCGGCGCCCTCGACGAGGACGGCGGGGTCACCCGCTGGCGACCCCCTCGCAGCGAGCACGAGCAGGTCTCGCTCGACGGCAGTCCGCACTTCTCCGCGCCCGCCGACACCCTCGAGCGTGGTCTCGCCTTCCTGCACGAGCAGCGCCGCGACCTCCCGGCCGGCAGCTTCGTCTTCGTCCTCTCCGACTTCCTCGCGCCCGTGGCGCGCGACGCGTGGCTGCGAGCGCTCGAGCGCCGCTGGGAGGTCGTCCCCGTCGTGATCCAGGACCCCGTCTGGGAGCAGAGCTTCCCGGACGTCGGGGGCGTCGTCGTCCCCTTCGCCGAGCCCGGCACGTCGCGGGTGGCCCTCGCGCGCGTCTCCGCGGCGGAGGCGGCCGCGAGGCGCACCGAGAACGAGCGCCGGCACCTGGAGCTGCTCCGGGCCATGCGCGGGCTCGACATGGATCCGGTGGTGATCTCCTCGCACGACCACAAGGAGTTGGTCTTCTCGTTCCTCACCTGGGCCGACCAGCGGCTCTTCACGCGGGGGAGGGCATGAGGAAGCTGCTTCTCGCAGGGCTCGTGCTTCTCGCCGTCGCCGGGTGTGGGGGCCGGGACGAGGCAGACGATCTTCCGCTCGGGAAGAACGTCACCGCCGTCTCGCAGCTCGATCCGACGGTGCACGTGTTCGCCGAGCCCGTCACGGCCACGTTCGAGGTCGTCGTCGACCGCGAGCGGCTCGATCCGGGCCGCGTGCGCGTCGAGACCTCGTTCCTGCCCTACGACGTCGAGGCCGAGCGTGAGACGACCGAGGAGCGCGGGCGCTTCACGGTGATCCGCCGCGAGGTCGTCCTTCGCTGTCTGCGCATCGCGTGCATACCCGACGTTCTCGCGAGCGACGCGGGGGCGGCGGAGACGGGTCGCGGGGAGCGGCGCACGCTGAAGCTTCCTGCGGCACGCGTGCTCTACGAGGAGCCCGACGGCACCACCCGTCTCCTGCAGAAGACGGCGTGGCCCGAGGTCGTCTCCGTCTCGCGGCTCAAGGAGAGCGACGTTCCCGGCTTCTCGAGGTTCCTCTTCAAGACGGGAGTCACGCCGCTGGCCGAGCCGGACTACCGGATCTCGCCCACGGTGCTCGGGGTCGGCCTCCTCGCCGGCGCTCTCGCGCTGCTCGCGTTCCCGGCGGTGCTCGTGATCCTCTGGCTCAGACGCCGCCGCCCGGCTCCTGTGCTCGTCGAGGAGCCCCAGCTGACGCCTCTCGAGTGCGCTCTGCGCCTCGTGGAGTGGTCACGCGGGCGTGAGAACGGCTCCGAACGGCGCGAAGCGCTGGAGGTCCTCGCCGTCGAGCTCGAGGCAGTCGAGCATCCCGAGCTCGCACGGTCGGCCCGGGAGCTGGCCTGGTCGGCGACCTCGCCCTCCCCGGACAGCGCGTCGAGCCTCGTCTCCGAGGTGAGGAGCATCGATGGCCTGGCGTAGCACGTCGAGCCCCATCCCGACCACGGAGCCCCGTCGCCTCCGCCGCGCCCGGCGCCGCACCATGCTCCTGCGAGGAGCGCTCGCGCTCGCGCTCCTCGCGACGGCTGCCGGCGCCTTCGTGGTCGCGCGTGGGGAGGGGGTGCAGCGCGCGCCGCTCGTGCCGAGCGGCAGGACGGGGATCGTCGTGCTCGACCTGTCGGCTTCGACGAGCGAAGAGGCGTTCGCGCAGACGATCGAGAAGCTCGCCACCGGGGACGAGAGGGTGGGCCTCGTCGCCTTCTCGGATGCCGCCTACGAGCTCCTTCCCATCGGGACGCCGGGCCGCGAGCTGCTGCCTCTCCTGCGCTACTTCTCGACCGCTGGCGGAAACGAGCCCCCCGCGCAGAACCCCTGGGTCGACTTCCGTGCGGGCACGCGTGTCTCGGAGGGGATACGGGTGGCGCGGGAGACGCTCCAGCGCGAGGGAGTGCGCAACGGCTCGCTCATCCTGGTGAGCGACTTCGAGATCCTCCCGGACGAGATCCAGCGCGTGGCCGAGCAGGTGGCTCTCGTGCGGGGCGACGGCATCGACGTCCGACTCGTCCCGCTCAACCCGACGGAGGAGCGGCGCGCCCGCGTCGACGCCATCCTCGGGGGTGCGGCGGTGCTGCGCGAGAAGAGCCAGGACGCCCCCGTGCGCGCCCCGGAGGCCCGGAGCCTCGGGACGGCACTGCCCTGGGCCTTCGTCGGGATCGCCGGCGTGCTCGTCTTGCTCCTCGCGCTGAACGAGCGCCTGCTGCCACGACTGGAGGTGCGAAGGTGACGTCGCGCAGGCTCGTTCGCATCGCGGCGTTCGTCGCAGTGCCGCTCGCCATCCTCCTGGCGGTGCTCGCAGTCGACGTCCTCCGCCTGCCGGGAAGGCTGGAGAGTGGAGACGTGCGCTTCGAGGCATCGCCGAAGCGCCAGGCGGGCCTCTGGAGGGAGCTCGACTTCCTGCCCGGCTGGCCTGCGAAGCGGATGCTCGACGTCGGAGACGACCTCGCCTACCGGAGGATCCTCGTGCGCTTCCTGCGCGTCGAGCCGGGGAAGGTCCAGATCTACGGCCCGGAGCTCGAGAACCTCCGGGGCCGCGTCCAGCTCGAGCTCACCGAGCTCAGCGCGAACGACGCGAACCCCGCCCGGCGCTCACGCCTCCTGAACCTCCTCGGGGCGATGTCGCTCGACCGGTACAGCTACGACACGGCCGAGCGGGACGCGACTCTGCGCAAGGCGATCTTCACGTTCCGGAGCGCGATCGAGACCGATCCGGGCAATGCGGATGCGAAGACGAATCTCGAGCTCGCACTCCGCGATGCGAAGGCCGCGAACCTCCCGGGCACGGACCCAACCGGTGGGGCGGCCGAAGGCACCATCTCCGGGCAGGGGACGTCGGGATCCGGCTACTGATCCATGGACGTCAGCCTCGTCACGCCGCTCGGAATCCTCTTCGCGCTGACGTGCGCTCTGTCGCTCGCCGCACTCGCGCTGCGGGAGCGACGACTGAGGAGCGTGCGGCGCGCCCTCGGCATCGCCGAGCCCACGCTCCGCTCCAGGGCTCCGGTGCTCGCGGCGCTCGTCGGTGTCCCCCTGCTCCTCGGTCTCGCAGCGACGCAGCCGGTCGTCGAGACGACGCGCACGGTGAACGCGCGCACCGACGTCCAGGCGTTCGTCGTCCTCGACGTCTCCCGGTCGATGCTCGCATCCGAGGCCGCCGGAGCCCCGACGAGGCTCGAGCGCGCTCGTGTCCTGGCGTCGAGGCTGCGACAGGAGCTCCCCGAGGTGCCCATCGGGATCGCGTCGCTCACCGACCGCGCGCTCCCGCACCTCTTCCCGACCGTGGACGCACAGGTCTTCGACGCGACGCTCCAGCGGGCCGTGGACATCGAGAAGCCACCGTCGAGCTCGACGTACGTGACGGTCGCGACCAAGCTCGATGCGCTGCGGTCGGTCCCGGAGAAGAGCTACTTCCCGCCGACGGCGAAGAAGCGCGTCCTCGTGGTGCTCACCGACGGCGAGAGCCAGACGGTCGAGGGCGGCCTCGCGGCGGCCTTCGAGCAGGAGCCCCGCATCGAGTCCGTGCTCGTCCGCATCGGGGACGAGAGCGAGGCGATCTACGAGACGGGGGTTCCCGAGGGCGGCTACACGCCGGATCCGCGCGCGCCCACGACGGCTGCCCGCGCGGCGGAGCTCATGGGAGGGAAGGTCTTCCGGGAGAGCGACTACCCGAGTGCTCTCGAGGCGGTCCGAACCGCGGTCGGCACGGGGGAGACGGTCGCGCTCGAAGAGAGCGCGGACCGGCTCGCGCTCATGCCCTGGGTGACGCTCCTCGCGCTCGTTCCGCTCTTCGTCCTCCTCTTCCGCCGGAACTTCTGGTGGAGCGGGCGGCTCCCTTCACGCCTCCGTCGTCCACGGACGGCGTCCGGGCCGGAAGCCGCTAAGGTTGGTGCGCCACGGGGCGTGGCGCAGCCTGGTTAGCGCGCTGGTCTGGGGGACCAGAGGTCCCGAGTTCAAATCTCGGCGCCCCGACTGAGTATCCATGCGGGTTTCGGCGACTCGGCCCACGGAGCCTGTGGCGCACTGGTCCTGATCCTCCTCGGGGTCGTCCCGGCGGGTCCACGTGTCAGGGCCGGGAAAAGCGGCGCATGAAGTCCCAGGCCATCTTGGTCGTGTCGATGGTGATCGCCTTGCAGCAATACGGGTAGTGACCGACCTCGTCCAGGGTCACGAGCGACACCTCGGTGCCACCCTTGCAGCTGCCGTAGGTCTGGACAGAGCTCTTGCCCTGGATCGACGTGACGACGGGGCTGCCGGTGCAGCCGTTCATCGTCTTCCACTTCTGGAGGTTGGCCACCGCGCCCACCTGCTCGCCGGCCTGGTAGCCAACGGTCGTGTCGGTGTTCCCGTGAACCTCCATCACGGACACCGGCGTGTACTTGGGGTCGGCGCCGACGAGGAGATAGTGAGACATGCAGGCCACCGCTGCCGCCGCGTCGCTGGCCTCGTTGGCGAAGCGCTGGGCCATGGCGCAGCCGTTGGAGTGGCCGCTGAGGTAGACACGCTTGGCGTCCACACCGTTGGACTTGACCATCTCGGCGATGAGCGCTTTGAGAAAACCGACATCGTCGATGTTGTCCGTGGAGGCCGGAATACAGCAGCCCGCACCGGCGTTCCAGGACTTTCCCACCCCGAAGGGCCAGACCACGACAAACCCCTCCTTGTCGGCGAGAAGCGGCCACCTGGAGAGGGTGCGCAGGAACTCCGGAGTCGCTCCCCACCCGTGCAGGTCGATGATCAGCGGCGGCTTGCTGACCACGGTCTTGGGCACGTACTCGATCCAGCATCGATCGTAGCTGCCTTGCTTCTGCGGAAGGCAGGCGTCGCCGTGAGGCTGCTGATAGACGCCGTACGTGCAGTAGGTCTTGCACTCGCCGGCGGTCTTGCCGCCCTTGAGGCAGCCATCAACACAGGGATCGGTCTTGCCGCCGTCCCTATCCACCGCAGGCTTGGAACAGCTCTTCTTGCAGACCTCGGCGGACTTGCCCGCCTCGATGCAGCCGTCGTAGCACTTCCTGTTGAGTGTGTCGGCCGGCGGGCTTGCATCGTTCACGCTGCTGTCGCGCGGCGTCTCCGTGGAGCTCGAGCAGCCGGTGGCGAGCAAGGCGACCACCAGAGCCAACATCACTTTCATCGGCATTCGCATCGTGGTCACGTTCCTCCTATTACCGAGCAGATGATCGTGCGCGGGCGGGGGCGTTCGGCCGTAGAGCGCCGGCGAAAGAACTACGGGAGCTTCGCAGCCATCGCCCCCCACACAGTGGGATCGCCTCGCCCCTCCCACGTGTCCACGATACCGCCGCTCGCGTCGATCAGGATGACGTGTGGCTGGTACGTGGCTCCGAGCCTTCGTGCCAGCTTTCTCTGCGGGTCACGTACGGACGGCCAGCTCCAGCCGTACCGCTCGACGAACGCGTCGGCTTCGGACGCCGTGTCCGCGACGTTCAGGCCGAGGAAGGAGATCTCGGGGCTCGACGACTGGAAGTCTGCGTAGGCGACCGCCTCGCTCTGGCACGTGCTTCACCACGACGACCAGACGTTCACGAATACCGGCCGTCCGCGGAGGCTCTTCAGGGAGATGCGCTCCCCCTCGAGCGTCGTGCCCTCGATCGCCGGAGCGGGCTCCCGCGTGGGCGTGGCCGGCGCGCCGACGACGGGGGTCGTCTCCATCTCTTCGAGCTCGGCCTGGGAGGTACTGCCGCTCCCACCGCAGCCTGCCAGGAGGACGGCGACGAGCGGCACCAGCGCGACGAGCGGGGAGACACGCACCCGAGCCACTGTAGCCGTGACCGGTGAGGGGAGCGCGGGCCCACCGTCTCGAGATGTGAGGCGACCCGGCCTGCGACAGAGCCTGGGAGGAAGACCTCCTCGAGCGCAGAACCCCGATCCGCCGGGGCCCCTCGCCAGAACGGTTCGTCCCTTCCCCTCCCCCTCGGGTGGGATGAGCCGGCGTAGGGCCTCGGCCTGTCGAACGCACGCGAAGCGGGTTTGCGCGCCGCCGACCGACTCCGCGATAGCTCTCGCGCTCGGCTGGTCAGAGGGTCGGTTCGCCCTCGGCGGCGTCGTCCGGTGCCGGCGCGTGTGCACCGGCAGCGAGCCGGCCCTGGAGAGCCGAGCCGTAGAAGACGACGAAGCCGAGAAGGAGAGCCGCCAGTGCCGCAGCTGGCCAGATCATGGAGCGCTGATCGGCGGCCGGGCGCCCCGACCCGATCCCCCGACAGAGTGGGGGCGGCACGGACCAGGAATGCCGGTCGAAGAGCCCCTCGCGATGAAGGCCAGGCCGTGCGAACATGTGTTCGTGACCTCCCAGGGGACAGCGCACGGTCGCTTCCAGCGCGCGCTCGGCCGCGGCAGTCTCGAGCAGGCGGAGCACGCAGCCCGCGAGCTCGGTTGGCTCAGCCTCGCGGACGCGCTGGCGCTCGTCGTCGCGTACGCGAGGACGGGGAGCCACAAGTTCGAGCCCGCCGCGGTGCGCTGGGTCGCGCGACTGGCGCTCGAGGGGAGGGAGATACGGCTCGAGGACGTCCAACTGGCGACGGCGGCCCTCGCCTGCCTTCGCGGCGCTCGGAGCGAGCGTGCCGAGAAGACGCTGCTGCGGCTGCTTTGACGCCCAGCTCCGGCGCGTTAGGCTTGCGCCATGTGGGACGTGCTGACCTGGGAGGACGGGACCCTCGGCATCGCCTGGTGGTTCATGCTCGTCGTGCTGCTCCTCCTCTTCGGCCTCGTCGGCTTCCTGGGCAGGCGGTAGCGACCTCTCGCGCGTCGGTCGCACGCCGGCGTCGGGCACCGGAAGGCGGCGCCTGGCGCGGGGAGCTTCAGTCGAGAAGGGACTGCAGGGTGGCCGCATCCGGCCGCGCGTGGGCGCGAATGAGTTCCCGGGCCGCCTCGACCTTGCCCCACGTGTCCCAGAGGAGGAAGCCGCGAGCGCGTCCCTCGTCGTCGACGTAGGCGACGATCCCCTTTCGGTTCGGCTCCGCCCACTCCTCGACGGTGCCGAGCGCGGAGCCCACGTCGCCTACCGCCTCGTAGCCGAGGTCGAAGAGATCCGAGTAGAAGAACGGGAGATGGTCGTACGGCGTCCCGGCGCCGGCCATGTTGGCGCCGACCGTCCGGCCGTGGGTGTTGGCGTGGTCCTCGTGCTCGACCCGCCTCGTCCCCCCGAGAGCGGGAACGGGAAACCGTGCGACGTCGCCCGCTGCGAAGACGTCGTCCCGCCCGGCCACGCGACCGAGCTCGTCCACCGTGATGCCGTCGTCCACCGGGAAGCCCGCAGCCTCGGCGAGCTCCGTGTCCGGGGCGATGCCGAGACCGGCGGCGACGAGGTCGGCAGCGATCGTCCGTCCGCTGCCCGTCCGCAGCCGATAGCCCTCGTCCGCCGCCGTGATCTCCTCGACGAGCTCTCCGGCGAGCACCTCGACGCCTCGCTCCCGGTAGTAGTCCGTGACGAAGGTCGTGAGCGTGGGGGGGAAGAGCGCCGCTCCGATGCCGCTCTCCGGGAACACCATCGTCACGATCGCTCCGTTCGCGACGAGAGCGGCTCCGATCTCCGAGCCGATGAACCCGCCGCCCAGCACCGTGACGCGCGTGTCTGGGCCCACGGAGGCGCGGAGCCGTCGGAAGTCGTCGAGCGTGCGGAAGTACACGACCCCGTCGTCTCCGGCAGGGAGGCGGCGCGGCCGACCACCGGTGGCGAGGAGGAGGCGTTCGTACCGGTGCTCCTGGCCGCGCTCGTCGGTCACGGAGCACGCGTCCGGATCGAGCTCCACGATGCGGTTGCCGACGTGCACGTCGACGCCGAGGCCTTCGGTTCCGCGCCAGATCATGGTCTCCTCGCCTCCCGCCCAGAGCGCCTTCGAGAGAGGGGGGCGGGAGTACGGTGGATGCGGCTCGGCGGCGAAGAGCGCGATCGTCCCTTCGGCGTCGTGGTCGCGAATGCCACGACAGGCGGCGTCGGCGGTCATCCCGCCTCCCACGACCACGTACCGGTACCGACTCATCCTGAGCGGAATGCTAGGAGACGTCGGTCGGGCGTGCGCGGTAATGTGCCGCGCTACGGTGACCGGACGGCGACTCTCGGCACTCGTGGCGGCTGCGTCGTGCGCGGCCCTGCTTGCCTTCCCTGCGGCCTCTGCGCCGAAACCGGTCTCCGCCGCGAGCGGCCGCGTCGCGATCTTCTACTACCCGTGGTACTCGACTCCGAAGCGCGACGGGAGCTGGGCCCACTGGTACGTCGAGCACGACGGCACGCCGGTTCTCTCGACGGCGTTCTACCCGGCCCGCGGTCTCTACTCATCCTCCAACGCGCGCATCGTGCTGGCCCAGATGAAGGAGATCGCCGCCGCGGGCGTGGACACGGTCGTCGTGTCGTGGTGGGGGTTCGGATCGCCGGAGGCGGATCGGCTCCCGCTCGTCGTCCAGGCGGCGCAGCGGCACCGCCTCTCGGTCGCCCTCCACATCGAGCCGTACCCCGAGCGCACGCCTGCCAAGGCCGCAGAGGACATCGCCCGCCTCCGCGCGGAGACCGGCATCTCGGACTACTACCTCTACGACGCCGAGCGCGATGCGCCCGAGGCCTGGGCGGCGGCGCTGGAGAGCCTCAGCGGCGTGCGCATCTTCGGGCACACGACCCGTGTCGCCCGGGCGAGGGCGTCCGGCTTCGACGGCGTCTACACCTACGACGTCGTCACCTGGAAAGCCACGATGTTCAAGCGGCTCTGCAGCCAGGCGCGCGCCAACGGCCTCCTCTGCGCCCCGTCGATCGGCCCCGGCTACGACGCGCGGCTCGCCACGCGCCACGACGCCGTCCGCGATCGTCAGGACGGAGCGGCCTACGACCGCATGTGGAAGACCGCCATCAGGGCGCGGCCGGACATCGTGACGATCACGAGCTACAACGAGTGGCAGGAAGGCACGCAGATCGAGCCTGCGCGTTCGCAGGTCGGCCGCGCCGGCTACGACGGAGCGTGGGGCAAGCGGGGCATCGCTGCGCAGAGGGCGTACCTGACCGCGACGGCGCGCTGGACTGCGAAGTACCGCGCCGCTCCCGCGAGGTAAAGCGGCTCAGTAGAGAGCCGAGGCGAGGCGACGCCGGTACGCGACCGTGACCGGATCCTCGTGGCCGAGGTGCTCGAACACGGCGACGGCCAGATCCCTCAGGCGCTCCCGCTGCTCCGGTGACGAGCCCGGTATCGCATCCAGGATGAGGTCGAGTGCCTGCTGCGGATCCTCGTTCTCGAGTGCAGTGAGCACCCCGGGAAGCTCGCGGCTCGCGCGCAGCTCGTCCATGACGGCATGGATTCGCGGCGGCGCCAGGAGCTCGTCCACGAACGCCGAGACCGCCGCCGCCCCGCGGGCGCCCACGAACTCGGATGCGACGCGCCCGTCACGAAAGGCCTTGACGGCAGGAATCCCCTGCACGCGGAACATCGCCGACAGGCCGGGGTTCGCGTCGACGTCCACCTTCGCGAGCACCACGGCGCCCTCTCTCCGCTCGACCTCCGCTTCGAGCACCGGGGTGAGCGCCCGGCACGGACCGCACCAGGCGGCCCAGAAGTCGACGATCACGGGGACCTCCCGTGACCGCTCGATCACATCCTGCTCGAACGTGGTCTCCGTGACGTCCATGGCCTGGCCGAACGCTACCTGGAGCGCCCCTCAGCCCTTGACGACACCGATCGGGACGAGCCGCGCCACACGTCGGGCGAGACCCGCACGCTCGACGACGCGGACGACGCGATCCACGTCCTTGTAGGCGAACGGCGCCTCCTCGGCGAGACCCTTCGGGGAGGGGCAGCGGACGACGATGCCGCGGCCCTCGAGCTCGCGGCGAAGCTCGCCGCCGGCGATTCTCTTCCGCGCGGCAGTGCGCGACATGCGTCGACCCGCTCCGTGGCAGGTCGTCCCGAACGAGCGCTCCATCGCGCCCGGCTCGCCGGCGAGGACGAAGCTCGCCGTGCCCATCGAGCCGGGGATGAAGACGGGCTGGCCGACGGCACGGTACGCCTCCGGGATCTCGGCGGACCCGGCCGGGAACGCGCGCGTCGCGCCCTTCCGGTGCACACACAGGCGCCTGCCGCCGTGCAGCTCGACCTTCGCGACGTTGTGGGCCACGTCGTACACCTGGCGCGTCTCCTCGGCGACGTCCACGCCGAGGATCGCCCGGATCGCCGTCCGCACTCCGTCGGCGATTGCCTGGCGGTTCGCCCACGCGAAGTTCGCGGCGGCGGCCATCGCAGCCAGGTACTGACGGCCCTCGGGCGACGACGCGGGAGCGCACGCGAGCTGTCGGTCGGGCAGGTGGATCCGGTACGCGGTGAGCCGGCCGTCCATGAGCCTGACGTAGTCGGTGCACACCTGGTGGCCCAGCCCGCGCGATCCGGAGTGGATGAGCAGGGTGAGCTGGCCGCGCTCGAGCCCGAACACCTCTGCCGCGTCGGCGTCGACGACCTCGTCGACGACCTGGAGCTCGACGAAGTGGTTCCCCGAGCCCATCGTCCCGAGCTGGTCGCGGCCGCGGAGGTGAGCGCGCTCGGAGACGGCGGCGGGGTCCGCGCCCTCGAGACGACCGCCCGACTCGGTGCGCTCGATGTCGTCCGGGCTCGTGCCCGCGAGCGCGCGCGGCCCATCGCGTAGGACCTCGTCGAGCGATCCTCCCCGCAGGTGGAGCGCACCGCGCTTGCCGGCGCCCGCGGGGATCGCGCGCGAGATCTCGTGCACGAGCGCCTCCCTGCGCGCGCCGAGCTCGGCCTCGGAGAGGGGGAGGGCGAGGAGGCGCACGCCGCAGTTGATGTCGTAGCCGACGCCGCCGGGCGACACGACCCCGTCGGGCATCTCCGTCGCGGCGACCCCGCCCACGGGGAACCCGTAGCCCTGGTGGATGTCGGGCATCGCAATCGCCGCGTCGACGACGCCGGGGAGGGTGGCGACGTTCTGGAGCTGACTCAGGGAGAGATCACCCCGGATCTCGGCGAGGATCTCCTCGTCGGCGAACAAGCGTGCCGGGACGCGCATGTCGTCGCGCGCCGACGCCGGGATCTCCCAGGTCGTGTCGTCGATCCGGACGAGGGCGGCATCAGACATCGAGCACCACTCTCCCGCGCCACACGCCGTTCTCCCGCCGGAAGCGGAGCCGGTGGAGCGTCACGGCCTTGACGAGCGGCCGTGGCTCGCCGCGATGGCCGCGAACCACGCCCGTGAGCCGCGGCCCGTCGAGCGCGAGCTCGGCGCCCTCGGCGACGAGGCCCTCCGTGTCGGCGAGGAAGACGAGCTCGTCCAGCCAGGCAGCGAGGAGCGCAGGGAGGTCGCTCGCCTCCACGTCGACCCGTCGCTCGACGGCCTCACCGCTTCCGGTTCCGATGAGCTCCTCGAACGCGCGACGGGCCTCCTCCAGGACGCCCTCGGGCGTCTCCGCCTCGAACTCCACCTCGAGCTCGGCCGTGTGCTCTACGAACCGGAACACCACCTCGACTGTAGCGCCGTTCCGAGGGTGTGCAGCCCCGTAGTACGCCGCAATGTGTTTCGGAGATACCCGCTTGCCGAGCATCTCCCGGCTGGGAACACTGGCCTACGGAACAGCAAGCGAGGAACGGGGGCGTGCGATGGCACACCGCATCGTGATTCTGGGCGGAGGAACCGGCGGGACGATGATGGCCAACCGCCTCCGCCGCAAGTTCGACGACGACGAGGCCAGGATCTCCGTCGTCGACAAGGACGATCTCCACGTCTACCAGCCCGGTCTGCTCTTCTTGCCCTTCCGCCTCGCCGCCGCCGACGAGATCGTGCGGCCTCGCCGCCGTCAGCTCCACCGCGGCATCGACTTCCACCAGGCGGAGATCGACCACGTCGACCTCGCAGAAGACCGCGTTCACCTCATGGACGGGTCGATCCTCCCGTTCGACGTGCTCATCGTCTCGACGGGGGCGACGCTCCAGCCCGAGGAGACCGAGGGGCTGACGGGCGACGGATGGAACGATCGGATGTTCACCTTCTACACGGTTCCGGGTGCCGAACAGCTCTCCCGCGCGCTCGACGCGTTCGATGGCGGCCGCGTCGTCGTGAACCTCATCGACATGCCGATCAAGTGCCCCGTCGCGCCGCTCGAGTTCGCCTTCCTCGCCGACTGGTACTTCACGGAGCGCGGGATCCGGGAGAAGGTCGAGCTGACCTACGTGACCCCGCTCGACGGGGCCTTCACGAAGCCGGTGGCGTCCGAGCGGCTGGCAGGGCTGCTCGCGGACAAGAGGATCGAGCTCGTCACCGAGTTCGCCGTCGGACAGGCCGACGGCGAGCAGCGGAAGCTCGTGAGCTGGGACGAGCGCGAGGTGCCCTTCGACCTGCTCGTGACCGTCCCGCTGCACGGAGGATCCCCCTTCGTCGAGCGCTCGGAGGGGCTCGGTGACGACCTCGGCTTCGTGCCGACGAATCCGCAGACGCTGCAGTCGCTCGCGAAGCCGAACGTCTTCGCCATCGGTGACGCGACGAACGTGCCGATCTCGAAGGCCGGCTCCGTGACCCACTTCGAGGCGGAGGCCCTCGAGGGCAACGTCGTCCGCTTCCTCGAGGGGAAGGAGCCCTCGGCCGCGTACGACGGCCACGCGAACTGCTTCATCGAGACGGGGTTCGGGAAGGCGCTCCTCATCGACTTCAACTACGAACACGAGCCGGTACCCGGCCACTTCCCGATGGCTCTCGGGCTCCCGCTGCTCAAGGAGTCCCGCCTGAACCACCTGGGCAAGCTCATGTTCCAGTGGCTGTACTGGCACGTCCTGCTGCCCGGCCGGGACATCCCGGGAATCC
>JBFFGH010000006.1:0-38849 GCA_041557575.1 Gaiellaceae bacterium
ATGTCGTGCCGGATCTCCCACTCGCCGAAGTCGAGGCCGGTGACCTGCTCGTCCTCGTCGAGCTTGAGCCCGGTCGTGCGCTCGAGGATCGGCGCCAGGACGAGCGCCGTCACGATGCCGAAGCCGATGCTGACGGCTGCCCCGATCGCCTGCCAGAAGACGTTGATCTCCGCGTTCTGGAAGGCGAAGTCTCCCGTATCCAGACCGTAGTAGCCGCCCTGCGCCGTGCCCCAGTCGATGAGGCCGACCATGAGCAGCCCGTACACGCCGGCCCCGAGGAAGAGCGGCGTCAGCTTGTGCTCGTCCCAGTGCCGCTTCTGGCTCGCCTCGTAGATCGCGTACGCGACGAGCGGTGCGAAGAAGGCGACGAGGAACATCTGCCACGGCACGTAGACGTCGAATGCCGGCGAGCCGGAGACGTAGCCGGCGAACGGGCCGAGCAGGAGGTAGATGTACTTCTTCGTCCGGTACGCGAGGATCGCACCCATCAACGCGCCGGCCGCCCAGGCGATGCCGAGGTTGTTGAACGCGATGCCGACGCTCGTGTCGGCCATGGTCACGCTCACCCCGTACGCCAGATCCGGGCCTCCGAAGAAGAAGAGGCAGGAGAGGATCACCATCGGCAGGCCGCTGATGATGAACACGACCCCGAGCGTCGTGAGGCCGAGGTTGTACGAGCGGAACTGCGGGACCTTCGGGTGCTGGTGGTACATCCCCGGACGTGACCCGATCTTGCGCACGAAGATCAGCGCCATCCCGGCCGGGAAGAGGTACACGAACCCGGCCCCGAAGAAGTCGTGATAGCCGGCGTTCGTCAGCGGGCCCGACGATCCCCACGTCAGCCAGCTGAGGACGGACGAGACGACAGCGGCAACCGCGCAGACCACGAAGTACGCCATCGCGCGCATGCGCTCCGTGACCGCCAGGTGGAAGAGGACGTTGATGATCCCCGCAAAGCATGCGAGGAAGAAGATGAAGAGCTGCTGGTTGTTCAGGTTGGCGCCCATGCTGTTCGGGTCGACGTCCTGCGCCAGGCCGTTCGCGAACGTGCCTCCGAGCCACCAGTCCTTGACGGCTTGCCAGTACGGGCTCTCGATCTCGAACGCGACGTAGTACTGCCAGTTCCAGATCGCGAAGCCGATGAGGAAGTAGACGGCGAAGCCGATGAAGAACCCGATCATCTTCTCGGCGGCTGAGGCGAACACGTTCACGCGACGTACCCCGCCGAGGTCGACCAGGATCAGGCCAGCGACGAGCACGATCGCGCCGACCGCGCCGGACGCGTAGATGACGTTCTGGAGCAGCGAGTTCGTCGTCACCTGATCGGGGAACTCCGGCGACATCTGCGCGAGTAGGCTCGCAAGCTTCATCGGCGACTCCTTTCGCTTCGGTTGAGGGCGGGTCGGCCTCCGGTGCACGGTGCGACGGCCGCGAGCGTTGTGCTCACGCGAGCCGCTTCGTCCACTCGATGCAAGCGGGCGCCCGCCAAGAGGGGTCGATTATCTGGCGCGCGCCAGACGATTTCAACCCTCCGTGTCCGAGTAGAGTCAGCGGGGAGCCGATGTCGAGGCCCACCGACCTACCTCCCGAGGAGTTCCGGGTTGCCATCGCGGGCGCGATCGAGGCCCCCGAGGCGTTCGGTGCCTCCTTCGAGGAGGCGCCCGGTGCCGAGGGGCTCTCGCTCGGCGAGGGCCTCGAGGGAGACCCCGCCGCCGCCTTCCGGCGGACGCTCGGGATGTTCGCGACGGGCGTGACGGTGCTGACGACCCGCGTCGGTGACGAGATCCACGGCATGACCGCGAACGCGTTCATGTCCGTGTCGCTGCGCCCGCCGCTCGTGCTCGTCTCGATCGACCGGCGGGCCCGCATGTGCGGCCTGCTCCACGAGGGGACGAGGCTCGGCGTGAACGTGCTCGAGGCAGGGCAGGCGGCGGTCTCCGACCGGTTCGCCGGACGTCCTCCGCAGGATGGGGCTCCCGAGCCTCGCTTCGAGCTCGTCCGCGAGACGCCGCTCGTCGAGGGAGCGCTCGCGCACCTCGTCACGCGCATCGTCCGCTCGTACTGGGGCGGCGACCACTCGCTCTTCCTCGGTCAGGTGGAGTACGCCCGCTACGGCGAGGGCGAGCCGCTCCTCTTCCACGGCGGGCGGTACGAGCGGATCGTCCGCGAGCCGAACGTCTTCTCGAGCCTCCCGGCGGAGCTCCTCGATCCGATCCTCGCCCTCGGCGACGAGCGCGAGTACGGCGACGGCGACGCGATCATGCGGATGGGCGAGCAGGGAGCGGAGCTCATGCTCGTGCTCGAGGGCACCGTCCGCGTGGAGAGGCCCGGGCTGAGCCTGACGCTCGGTGCGGGGGAGCTGGTCGGCGAGATCGAGGTGCTCGACCCGGGAGCGGGGCGCGTGGCGGACGTCCACGCGGAGGGCCCGGTTCGCTGCCTGGCGGTTACGCGGGAGCAGCTGCTCGGGGCGCTGAAGGCGGACTCGAGCGCCGCGATCGCCCTGATCGGGCTCCTCGCGTCCAGGTTCCGGGGGTCCGGCTAGCGCCCGTCGAGCGCGGGCAGCTCGGCGAGCCAGGGCGTGCGGTACCCGGTCTCGTCCCAGACGACCGGGAAGAACGACTCGTCGAGCGAGAGGTCGCCGCGGCGCCGGTACCGGGAGTAGTTGACGTCCACGTTGGTCTCGTGGAAGCGGGTCTCGACCGGGACGTAGTGCGAGACGAGAGCCATGCGAGCCACGGAGCCGCTCGTGTTCGGAGCGGACCCGTGCCACGTGAGCCCGTGATGGAACGACCCGCCGCCCGCCTTGACGACGACGGGCACGGTCTCCGGCTCCGCGCCGTCGGGCGCAGCCGCTCGAGCGCCGGCGAGCCAGTCGTCGGGGGCGTGGAACTCGGTGCGCTCGGGAGGGGACTTCGGCCAGCTGTGCGAGCCCCGGACGAGCTCGAGCGGCCCGGCGTCGGCGTGGGTCTCGTGGAGCGACATCCAGCACGTCACCATCTCCGGCGGCACGAGGTAGTCGGCGTACGAGGAGTCCTGGTGGAAGCCGATCGCCTTCGTGCCGGGCGGCTTCCAGAGGGCGTTGTCCTGCAGGATCCGCACCCCGCGGTAGCCCATGAGCTGCGCCGCGAGCCGCCCGACGCGCCCGGAGAGGACCTGGGCCGCGACGAGGGTGTCCGACTTCCAGGCGTTGCACAGCTGGCGCGTCCGGTCCTCCGGGTCGCGGCCGGGGACCCAGTTCACCTCGTCCGGGCGGATCCCCGTCTCGTACTCGCCGTCGAACAGCCTCAGGTAGCGCTCGCGGAGGCGCTCGAGGGCCGACGCGGGGACCAGCCCCTCCTCGACGATCAGGAACCCGTCGCGCCGGAACGCGTCGACCTGCTCGGCCGAGAACGACTCGATCACGACCGCGGGCGGGTCTTCTCGGGGTCGTAGAAGGGGAACCGGACGACCGTCGCCGGGATCCGCTTCTGCAGCCCGTCGAGCTTCCCCACCTCGACTGCCGTTCCGAGCTCCGAGTACTGCACCGCCATCCGGCAGAGCGCGATGTTCTTCTTGAGGATCGGGCTGCGCGTCCCGCTCGTGACGACGCCCACGCGCCGGCGTCCGACGTACACGTGGTCGCCGTGGCCCGCGGTCTCGTTCCCCTCCAGCTCCAGCCCGACGAGCGTTCGCTGGGGGTGGGCCTGCCGCTCCTCGAGGGCCGCCCGGCCCACGAAGTCCTCGTCCATCCGCAGGTCGACCGCGAACCCGATGCCGGCCTCGAAGGGATCGACCTGGTCGTCGAACTCGTAGCCCGCGAAGATGAGCCCCGACTCGATGCGCAGGATGTCGAGCGCCTCGAGTCCGAGCGGCGTCAGGCCGTGGTCTGCGCCCGCCTCCCGGATCGCATCCCAGACGGCCGGCCCGTCCGAGGGGTGGCACCAGACCTCGTAGCCGAGCTCGCCCGTGTATCCCGTCCGCGACACGACGATCGGGACGCCGTCGTAGGTCTTGATCCGACCCACCGTGAGGCGGAACCACTTGAGATCCGCGAGCGCGACCTGGGTCGGCGGCGTCCACACGATCTTCTCGAGGAGCTCTCGGCTCTCCGGGCCCTGAACGGCCACGTTGTGCAGCTGGTCGGTCGACGGCTTGACCCACACCTTCAGGTCGTGGCGGTCGGCGAGCTCCTTCAGCCAGATCCCGTCGTACTCGTCCCCGCCGACGAAGCGGAAGTTGTCCTGGCCGAGGCGGTAGACGGTCGCGTCGTCGATCATCCCGCCCGTCTCGTTGCAGAGCGCCGTGTAGGTCACCTGGCCGACGGCGAGCCGGCGTGCGTCGCGGGTGATCGCTTTCTGGACGAGGGTCTCCGCGTCGGGCCCGAGGATCTCCCACTTCCTGAGCGGCGAGAGGTCCATGATCGCGGAGCGCTCGCGGCAGGCCCAGTACTCGCCGATCGCTCCCTCGTTGTCGAAGACCTGCGGGAGCCAGTAGCCGCGGTACTCGGTGAAGCTCTTCGTCAGCTCGCTCGTCCGTGGGTGGAAGGAGGTCTCCTTCGTCAGCACGGGATCGGCGTCGGCGGTGACGCGATGGGCGATCGCCATCGAGAAGGTGTTGTCCGGGGCGTACACGCGAACGTGCACCGGCGTGATCTGCCAGCCGTTCGCCGGGTCGATGTCGTCCGGGCAGGCGGACGACGAGCACACGAGGTCGGTCATCGCCCGCAGGAGGACGTAGTCGCCGGGACGCGACCACGGCTCGTCCATGGTCAGGACGAGGCTCGCGTCGAAGCCCGTGTTGTAGAAGAAGTTGAGCGCCTCCCAGCCCTTCCGGGGCGCGATCCCGTAGGGCGTCACCTGGCCGTTGAAGTTCTCCGTGCAGTTCACGTGGCCGGGGTAGCCCATGTCCTCGTAGTACTTCGCGGTGCAGGCGAGCGCGAACGTGTCGTGGCGGCCGACCGTGTCGCGGACGACCTCGACGAGCGGGTCCATGTCCACGTCGTAGAACTTCCCCTGCAGCCCGGGGAGCGGGTAGGCCTGGCCCATGAGCGAGCGCGTCGTCGTCGCGTCGAGCCCGCGCTCGAGGCCCTGCTCCAGCTTGCGGCGGTGGAAGGCGAGGAAGTCCGAGCACTGCTTGCCCTCGACGTCGATCACCTGGATGTACTCCCCGGCCCGCACCTCGTACGCGAGTGCGGTCGCGGCGTCGATGCGGACGTCGAGCCTCGGCTCGGCGAGCGGCGGGGGAAGCTCCTGCTGGTCGTACGTGCGCGGGGTCGAGCGGCGCACCTCGACGAGAAGCTCGGACGGCGGGGGCGCTCCGTCGACGATGCGGCCGGCCGGGGCCGCGACGATCACCGTCACCGGGCGCTCCGCGCGGAACGTCTGCGCCGAGCCGGGGAGCGACCACTCGCCGAACAGGCGCACGGCCAGAGCCTCGGTCGGGTCGAGCCCGCGCGCCGAGAGCTCGTGCAGGAGGAAGCCGTCGCGCTCGGAGAGGCCCTCGCGGACGACCGTCGCGGGCGCGTCCGCGGTCGCGCCCAGGGCGGCGGCATCGTCACGGCCGTCCGCTCCGAGGACGGTGAGCTCCGCCACCTGGCCCCCGTCCCGGTCGATCACGGTGATCCGCTCGTCGGGCGCGAGCCCGACGACGGTGGCGCCGCCGGGGCGCACGAGATACGTCTCGAGGAACGGATCCTCGGGAAGGAGTCCCCGGACGAGCGAGGATGTCCCGGAGATCGTCACGTGCCCGCTGGCGCCTTGGCCTCCTCCTCGGCGGCCTGCTCCAGCAGCTGCTCGGCGAGCTGGCGCTTGCCGTCCGAGTCGAGCTTCTTCACCTCGTTCTCGACCGCCCGGCGGTTGTACGACTGGTTCCAGTAGTCGAGCGCGTCGAAGCCGAGGAGCACGGCCTTGCCCACGAACTGGCGCAGCACCTCGTTCGTCGGGCCCATGACCCAGCCGGCCTTGCCGTCGCGCAGGTAGCGCTCGAGCTCCATGTCGCGCTTGTACCCGGAGCCTCCGCAGGCGTGGAGCATCTTGTCCACGACGTGGGCGACGTTCTTCGCCGCCTCGAACTTGATCTGCCAGGCCCAGTGGAGGTAGTTGGCGCGCGCGACCTCGCCCACCGCGAGCGTCTTCGTGTTGTCGTCGGTGTCGGCGTCCATCGCCTGGGCGACGGACAGCACGAAGAGGCGGCACGCGTTCGTGTCCATCAGGCACTCGCCGACGTAGTCCTGGATCGTCGGGTAGTCCGCGACGCGCATGCCGACGTCGACGTGGCGCTTGCGGGTCGTGTGCCGCTTCGCGATGTCGATCGTCCCGAGCGCGATCCCGTTCCAGACGGACGACGAGCCGATGAGGAAGAACGGGTCCACGATCTCGTCGTTCGACGCGGCCCCGTCGCCGACCGGGCCGATGAGCTGCTCGGCCGGGATCTGGACGTCGGGCACCTCGAGCGGGCCGGACTGGTTTCCGCGGAGGCCGAGCGCGTCCCAGAGCGCGGGCTGCGCCTGGGCGTCCTCGCCGTCGACAACCCACACCGAGAGGTCGTCGTAGCCCTTGAAGTCGGGGCTCGTCGTCTGCACGACGTAGAAGTCGGCGAACCCGGCGGAGGTCGTCCACGACGCCTTCTTGCGGACCTTGTAGCCGCCGTTCGACGCCTCGGCCCCGGACGAGATCGGGTACCAGAAGTGCGAGCCGGTCTCGGGGTCGGAGTAGGAGAGGGTGCCGATCTTGCCGGAGCGGAGAGGCTTGATGTACTTCTCGATCAGCGTGTCCGTCGGCCGGTACATGATCGCCATGACGGCTCCGATGTGCATCACGTAGCACATGGCGGTCGAGGCGCACCCGTAGCGCGCGATCGTCTCGCAGGTCATCCCGAAGGCGACGTGGTTCTCGCCGAGGCCGCCGTACTCCTCGGGCACGGTCAGCCCGAGGAATCCGTGCTCACCGAGGATCTCGAGGTTCCGTCGAGGGAACAGCAGCTCGTCGTCGGAGCGCTTCGCGTTCGCGCGCATCTCCGTCTCGCAGAGCTCGATGAGCAGCGTCCGGAGCTCCTTCTGGCGGTCGGTGAGGACCCAATCCGGATCCCAGTCGTAGCCGAGCCCCCAGAACGGCTCGCCACCCCACATCTTCTCGGACATGCCTCACCTCCGCTCGCGGTTTCCAGCGGCCATCGTAAGCAGCTGCCACCGGGCGGGCAACCGGAATCGGTCGTGCGGGCCGCTACGTCCAGGGGTAGGGGCTCGCGGAGGCCGGATGCAGCGCCTTCCGGCCGAAGCGCGACAGGCGGAACGCATCGAGCGCGGGCCGGCGCTCCCCCTCGAGCTCGGCGGCGGCGAGCTTGCCGAGAGCGAGCATCTTGAACCCGTGGTTCGAGTCGAGAACGGCGTAGACGTTCTCCCGCACGAAGTCCACCACCGGGTAGGAGTCGGGCGTGAACCCCGTCTGGGCGGCCCACGAGGAGCACGTCCAGCGGTCGAAGCCGCCGTCGAACCGGCGAAGAGCCCAGGCCATCGCGGCGGTGATCCCCTCGTCGAAGTCGCGCGTCGTCTCTCCGAGCTCCGGATGCGACGGTCCGTAGGGATCGAGCTCGCACTCCGGGTCGAGCCGGAGCGGGAGGCCGCCGATCGCGGCTCCGTGCCCGAGCCCGGGCCTGAAGTAGATCCCCCAGTGAGGCGGAAGCCCGGAGACCGGCTCGTCGGCGTCGAGGTGGACGACCGGGTCGGTCGGGCCGAGAGCCGCGGACGAGTGCGCGTACTCGCCCTCTCGCACCTGCCAGTAGTGGAGCTCGAGCTCGGTGGTGAGATCGAGCATCCGCAGGAGATCCCGGGCCCACGGGCCGGGGGCGAGGACGACGAGGTCGCACGCGAGCCTCCCCGCCGGGGTGCGGACGGCCTCGACCGCCGCGCCGCCGTCGAGCTCGAAGCCGGTCAGCTCGACCCCCGTCCGAATCTCCACGCCGGCCGCCCGGGCCATGCCCTCCAGGGTTGCGAGGGTCGCGGTCGGGTCGGCCCAGCCGCTCCGCGACTCGTGGAGGAGCGCGGTCGACCCTCGCGCACGCCAGTCGGGGAAGATCGCGGCCATGTGGCCGTGGACGGAGTCCTCTCCGAGGACGAGCGTCGAGGGGTACCCCACGTCGCGGTGCTGCTCCGCGATCCGCTCGAGCTCGGCGGCCTGCGCTTCGGGCACGACCGCGATGTACCCGACCTGCCGGAACCCGAAGAGGCCCGGGTCGAGCTCGAACACCTCGACCGAGCGGTGGACGATCTCGTTCATCGCCGCCGAGAGGTAGAAGTTGCGAACGATCCCGCCGGAGATCCCGCTCGCGCCGGCGCCGACCCGCTGCTTGTCGAGGACGACGATCCCGTCACCCGACCCGCGGAGCTCGGCGAGGTGCACGTCAGTCGAGAGGCCGTGCACGCCGGCCCCGACGATCACCACGCTCGCTCCCTTCACGTGGCCACGCTACCGCTCGTAGAATCGTGCCGTGGCCTCTGTCGGCGAGCACATGACGCGGAGCCTGCTGACGATCTCGGCCGACGCGACGCTGGGCGAGGCGGCGGCCAGGATGACGGAGCGAGCGGTGGGCGCGGTCGTCGTCCTCGAAGGCGAGGCGATCGCCGCCATCCTCACCGAGCGCGACGTCATGCGCGCCGTCGCGGCGGGGAAGGACGGAAGCGAGCCGGTCTCGGAGTGGATGACGCGCCATCCGGACACGATCGAGCCGACCGACACCATGGACCACGCGGCCTTGCTCATGATCCACGGCGGGTTCCGCCACCTCCCGGTCGTCGAGGACCAGAAGATGGTCGGGATCGTGTCGATCCGCGACCTCATGCGGGTCGTGCTCGACGACCGCTCGCCCCGCGGCGTCTGAGCGACGAGCGCCGGCGCTCCGGGCGACTGACGCACGGGCTCCTCCGGAGGCGCATACTCCAGACGAGAGGACCCGCTGTCTTCTGCTCGCGCGGAAGCGCGGTCCCCGTCGTCCGAGAGGAGGTGAGAACCGTGACGACGATCGAGAAGAGCATCGTGATCGACGCTCCGCCGAAGGAGGTCTTCGAGTACCTCGAGAAGCCTCTCAACCTTCCCGAGATCTGGCCCAGCATGGTCGAGGTGAAGGAGGTCGAGCCCCTGGCGAAGGGCGGCCATCGCTACCACTGGGTCTACAAGATGGCCGGCATGCGCTTCGAGGGTGACACCGAGACGGTCGAGTTCGTGCCCGAGAAGCACCTCGTGTCCAAGTCCTCCGGCCAGATTCCGGCGAAGTTCGACTACACCTTCATCCCCTTCGAGGGCAAGACGAAGGTCGAGGTGAAGACCGAGTACGAGATCCCGCCGACCCTGCTCGGCAAGGTCAAGGAGCCCTTCCTCCGCAAGCTCAACGAGCGCGAGGCGGACACGTTCCTCGCGAACCTGAAGGATCGCCTCGAGGGCTAGGACTTCGACGGATCGCCTGTCAGAGGGGCCGTTCGCGGCCCCTCTGCCGTTCGGCGACCTCAGTGCCCTGCCGGCTTCTCCCAGCCCTCGAGCACGGGCGGCTGCCAGTCGGTGCCGACCGTCTTCGAGCTCTCGACCCACGGTCCGAGCTCGGGCTGCGGGAACTTCGTGTGGATCTCCTTCAGCTGGATCCCGTACGAGTTCCCGGACTGGAGGTGCTTGACGAGCACCTTGCGCGCGATCTCGTCCTCGCGGCCCTCGGGGATCGGGAAGTAGATCTTGAGGAACGAGTTCGAGTAGCGGTCGAAGACCGCGGGAAAGCCCTCCTCCTCCAGGAGGTGGATGTCCTCGAGCCAGTTGATGTCCTCACCCGGGGTCGCCGCGAGGAGGTCGACGTCCTCGACGAGTGACATGTCCTCCTGGTACGGGAAGCGCTGACCCGCGAGGAACTCCGCGTCGATCGACTTGATCTTCTCCGGCTCGGTGTACGCCAGCTCGTGGCTGTGTGGCTGCTCTGCCATCGACGCCTCCTACCGCTCCACCGTTCGCAGGTGCTCGACGTTGTCGACGTGCCGCTTCGCCAGGTCGTCCTCCTCCTTCTTCGCCAGGAGGCGCTTGACCTCGGCGAGGATCTCGTGCTCGGTCTGGCCGACGACGTAGTTCGTCCCGGCGAGCGGCACCTTCGCCATCGCCGACGCCTCGGCGGTGAGAGCCGCGAGGTCCTCCGGCTCGAGCGAGTGCACGTTCGTCTTCCCGCACGCGCGGGCGAGCATCTGCAGCTCCATCGTCATCGCCGTCAGGAAGTTGTAGACGCGCTCCGCGGCCTCCTCGACGACGAGCCGCTTGCGCAGCTCCGGATCCTGTGTCGCGACTCCGACGGGGCAGCGACCGGTGTGGCAGTGGTAGCACTGCCCGGCCGGAACGCCCACCGTCCCCTCGTAGTCGGTGACGCCCGGGATCTCCTTGTTGCAGTTGAGCGCCATCATCGCCGAGTGCCCGATCGCGACGGCCTTCGCACCGAGCGCGAGGGCCTTCGCGATGTCCGCGCCGTTGCGGATGCCGCCCGCGACGACGAGGTCGATCTCGTCCGCGAGGCCGACGTCCTCGAGCGCCCGTCGCGCCTCGGGGATCGCGCCCATGAGCGGGATGCCCGTCTCCTCGGTTGCGATGTGCGGGCCCGCTCCGGTGCCGCCTTCCGCACCGTCGAGGTAGATGATGTCCGGGCCGCACTTGGCCGCCATGCGCACGTCGTCGTAGACGCGCGACGCCCCGAGCTTCAGCTGGACGGGGATCTGGTAGTCGGTCGCCTCGCGGATCTCCTGGATCTTCAGGGAGAGGTCGTCCGGCCCAAGCCAGTCGGGGTGGCGTGCGGGAGAGCGTTGATCGATCCCCGCCGGGAGCGAGCGCATCTCCGCGACCTGCTCCGTCACCTTCTGGCCCATGAGGTGGCCGCCGAGCCCGACCTTGCAGCCCTGCCCGATGAAGAACTCGACGCCGTCGGCGAGCATCAGGTGGTGCGGGTTGAACCCGTACCGGCTCTGGATGCACTGGTAGTACCACTTCGTCGAGTGGTCGCGCTCCGGCGGGATCATCCCGCCCTCGCCCGAGCAGGTCGCCGTGCCGGCCATCGACGCGCCCTTGGCGAGCGCCATCTTCGCCTCGAGCGAGAGCGCCCCGAAGCTCATTCCCGTGATGTAGATGGGGATGTCGAGCTCGATCGGCTTCTTCGCGAAGCGCGACCCGAGCACCGTCTTCGTGACGCACTTCTCCCGGTAGCCCTCGATGACGAAACGCGTGAGCGTGCCCGGAAGGAACACGAGCTCGTCCCAGTGGGGGATCGGCTTGAAGATCGAGAAGCCGCGCATGCGGTAGCGGCCGAGCTCGGCCTTGATGTGGATGTCGTTGATGACCTCGGGCGTGAAGATCCGACTTCGCCCGAGGACGTCCTTCTTGCCGGGTCCAGCTTCGGTCGCCATCAGATCACCAGCTTCTTCTCGGCGGGCTCGAGAGAGTCGTAGTTGTAGAGGACCTTTCCGCAGACGAACTTCTGGAACTCGGGGGGAGAGCCGAGCCCGTAGATGCGGAACTTGCGCTCGATGAGCTCGGTGTCGGCCTCCGTCCACTCCCCGGGGACGCAGTCGATCCCGAGCGACTTCACCGTCCCGGCGACGTAGATCTCACCGTCGTACATCGAGTCGCCGAGCCCGGGGCCGACGTTGCCGCAGATGATCTGGCGGCCGCGCTGCATCATGAACGCGTTCATCGAGCCCGCGTCTCCGAGCACGATGATCGTGCCGCCCTTCTGGTCGATCCCGGTGCGCGCCCCGACGCGTCCCTTGACGACGAGGTCGCCCCCTCGCATCGCGGCGCCGGTGAGCGAGCCCGCGTTGCCCTCGACGACGACGACGCCGCTCATCATGTTCTCGCAGGAAGACCAGCCGACGCGGCCCTTGATGTGCACCTCGGGCCCGTCGATGATCCCGCACGCGAAGTACCCGAGGCTTCCCTCGAAGGTGATCTTGCAGCGGGTCAGGATCCCGACGCCGAGCGAGTGCCGTCCCGCCGGGTTCTGGATCACGACCTCGTCGACGCCCTCCTCGTAGACGAGGCGGCGGAGCTCGAGGTTGATCGTCCGCGTCGTCAGGTCCTTCGCATCGAACGTCGCCACGCCGTCCTCGACGACGGCGATCCCCGGCGCCTCGGCGTTGGGCTCGGCGAGCCCGCGGGCGTCGTAGGAGATCCGGCGTTCTCCGGCTATCGCTTCCATACCAGCACCTCGCGCTCGAACGGGTCGTAGGTCTCGATCTCGTGGTCGACGATCTGGCGGATCGCGATCTCCTCGGACGCGAGCGCCACGAGGTCGTCCGACTCGTACAGGACGAGCGGCTTGGCCGCGAGCTCGTCCTTCGCGACGCCGAGCTCGTCCTTCGTGACGGCGATGTACGTGAAGACGCCGTCGAGCTCGTCCAGCGACTTGTCCATCGCCTCCTTGAGCGAGAGGCCCTTGCTCATCTCCTCGGCGAGATAGACCGCGATGATCTCGGAGTCGCACTCGGACATGAACCGGCGGCCGGCCCGCTCGAGGCGACGCCGCCAGTAGAAGTAGTTCGTCAGCTGGCCGTTGTGGACGACGGCCACGTCCGAGTAGGGGTACGCCCAGTAGGGGTGGGCGCCCGCGATGTCGACCTCGGACTCGGTCGCCATGCGCACGTGCCCGATCGCGTGCGTCCCGCTGAAGTCGCTGAGGCCGTACTGCTCGTGCACGCTCTCGGCGTCGCCGAGGTCCTTCACGATCTCGAGCGACGTCCCGAGGGAGAGCACCTCGGCCTCCGGGATGTCCTCGACGAGGTCGGCGAGCAGCTTCAGCTCGCCCTCGAAGTCGAAGGTGACCCGGAAGGCGTACGACGTCTCCTCCTCCACCTGGTGAATGCGAGCGCCGAGCGCCGCCAGGCGCGACTCGACCTCCCAGCGGTGCCGGCGCAGCCGGTCCTCGAACTCGAAGTCACGTGGCGTGTTGGCGTCCGCGAGCTTGTAGCGCATGACGAGCCCGCCGGTCGCCTCTCCGTAGAGGGCGTACCCGGTCGAGTCGGGCCCGCGGTGCTTCATCGACTGGAGCATCCGCGTCATCTCCTCGCCGATCGGGTGCGCCGCACCGTCCCGGTAGATGATCCCTGCGATCCCGCACATTCGTGTTCCGCTCCTCGCCCCTCAGGGCAGCACGTCGAGGTACTCGGTCACGTCCCAGTCCGTGACGGTTGCACAGTAACGCTCCCACTCGTCCCGCTTGTAATGCATGAACACGGTGTACATCTCGCCGGGGAGCGCGCTCTTGACGACCTCGTCGGCCTCGAGCGCGTCGAGCGCGTCGCCGAAGGTCATCGGGATCTTCTTCACTTCCTTGCCCGCCTCCATCGCCTCGTAGATGTTCCGCTCCTCCGGCTCGCCGGGGTCGAGCTCGCGATCGATGCCGTCGCGCATCGCGGCGATCAGGACGGCCATCGACAGGTACGGGTTGACGGCCGAGTCGACGGACCGGTACTCGAAGCGACCGGGCGCGGACACACGGAGCGCGGTCGTCCGGTTCTGGAAGCCCCAGTCGGCGAACACCGGTGCCCAGAACCCCGTGTCCCAGAGCCTCCGGTACGAGTTGACCGTCGAGGCGGTGACGGCGGTCAGCGCGCCCAGGTGCTCCATGATCCCGCCGATCGCGTACAGGCCGAGCTTGCTCGGCCGCTGCGGGTCGTCCGTATCCGGCATGAAGGCGTTCTCGTCGCCCTTCCAGATCGAGATGTTGTGGTGGCACCCGTTCGCGGAGACGCCCATGAACGGCTTCGGCATGAAGCACGGGAAGGCGCCGAGCTCGCGGCCCACGGACTTGCAGATCTGGCGGAACGTCGAGAGGTTGTCCGCGGTCAGCTCCGCCCGGTCGAACCCGAAGTTGAGCTCGATCTGCCCCGGGGCGTCCTCGTGGTCGCCCTGGATCATGTCCAGGCCCATCGCCTGCCCGTACTCGATCACCCGGTGGATGATCGGCTGGAGCTCCGAGAACTGGTCGATGTGGTAGCAGTAGGGCTTGGTCATGCCCTCGACGGAGGGCGTGCCGTCCTCGGAGAGCTTGAGCCACATCATCTCGGGCTCGGTGCCGGCGCGCAGGTGCAGCCCGGTCTCCTTCTCGAAGTCGGCCTGGATGCGCTTGAGGTTGCCGCGGCAGTCCGAGGTCAGGAACCCGCCGGGGTTCTCCCGCTCCTCACGGTTCCGGAAGCACGTGCACCAGACACGCGCGACCTTCGGATCCCACGGGAGGGGCTGGAACGTCTCGGGCTCGGGGATGCCCACGAGCTCGGCGGCCTCCGGGCCGTAGCCGATGTAGTTGCCGTGGCGGTCGGTGAAGAGGTTCGCCGTCGCCCCGTAGACGAGCTGGAAGCCCTTCTCCGCGATCGCCTCCCAGTGCTGGGCCGGGACGCCCTTGCCCATGATGCGCCCCGTGACAGAGGCGAACTGGTAGTAGATGTAGGTGATCCCCTCGGCGTCGATGCGCCGGCGGACGTCCTTGACGAGCTCGGCGCGCCCCTCGGCGCCGACGAAGCGATCCAGATCGGTCGCCACCGCTGCCTCCTTTTCTCTCCCTGGTGCTGTTCGTCGTACCGGCGGAGCCTAATGCAGCCGCGAGGCGCGGTGGCAAGCCAACCCCTGGAGAGTCAGCGCACGAGCAGGACGTCGCAGTGGGCGTGGCGGGAGACGTCGTCGCACACGCTGCCGACGAGTCGTGACAGGTACGGATGGCGGGTCGTCCCGAGGACGATGAGATCCGCGTCGCGCTCGTCGGCGACCTTCACGATCGCTTCGCCGGGGTCGCCCAGCGCAGTGAGCGCCTCGGCTTCGACTCCCCGCTCCGCGAGCACGGCGGCTGCGTCTTCCGCGAGCGCGTGGTGTCGCTCGGGAGGGTCGGCGGGGTCGTACGGGCCGATGCCGTGCCCAGCGGGAACCAGGATCGGCGAGACGCTCGTCACGACGACCCGCGCGTCGAGCAGCCTCGCGAGCTCGACGGTCCTCCACATCGCGCGCACCGCCTCGGGAGAGTCGTCGTAGCCGAGGACGATGGTCTTCATGGCCCCTTCTCCTTTCGGACCGATCTTCGGGCTCTGGCCCGCTCCGGGCATCGGACGATGCCCCGAAACGGGTCGGGGCCTTCTACTGATCGCAGGAGCGCGGGGAAGGGATCATCTAGCCTGTGCGCGACGTGAGCGAGCCGAAGATCGAGTACCTGACGCCCGACCAGCGCGCCGCGCTCGAGGAGGAGCTGGCCGAGCTCGAGGGCCCGCGCCGTGCGGCGAGCATCGAGGCGATCGCCACCGCGCGGGCGTTCGGTGACCTCGCGGAGAACTTCGAGTACCACGCGGCGAAGAACGAGCAGGGTCTCCTGGAGGCGCGCATCAAGAAGCTCCAGGCGCGCCTGAACCACGCGGTCACCGTCGAGCACGACACGGACGAGCACGTCGGGATCGGCTCCATCGTCGAGATCGCCGACGAGGAGGGGGACACGATGGAAGTCGAGATCTCCGCGGTCGGCGGGGTCTCGCCCGATTCGCCGCTCGGGAGCGCGCTCCTGGGGGCGGCGGTCGGGGACGTCGTCGACGTCGAGGCGCCGCGCGGGTCGTGGAAGGCCCGCATCGTCGGGATCCGGAGGGGGTAGCGCCCGCGATGCGAGGAGCCGTCGTGACGGGCGCCGGCACCGGCATCGGGGCGGCGGTCGCGCGGCGACTCTCCGACGACGGGTACGGCGTCGTGCTCGGCGGGCGCCGCCGCGAGCAGCTCGAGCACGTGGCGAGCGAGCTCGAGAGCGCGATCATCGCTCCCGGAGACGTCGGCGAGCCGACCTACGCGAACGAGCTCCACGACATCGTGCAGGCGGCCTTCGGCGGCCTGGACGCACTCGTCCTGAACGCGGGGATCGGCGACTCCGCACCGGCGGGCGAGGACACTCTTGCCGGCTGGGAGAAGACGCTGCGGACGAACCTGACCGGCGCGTTCCTCGTCGCCAGGGCCCTGCTCCCGCCGCTCGTCGAGCGGCACGGGGCGATCGTGGGCGTGGCCTCGCTCAACGCCCTGCGCGCGGGCCCGGGCTGGGCGTCGTACTGCTCGTCCAAGGCTGGTCTCGTCATGCTGATGCAGACGATTGCGAACGACTACGGCCCCTCCGGCGTGCGGGCGAACGCGGTCTGCCCCGGCTGGGTGCGGACGCCGATGGCGGACGAGGACATGGACAGCCTGGCGGAGCTCCGGGGGACGACACGCGAGGAGGCGTACGAGGCCTCGCACCGCTTCGTGCCGTTGCGACGCCCGGCGGATCCGGATGAGGTCGCGTCGGTCGTGGCGTTCCTGCTCTCGGATGCGGCGAGCTACGTGACGGGCGCGGCGCTCGTCGTCGACGGAGGCTCGTCCGTCGTGGATCCGTCCGCGGCTGGGTGGCTGAGCGCATGACGATCGGTCACGAGCGTCTGGCGGAGCTCCAGGCCCGGGAGGAGGCGCGGTTCGTCGAGGAGCATCCGCGCTCGCGCGAGCTCGCCGAGCGAGCGAAGGCCGGTCTCTTCGAGGGCGTGCCGATGCACTGGATGCGCAAGTGGCCGGGAGGCTTCCCCGTCTTCGTGGAGGAGGCCAGGGGCGCCCGCTTCGTCGACGTCGACGGCCACGAGTACGTCGACTTCTGCCTCGGGGACACGGGAGCGATGACCGGCCATGCCCCCGAACCGACCCTGCGTGCGATCTCGGAGCAGGCTGCGAAGGGCATCACGCTCATGCTCCCGAGCGAGGACGCGCTCTGGGTCTCCGCCGAGCTGACGCGCCGATTCGGTGTCCCGTCCTGGCAGTTCGCGCTCACGGCCACCGACGCGAACCGCTTCACCGTCAGGCTCGCGCGCCACCTGACCGGACGACCGAAGATCCTCGTGTTCAACTGGTGCTACCACGGCACCGTCGACGAGACGTTCGCGACGCTCGAGGGCGGCTCCGTCCATGCGCGCAGCGGGAACCTCGGGCCGCCGGTCGACCTCGCCGAGACGACGCGGGTCGTCGAGTTCAACGACGTGCTCGGCCTCGAGCGCGAGCTGCTGCACGGAGACGTCGCGCTCGTGCTCACGGAGCCTGCGCTCACGAACGTCGGGATCGTCCATCCCGAGCCGGGGTTCCACGACGCGCTCCGGGAGCTCACCCGCCGGCACGGCGTGCTGCTCGCCATCGACGAGACGCACACGATCTGCTGCGGGCCCGGCGGGTTCACGGGCGCGCACGGGCTCGAGCCGGACATCGTCACGATCGGGAAGCCGATCGCGGGCGGCATCCCCGCCGCGGCGTACGGGTTCTCGGAGGAGGTCGCCGCTCGGCTGACCGGGCGCATCGAGCTGGAGGACGTCGACGTCGGAGGCATCGGCGGCACGCTCGCGGCGAACGCGCTCTCGCTCGCCGCGACGCGGGCGACCCTGGCCGAGGTGCTGACCGACGAGGCCTTCGAGCGGATGATCCCGCTGGCGAAGCGCTGGACCGAGGGCGTCGAGAGCGGGATCGAGGAGGCGGGCCTGCCCTGGCACGTCACGCGGCTCGGATGCCGTGCGGAGTACCTCTTCGGGCCGGACCGGCCCCGGAACGGAGCGCAGGCGCATGCGGCCGGCGACTTCCCGCTCGAGCGCTACATGCACCTGCATGCGCTCAACCGCGGGATCCTGCTGACTCCGTTCCACAACATGGCCCTGATGTCGCCGGCGACGAGCGACGCGGACGTCGACCACCACACGCAGGTCTTCCGCGAGGCCGCGCTCGAGCTCGCAGGCCAGGCCTAGAGCCGGCGGATCGCGTCGCCGACCGAGATCGTTCCCGGCTCGACGACGAACGCGTTCGCTCCCCGGAGCCGCAGCTCGCGGCCCTCCGGCGAGTTGATGAACCTGAGGGCGTCGCTCCCGAAGCGCGCCGAGAACTTCGCGCAGCCCGTGTGCGGCTCCTCGGAGATCTCGATGACGACCTCGTCTCCGATCGCGAGCCGGCTTCCGGCCGGGAGGTCCTCGGTGGCCAGACCGATGTCGACCAGCAGGTTGTCGCCGGACAGGGGCCACCGCTCGCGATCTGCGATCAGCTCCAGGACCCGGGTGGACATGAGCGTGAGCTGATCCCCGCGGTCGATCGCGCCGGCCGCGTCCATCCGGCGCGCGGCGCTCGCCAGCCAGCGGTCTCCGACGAGCCCTTCCCCGACCGTGAGCGCCGCGGTGCCCGGCGTATCCCGCTCGTCCTCCGCGGGCCTCGCGACGATCATCTCGAGCGTCCCCCGGGACGTCTCGAGGGCCCGCAGCTCGGGCAGTCGCGCGTCGAGGTCGGCGCGGGTCGCGTGCGGCCGGGTGGTCACGGTCGACGGATGCTGCCTGCTTCTCCGGCGCCGGTCAATCTGCGACGGACGGCGAAGGCGAGACGCGTGCCGTCGGCCGAGACGATCTCCTCGCGCGAGACCTCCCTGAACGCGGTGCGGTCCCAGTCGGGGAAGAACGTGTCCCCCGCGACGTCGAGATCGACCTCGGTCAGGAGCAGCTCGTCGGCATGGGGAAGCGCCGCCGCGTAGATCTCGGCGCCCCCGATCACGAACACGTGCTCCTCGCCCTGGGCGAGCCCGAGCGCATCCTCCACGGAGCCCGCTCGCTCGGCGCCCGGCTCGCTCCACGCCGGGTTGCGCGTGATCACGATGTTGCGCCTGCCCGGAAGCGGGCGGAAGCGGTCCGGCAGCGACTCCCAGGTTCGACGGCCCATGACGACGGTGTGCCCGGTCGTCAGCTCGCGGAACCTGGCCATGTCCTCCGGGAGGTGCCAGGGAACGGCGCCGTCACGCCCGATCACGCCGCCGTGCGCGACCGCCGCCAGCAGCGAGACCTTCACACGGCGACCGGCGCGCGGATCGCCGGATGGTGCTGGTAGCCGACGACCTCGAAGTCCTCGTACTCGTAGTCGAAGACCGACGGCGGCCTGCGGAGAAGCTCGAGCGTGGCGTAGGGGAACGGGTCGCGCGAGAGCAGCGTCTCGACCTGCTCGCGGTGGTTGTCGTAGACGTGGCAGTCGCCGCCCGTCCAGACGAGCTCGCCCACGTCGAGGTCGGACTGCTGCGCGAGCATGTGCGTGAGGAGCGCGTAGCTCGCGATGTTGAACGGGACGCCGAGGAAGACGTCGGCGCTGCGCTGGTAGAGCTGGCAGGAGAGCCGCCCGCCGGAGACGTGGAACTGGAAGAAGGCGTGGCACGGCATCAGTGCCATCCGCGGGAGGTCGGCCACGTTCCAGGCGCTGACGACGATCCGCCTCGAGTCGGGCTCCTCGCGCAGGAGCCGCACGGCCTCGGCGATCTGATCGACGTGGCCGCCGCCCGGGGTCGGCCAGCTGCGCCACTGGACGCCGTAGACCGGGCCGAGGTCGCCGTCCTCGTCGGCCCACTCGTCCCAGATCGTCACGCCGCGCTCCTGGAGCCAGCGGACGTTCGAGTCGCCGCGCAGGAACCAGAGGAGCTCGAGCGCGACGGACTTGAAGTGCACCTTCTTCGTGGTGACGAGCGGGAAGCCCTCGTCGAGGTCGAAGCGCATCTGGTAGCCGAACGTGCTGACCGTGCCGGTGCCGGTGCGGTCGCTCTTCGGCACGCCGTTCTCGTAGACGTGCCGGACGAAGTCCTCGTACTGGGTGCGGACGGGGCGCTCGGTCACGGCGACCGACGATAGCGATCGCTCCGGCGGCACCGGCGCCGGAGCTCCGGAGGTGTGCTCACGTCGTGAGGAGCGGGGTCTCCGACCCGTCCTCGACGACGACCCAGCCGTCGTCCGCCTCGAGCTCGTAGGGGGCGTTCATCGGCACCGATGCCGACCCGCCGGCGTCGGTCCTGAAGTACCCGCAGAGGGCCGTCAGCTCGTCGTCCCGCGTCAGCCAGAGCTCGTACGCGAGCCCGCTCGAGGCCGGCGGGAGGCCCTCCACCTTCAGCTCCATCGGCCAGTTGCCCGCATCGTCGATCTCGAAGACCACGACGGACGCGGAGGCCCCCGGTGACGCTGATGTCCCCTTCATCGCGACCACGAAGTCCGTCTCGCGGCCGGCGGAGCGATCGCCGACGGCAAAGCCGATCGCGAACGCCGCGACGACGAACGCGGCCGCGAGCGCGACGAGCACGCCGCCGCGGCGGCGTGCTCGAAGCTCGACGACGGGGGTGCTCATTACAAACTCGGGCGGGGGCCCCGACTCGACGAGGAGCTCGTGGACGCGGAGCAGGCGCTCGCGCTCGCCGGGCGGCAGGTCCGTGCCGACCAGCTCGTCGAAGTCGGGGTGGCGGCCCGTCACCGCAGCTCCTCCTCGAGCTCGTCGGCGAGACGTGACAGTGCACTCCGCGTCCTCGTCTTCACGGTTCCGAGCGGAATCTCGAGCCGCTCCGCGATCTCGCTCTGCGACAGGTCTCCCCAGTACGCGAGCTCGATCACCGGGCGCTCGTGCTCGGGGAGCACCTCGAGCGCGCGGTGCACGCGCCACGCCGTCCAGGCGGCTTCGGCCTCGTCCTCGGGGCCGTCTTCGAACGAGGGCTCCTCCGTGGCCTCGGCGGCGGGCTCGGGCGTACGCCGCAGGCGGTCGGTGATCGCGTTCCGCGCCACGGCGTACAGCCAGGCGGTTCCGCTTCCGCGGGTGGGGTCGTAGGTGCGCGCCGACCGCCACACGGCGACGAAGGCGTCCTGGGTCGCATCCTCTGCGCGACCGCGATCCGCGATGCGGCGCAGCGCGAGGCCGAGGACCGCCCGGCGGTAGCGTGCGTGCAGCTCCTCGAATGCGCTCCGGTCGCCGCCGGCCGTGCGAACGATGAGCTGGCCGTCGGTGGGCTCGAGACCTTCCATCAACGTGATCTTCGTCGCGGGCTCTGCCGCCTGGGCGGCCTGGAGCGCGAGCGACGTAGACACAAAACGTGCTACGCGCCCGCGCCCCGAGTGGATTGCCGGCCTACGAGGACGATGCCGCCTCGAACTTCGCCGCGACCGCGTCCCAGTCGACCACGTTCCACCAGGCCTCCAGGTAGTCCGGGCGTCGGTTCTGGTAGAGCAGGTAGTAGGCGTGCTCCCACACGTCGATCCCGAGGAGCGGCACCTTGCCCTCCATGACGGGCGTGTCCTGGTTCGGCGTGGACATGACCGCGAGGCCCGTGCCGTCCCAGACGAGCCACGTCCAGCCCGACCCGAATCGCTTCACGCCGGCGTCGTTCACGGCGGCCTTCAGCTCGGCGAGGCCGCCGAAGGTGCTTGCGATCGCGTCGGCGAGCGCTCCGGTCGGCTCACCGCCGCCGTTCGGGCCCATGATCTCCCAGAAGAAGGTGTGGTTCGCGTGGCCGCCGCCGTTGTTGCGAACCGCCATCCGCTTGTCCTCGGGGATCGCGTCGAGGTTCGTCAGGATCCCGTCGAGCGGCTGATCCATCCAGTCGGTGCCCTCGAGCGCGGCGTTGAGGTTCGTGACGTACGCGGCGTGGTGCTTGTCGTGGTGGATCTCCATCGTGCGTGCGTCGATGTGGGGCTCGAGCGCCGCGAAGTCGTATGCGAGTGGGGGAACGGTGTACGCCATCGTGTGACTCCTCTCCTCAGGGCGTGTTCCGAGGGAAGGATATGCTCCGCGCGTTCCGTCGAGCCCAAGGAGTGAGGGATGACCAACTTCGTCGAGATCAGGCCTCGCGAGCTCAAGCCGGCGCTCCTGGAGCTGGACGGCATCTCGCGCGCGACGGTCGAGGCGCACTACCGGCTCTACCAGGGCTACGTGTCCAAGCGGAACGAGATCCTCGGTCTGCTGGCAGGCGTGGATCTGGGCGGAGCGAACCAGGCGTACTCCGACGTGCGCGCGCTGAAGGTGGACTTCACGTTCGCCATCGGCGGGATCAAGAACCACGAGATCTACTTCGAGCACCTCGGCGGCGCAGGGGGCGACCCGGACGGCGCCATCGCCGCGCTCATCGAGAGGGACTTCGGCTCGGCGGACGCCTGGCGCGCCGATCTGCGTGCGACGGGCATGGCCGGCCGGGGATGGGCCTGGACGGCGTACGACTGGGACGAGCGCCGCCTCTTCAACTACATCGGCGACGCGCAGAACACGTTCCCGGTCTGGAACGCGACGCCGCTCGTGGCCCTCGACGTGTACGAGCACGCGTACTTCCTCGACTACCAGACCGACCGCGCGTCGTACATCGACGCCTTCTTCCGGAACCTCGACTGGAGCGCGGTGAACGGCTGGGTCGAGGGCTACAGGATCCCCACCGAGTAGCGGATGAAGGAGGCGGCCGCCATCCTCGGCGGGTACCTCCTGGGCTCGCTGCCGTTCGCCTACTGGGTGCCCCGACTCGTCCGCGGCGAGGACATCCGCACGAAGGGGAGCGGCAACGTGGGCGCCTCGAACGTCTTCCGGGTCTACGGGTGGCCGCTCGGCGCGCCGGTGGGCCTGCTCGACGTGGCGAAGGGATTCGCTGCCGCCTCGCTCGGCCTCTGGATCGGAGGCGCGCTCGTCGGCGTCCTCGCAGCCGCGGCCGCGATGGCCGGGCATGCGCGGCCGATCTTCCTTCGGTTCGAGCGGGGCGGGAAGATGGCCGCCACGGCGGGAGGGGCGACGTTCGCGCTCGCGCCGCTCGTCGCAGCCATCTGCCTCGGGGTCTGGATCGTCACCGTCGCCGTTTCGCGCTACGCCTCCGTCGCCACGATCGCGACCGCGCTCTCGCTCGCGGCCCTCGTCGTCGCGCTCGGGTATGCGTGGCCGATAGTCGTCTTCGGAGTCGCAGGCGCCGCCGCCGTCATCACCGTGCACCGCCAGAACATCCGGCGACTGTTGAACGGGACCGAGAACCGCTTCCAGTTCAGGCGATCTCGCGGAGGCGGTGCGTCCGTCTAGACGCGCGCGCCCGGGCGATGGAGCTCGCCTCGACCGCTCGGGACGCGGCTAGGACGGCTCGAGTGACGAGAGCCAGGCAGCGAGCGTCGTCCGGCGCGGGCTCGGAGTGCCCGTCTCGAGCTCGCCGCGGAGCTCTCCCACGGTGCCGAAGCGCTCTGCCACGACGTCGTGGACGTGGATCGTCTCGAAGTTGACCTGCCGCGAGAGCAGGAAGTCGTCGTCGTCGAGCTCGGGCAGGGTTTCCAGCGCGTCCCGGAGCGCGTGGCGCACGGAGTCCTCGACGAAGCGAGGCTGCAGGTGTGCGTGCTCGACGACGAAGAGCTCGTCGGGCCGCTTCAGGAGGTCGAAGATCGGCGCGCTCATCGACCGCTCGGCGATCTCGACGAGCGTCACCGCGTCGAGGTCTCGCTCGGTCCCAACGAAGAGCGTCTGACGTCCGCGCTGGTTGTGCGTCGCGATGGGGACGAGCTCGAGGATCCGGTTGACGTCGCCGGCGTCGAACCCTTCTTCGAGCAGCCGCTCCGACGCACGGTTCCGGACCATTCCCTGGGCACAGGGGCACGCGTTGATCCCCGTCGCCTCGACGCCCACGGCGCGCTTGGTACCGCCCTCCGACGCCGCCGCGAGCCCGCAGAGCGTGACGATCTCCTGCGTCGCGAGCCCGGTGACGGGCGTCCGCCGGTGGATCGGCCACTGCGCCCGGATCGAGACCTCGGCCCGGAGAGCGCCCTGCCGCTCGAGGATGCGGCTCGCGATGTGCTCCGCGAGGACCTCGACGAGCACCGCCTCCTCCTCGACGACGAGCTCGATCGCCTCCTCGAACAGCTCGGGGAAGCGCGACATGTGCACGCCCTTCTGCTCCACGCCGAGATCGACTGTGCAGTCGATGACTGCAGCCATGACGGTCTCCGCGTCTCCGCGGCGGATGCGCACCGCCTTCTGGACGCCGACCACGCCGGCGCTGGAGAGTGCGAGAGCGATGTCCGGCGAGGACGCCTGCAGGTCCTCCTGGAGCTTCAACCCATCGGCCATTACGGCCACCGTAGCACCGCGGTGACCACGCGCTTCGTGTTCAAGGTTCTGGTCAGCGGAGGAGCCGTGAGAGGCGGCGGTCCTTGAGGAGCCTGCCACCGGTCTGGCAGCTCGGGCAGTAGTAGATCGTGTGCTCCTCGAAGTCCACGCGGGCGATGGGCGTCCCGCACTGCGGGCACGGCTCGCCGAGGCGGTCGTGGACGACGTAGACGTCCGCGTTGCCCTTGCCGCGCTCGCGGAGCTCCAGGGCGCGGGTGAGGTCGTCGTGGATCGCTTCGGCGAGCTGCTCGACCTCCTCGTCCCCGAGATCCGTCGACGCCTTGAACGGCGAGAGGCGCGCCCGGAGCAGGATCTCGTTCGCGTGCGCTCGCCCGATGCCCGCGATCGCGCGCTGGTCGCGCAGGAGGGGGTGCAGCTGTCGTCGCTCGCGACGCAGGATCTCGCGGAGCATCGTCGCGTCGAGGTCGAGGGCGTCGGGGCCGAGGTGCCCGAGGTCGGCCTCGAGCTGTGCGGGGGTCACGAGCCACACGCCCGCGCGCTTCTTCTTCCCGGCCTCGGTGAGGATCAGCTCGGCGCCGCCGGCGAACCGGAGCCTGAACATCGGGGCCTTCGGGGTCTTCGCTCCGGGGGCGTGGTAGCGGAGCCGGCCGGCGCTCATCAGGTGGATGCGGAGGACGAGCTCTCCGTCCTCGGTCGGGAACAGGAGGTTCTTGCCGCGGCGCCGCGCCCCGGCGAGCCGGCGCCCCTCGAGAGCGGAGAGCGGCGGATCCGCCGTCTTCAGCGTGGCTATATGGGTCGGCCCCGCCCTCTCGACCGGCGCCGTCGAGACGAGGGGGTCGAGCTCCCGCAACCAGGCCTCGACCTCGGGCAGCTCGGGCATGCGCTCTTTCTAGTCGATCCGCCTCGGCCCGTGCTCTAGGCGCTTTCCGCGGGAAGCGGGGAGCCCAGGTCCAGCGCAGTACCGGCGGCGTGCGGCTCGTCGGCGATCGGCTCCGGCATCTCCCGCAGGTGCCGCTGCGGCGAGAGCACGATCCACAGGAACGCGGTCCCGCCGCCGATCGCTCCGACGAGGATCGTCTCGCGGAGCCCGACCCACGTCGCCAGGGCACCGCCCAGGAGCGTCCCCGGCGGGATCGTCCCCCAGACCATGAAGCGCATGACCGAGTTCATGCGGCCCTGGAGCCGGGGCGGGCAGATCGCCTGCCGGTAGCTCACCTGGACGATGTTGTAGACGACGACGGTGAAGCCGAAGACGAGCTGGGCGGCCACGAGGAACGGGATGGCGGCGTATCCGCTCGGTGAGACCGCGACGAGCAGCCAGGTCGGGCCGAAGAGCACCGCCATGGCGATCGTCGTCGGGCCGATGCCGAACCGTCGCGCGATCCGCATCGCGGTGAACGCGGCCAGGAGGGAGCCGGCGGCGCCGACGGAGAGCAGGACTCCGATCAGACCGGCGGAGAGACCGAGCTCGCGGACTGCGAAGACGAGGAAGATGGAGAAGGCGACGCTCGCGAAGAAGTTCGACGTGGCGGTGCAGCCCGCCTGAGCGCGGAGGTTCGCGTTGCCCAGGACGAAGTGGAGGCCCTCGCGGAGCTCCTTCCAGAGGCTCGGCTTCTCAGCGGTCGTGGCGCTCTTCGCCGGGGCGTGCTCGACCTTGCGAATGCGCCAGAGGAAGAGAGCGGATCCGAGGAAGCTGAGGGCATCGATGAGGATCGCCATGGGTGCGCCGAAGAGCTCGATCAGCACGCCGCCGAGCCCCGGGCCGCCGACCTGCCCGCCCGCACGGCTGATCTCCAGCTTCGAGTTGCCCTCGATGATCTGCTCCCGCTCGACGAGCGACGGCAGGTAGGACTGGTAGGCGACGTCGAAGAAGACGGTCGAGAACCCGAAGAGAAACGCGACGACGAAGAGCTGTCCGAGCGTCAGGACGTCGAAGAGGTACGCAGCCGGGATCGTCACGAGCAGGACGGCGCGCGCGGTGTCGGCCGCGATGAGGATCGGCCTGCGGCGCATGCGATCGACCCACACCCCGGCCGGCAGCGCGAAGATGATGAAGGGAAGGAACTGGACGGTTCCGAGTGCGGCCACCTCGAACGCGGTTGCCTCGAGGACGACGATCGCGACGAGCGGCAAGGCGAGCTGGCTCACCTGCGACCCGAAGATGCTGACCGTCTCGCCGGCCCAGAGCTTGAGGAAGTCCGGGTGGCGCCAGAGGCCGCCGTGGGGCCAGAGGCTACGCATCGGGCTTCTTCTCTCCGCCTTCGACGCTCCAGCCGGCGACGGCGAGGCGGTACGGCGCACCGCCTGCCACGTCGCTCTTGCGGAAGTCATCGAGCAGACGGGCGAGGCGTCGATCGAACCGGGCGACGTCCTCGGGAGCAAGGCGAGAGAGGACGAGGCCCCACGTCGTCTCGCCGGGCGCACGCTCGAGCTGGGACGCCGCGTCGCGGAGCGTCGTGGCGCCGACTGCCCGGGCGTCGTCGGGGTCGTCGACCTCGAAGAGGTACAGGCGTGCGACGCGTCCGTAGAACTTCTCCGTCACGGCGCGCACCTGGCGCGTGTGCACCACGTGAATCAAGCCGGCGCGCTCGAGAACCTTGAGATGGTGCCCGACGGTGCCCTTCGGGATGTCGAGCTCGCGCGCGAGCTCCTGCGTCGACCGGGCCCGATCTCGCAGGAGGCTGACGATACGGCCACGCAGCTCGTCGCCGAGCGCGCGCAGCTGTTCGGGCTCGCGGACGACGAGCGTGTCCTCGGCGGGGTAGTCGGTGAGCAGGCTTCGGTCGATGATGACCGACCATACGGGAAATACGGACCATTCGTCAACCCGCTGACGTCGGGAGTAGTCTCACGCGCCGTGAGCGAGGTCGTGGTCGAGGTGATCCGCGGCGGTGTCGTCGAGGCCCGGCACGTCGTCCACGCCGTCGCCGTCGCCGGCGGGAGCATCGTCGAGTCGGCCGGCGACCCGTCTCGCGTCACATACCTGCGCAGCTCGGCCAAGCCGCTGCAGGCGCTCCCACTCGCCCGGGCCCGTCACGATCTCGACGACACGGAGATCGCCATCGCCTGCGCGTCGCACCTGCACCGCCCCGACCAGCTCGCTCCCGTGCGGAGCCTGCTCGCGAAGGCCGATGCCGGGGAGGACGACCTCGAGTGCGGTCCCGAGCCGACGCGCGTCGAGCACAACTGCTCGGGGAAGCACGCCGGCATGCTGCTCCTCTGCCGCGAGCGCGGCTGGGAGACGGAGGGCTACCGGCTGCCCGAGCATCCCTGCCAGCGGGCCATGCTCGCCGAGATCGCGGCATCTGCGGACGTCGAGCCCGCGACGATCCCGACCTCGGCGGACGGGTGCGGCGTCGTCACGTACGCGCTCACGATGGAGCGAATGGCTCACGCCTGGTCTCGGCTCGGGCAGCTCGATGGCGGCGCGCGGGTGACCGGAGCGATGCGCGCCCATCCGGAGCTGATCCGTGGACCGGGCGAGGCGGACACGGAGCTCATGCGCCTCGTGCTCGGCTGGACTGCGAAGGGTGGAGCCGAGGGTCTCCTGTGCGCGGCCTCGGCGGATGGGCTCGGTGTCGCGCTCAAGGTCGAGGACGGCGCGACGAGGGCGGTTCGCCCGGCGCTCGCGGCGTTTCTCTCTCGCCTCGGCGTCGAGACCGGGGAGCTCGCAGACGTTCCGCTCGTGAACTCCAGGGGTGACGTGGTCGGCGAGATCCGGGCTCGCTGAAGCCCCGTCGGGCGAATGTGCGTGAGCCCCCTTCCACAATCGTCCTTTCCGGTCTAGTATCCGCGCGCTTGGTGGTGGAGCCGGGGCAGCAGAAGGGGCCGGCTCGGTGCAGGTAGTCGGTCGGTGTCCGTTCGAGCGAGAGGAGTGAGCCGGGGCCATGCTGTCTGTCGATGTCGCTCTCCCCGAGGTCGAGGAGCTTCAGCGCCTCATCGAGCAGGGGCTCGATAAGGGGTACCTCACGTACGACGAGGTCGTCGCCGGGCTCGAAGAGGTCGAGCTCACGAAGGAGCAGGTAGAGGACTTCTACGCCTACCTCGTCGACCACTCGATCGAGCTCGTCGAGGGAGTCGAGCACAAGGCGCTCCCGCACGAAGAGCCTGCTCCGGTCGAGGAGGAGAAGATCGAGCCCAAGCTGGACCTCACCGTCGAGGTCTCGCTCGACTCCCTCCGTCTCTACCTCCGGGAGATCGGCAAGGTCCCGCTCCTGACCGCGGACCAGGAGGTCTCGCTCGCGAAGCGGATCGAGCGGGGCGACATGACCGCCAAGCAGCACATGATCGAGGCGAACCTGCGGCTCGTCGTGTCGATCGCGAAGGGGTACCTCGGCCGCGGCCTCTCCTTCCTCGATCTCATCCAGGAGGGATCGCTCGGGCTCATCCGTGCGGTCGAGAAGTTCGACTACCGCCGCGGGTACAAGTTCTCGACCTACGCGACCTGGTGGATCCGCCAGGCCGTCACGCGTGCGATCGCGGACAAGGCGCGGACGATCCGCATCCCCGTCCACATGGTCGAGAAGCTGAACAAGGTCGTCCACATCGAGCGCCAGCTCGTGCAGCGCCTCGGCCGCGAGCCGTTGCCCGAGGAGATCGCCGCCGAGCTGGAGATCGAGACGGACGAGGTGCGCGAGATCCTTCGGATGTCGCAGATGCCCATCTCGCTGGAGAAGCCGGTCGGCGACGACGAGGACTCCTCGCTCGCGGACTTCGTGCCCGACGAGCAGGCCGAGTCCCCCTTCGACAGCGCATCGCTCTCGCTTCGCCGCGAGGACGTGGTCATGGCGCTCGCGGCGCTGCCCGAGCGGGAGCGTCAGGTGATCATGCTCCGCTACGGGCTCGACGGGTCGCAGCCGTGCACGCTCGAGGAGGTCGGTCAGGCCTTCGGAGTGACGCGCGAGCGGATCCGCCAGATCGAGAACAACACGCTGAAGAAGCTCGAGTCGCTGCCCGAGGCGCAGGGGCTCAAGGACTGCGTGTAGCGGAGACCGGAGCCCGCGATCACGCGGGCTCCGTGCGCGCGAAGACCCCTGGAGACGTCCGCGACGCGGGCGCCGGGTCGGGCGACTTCGCCTAGCGTTTCGCACATGGCGCAGATCCAGTACGTCGGGCACGCGACGGTCGTGATCGACCTCGACGGCGTCCGGCTCCTGACCGACCCGCTGCTGCGCACCCGGGTCGCGCACCTCCGGCGGGTCGTGCCCGTCGACGCGAAGGCGCTGCGCGGTGTCGACGCAGTCCTGATCTCGCACGCGCACTACGACCACCTCGACCTGCCGTCGCTCGAGCGGCTCGGCAAGAAGCTTCCGGTCGTCGTGCCGCGCGGGCTCGGCCGGCTCCTCCGCAAGCGGAGGTTCGAGTCGGTGCTCGAGGTCGAGCTCGGTGAGACGTTCTCCGTCGGGGCGCTCGAGATCCGGGCCGTCGAAGCGGAGCACGACCGCAGTCGCGGGCCGTTCGGCGTCTCCGCGGATCCGCTCGGCTACGTCGTGTCGGGGTCGGCGTCGGTCTACTTCGCCGGCGACACCGACATCTTCGACGGCATGGCGGAGATCGGTCCGGTCGACGTCGCCCTCGTCCCGATCTGGGGGTGGGGGCCGGGGCTCGGTGCCGGCCACCTCGATCCGGAGCGCGCCGCGCGGGCCGTTGCGCTGATCGAGCCGAAGAGCGTCATCCCGATCCACTGGGGCACGTACTTCCCGATCCACCTCGGGCTCCGCGGTAAGCCGGGCTTCGTGGAGATCCCCCCTGCCCAGTTCGTCGCCGAGATGACGAAGGTCGTGCCGGACGTGCCGGTCACCGTCCTGCGACCTGGCGAGAGCGTCGACCTGTGACGCGTGCCCGGCCCTACGCCGGGTGCGAGCTCACCGAGCGGTTGACGAGCGTCGTCGAGACCATCGTCTGGTTCGGGACGAAGACGTAGGCGCCGTCCTCGGCGACGAGCGTCGTGTAGCTCAGCGTGATCTCCCGCACGGTGCCGGTGTGGTCGCCGACGGTGACGAGATCGCCGAGGCGCACCGGCTGCGTGAAGGCGAGGAGGATGCCCGAGCCCATGTTGCCGAGCGGGGTCGAGAGCGCGACGCCGAAGATGACCGCGAGAACCGCGCTCGACGCGAGGAAGGCGTTCGCGACCTCGGTGGTCGCCGGGAAGATCCTGAGGACGCTCCACGTCCCCAGGAGGACTGCGATCGCGACGACGACGCGGAGGAGGATCGCGAACGTCGTCCGGCGCCGCGCGGCGACGAGGGAGTCCTTCTCGATGTGCCGCCGCTCGAAGCGTCCGTAGGCCCACCAGAGGAGCGACCGCAGCACCACGATCGCGACGAGCCAGACGGCGGCGACGACGAGCGCGTCGACGACGCGTTCGGAAGTTTCCATGGCGGCGAAGTTCGCCGCGGCGCCTCGTGAGCCTGCCTGGGCCTAGGAGCCCGAGAGGACCTGTGCCTTGGCGGCCGCGTACTCCTCGTCCGACAGCTCACCCCGGGCGTGCAGGTCTGCGAGGCTCGCGAGGCGAGAGGTGACGTCCGTCGGCTCGGCAGGCCGGCGCGGCCCGCTGATCGACTCACGGGCCTGGACCCACCAGGCGCCGAGTCGCTCTCGAGTCTCGCCCACGAACGCCGGCATGGCCGCATCCGGGAACTCGTGCATCGTCTTCGTCCGCATCGCCTCGATGAAGCCGGCGCCGAGAAGAGCGGCGAGGAGCAGGTAGACGAGCCGCGCGAAGTCGAGGACGTCGCTCGCGGCGAGGAGAACGAGCCAGATGGCTGCGAGCACGAGGTATGCCCAGGCGCGGTTGCGGAGGGCGGGGGCGAGCCACTTCCGCGCCCCGAGCGCCCACCGGGCCGGCCCCGCCAAGAGCGCCGCGAGGATGAGCAGGATCCCGAGGAAGACGAGGGAGCGGAAGGCTCCGCGGAGCGCGTCGCTGACGATGAGCCACGTGTGGTTGGCCGCAGTCCGGGTCTCCGTGTCGGCGACGAGCGAGTTCACGAGGTAGGTCCCCGTCAGCCTCGCCGCGATCAGGCCGAGCGCCCCGATGACGAGGACGACGACGCCGATCCCTCGAACGGCGCGTCGGCGGCTCCCGGCCACCCAGAAGGCAAGCCCGATCACCGCGAGCGTGAGGAGCGGCAGCAACCACGCGAGCGTCTTCAGCAGCTCGAAGGCGTTCTGCGCAGTGTTCAGCTGATCCGAGCGGAGGATCTCGATCTTCCCGACGTCTGCCGGGAGCTTGTCCTCGACCTGCGAGCGGATGCCGATCCGGTCCGCGGTCTCGAGCACGATCTGACCGAGATCGAGCGAGACGACGCCGCCCGAGGTGCTCGCCAAACCGCCGCCTCCCGAGAGCACGTCGACGAGAGTCTCGTGCGCCTGCTCCACCGCGGCGGTGAAGAGGCTCTGGAGCCGCGACTGCTCGAGCGCGCGGTAGATGACCTGGTACGAGAGCTGCCTGAGGCCGGCCGCGGCGGGCCCCGACAGCGACTTGAAGTCGTCCGGCAGCTGACCCTCGACCTCTGCCTGGACGTCGACCGCTTCGTAGAGCTGATCCACCGCCCTCGTCGCCACGGCGAGGCGGATCGCGTCGTCGGCGAGCAGCTCCGAGCTCGTGTCGGTGAAGGCCTGGGTGTTCAGCGCGACGCGGTTCACCCAGACCGCGAAGCTCGTGAGCAGGAGGAGCAAGCCGGCGACGACGAGCAGCGCCCACATGCCGGCAGTGCGTCCGCGGCTCTGCCCCTTCGCCTGAGGCGCCCCGGTCTTCGGAGCTCCTGCCGTCCCGTCCGTCATGCGCCCGTGACCCTACTCCATCGCGGCCTTCCCCTCGTCGCCGAGGGAGAAGGCAGCGTGCAGGGCGCGCACCGCGGTCGCGACGTCCGCGCGCGAGATGAGGCAGGAGATCTTGATCGGCGACGTCGAGATCAGCCGCAGGTTGATCTCCTCGTCGGCGAGTGTCCGGAACATGCGGGCAGCGACGCCCGGATGCGAGCGCATGCCGGCGCCGACGAGCGAGACCTTTCCGAGGTCGGAGATCTCCGTGATCTCGATCGGGCCGAGAGACTCCTGCGCCCGCTCGAGGGCTCGCCGGGTCGCCGGCACGTCGTCCTGCGGCACCGAGAGGGAGAGCTCCGCCTCGTCGTGCACGACGTTCTGGAGGATCGTGTCCACGTTCACGTGCTCGGCTGCGACGGCGTCGAAGATCGCCGCCGCGGAGCCGGGGCGGTCGGGCACGTTCCGGAGCGTGAAGACGACCTCGTCCTCCGAGTGCGTCACCGCCGAGACGATCGGCTGTTCCATTCCTGCGATGTCTGTCACTCTCGTCCCCTCCTCGTCGGAGAACGTCGACCGTGCGTGGATCGGGACGCCCTGGCCCCGCGCGAGCTCAACGGCTCTCAGCATCAGCACCTTCGCGCCCGAGGCAGCCATCTCGAGCATCTCCTCGTACGAGACAGCGGCGAGCTTGCGCGCCTCCGGGACGATGCGCGGATCCGCGGTGAACACGCCCGGCACGTCGGAGTAGATCTCGCACGTGCCGCCGAGCGCGGCCGCGAGCGCCACAGCCGTCGCGTCGGTGCCGCCGCGCCCGAGGGTCGTGACGTCCATCGTGTCCCGCGAGAAGCCCTGGAACCCCGCCACGAGCACGATCTTCCCGCGCTCGAGCGCATCGAGGATCCGCACTGGGGTGATCTCGCGGATCTTCGCCTTCGTGTGCACCGGGTCCGTGATGATCCCGGCCTGCGAGCCCGTGAAGGAGACCGCCTCGTGGCCGAGGTCGTGCACCGCCATCGCGACGAGCGCGCAGGCGATGCGCTCGCCGGTCGAGAGGAGCATGTCCATCTCGCGAGGCAGCGGATCCGGCGAGACGCGCTCGGCGAGCTCGATCAGCGTGTCCGTGGTGTCCCCCATCGCCGAGACGGTGGCGACGACGCGGAGCCCGCGCTCGTGCGCCTCGACGAGGCGCCGGGCCACGTGGCGGATCTTGTCGGGGTCCGCGACGGAGGAGCCGCCGAACTTCATGACGACGGTGTCGAGAGCCGGTTCGGGCGCGACGCTCACGCTTGGATTGTCGCGAAGACGGCGGTCGCGCGAGGGCGGGGACGACGAACGGGATGCTCGGCTGCATGTTCCGGGCGGCCCTCACCCGCCGATCCCGAGGGCACCGCCTCTACAATCCGCCGCGCCGTGAACGTCGTCGTCTACGTCTCCGATGCGCTTCGCACGGACCACCTCGGCTGCTACGGCGCCCGGTACGTGAACACGCGGACGATCGACGAGCTCGCGTCGGGGGGCGTCCGCTTCGACGCGGCCATCACGGCCGCGCCGTGGACCGCGCCGTCCACGACCTCGATCGTCACGGGCCTGTACCCGCACCACCACGGCTACCTGCACTGGGACGCGGAGCTCGACCCGGGGATCGAGACCCTCTTCCGCGCCTTCGGGGCGCACGGGTACGAGGTGGGGAGCTACGTCTTCGACACCGACTACCTCTTCAAGGACCTGCCCGAGGCGAACGTCCTCGGCACGAGCGAGGCGCTCGACGGCGCCTTTGCCTGGATGCGGGAGAACCGCGAGCGGCCCTTCCTCCTGTACGTCCACAGCTGGGCGACGCACATGCCCTACGAGACGATCCACGCCGGCAAGGACTGGAAGGCGTCGAAGCAGGAGGTCATCGGAGGCATCCAGTCCGACTCGGCCTCGGCGCTCGAGGCCATGCGGGAGGGCTACCGGAAGGCCGTCGAGCGCCAGTCGGAGGTGCTCGTCGCCTCGTTCCTGGAAGAGCTCGAGAGCCTCGGTCTCCGCGAGCGAACCGTCTTCGCGTTCCTCTCCGACCACGGCGAGTCGTGGGGGGAGCGATTCGACTCCAAGGACGACGTCAAGGGCGTGTACCACATGCACGGCGCGACGGTGAACGACGAGATCGTGCAGGTGCCGCTGATCCTCTCCGCTCCGGGCGCGCTCGGGCCGGGCGTCGTCGGCTCGCAGGTGCGTACCGTCGACCTCATGCCGACGCTCCTCGAGCTCGCAGGGCTGCCCGCTCGCGAGACGGACGGCGCATCGCTGCTCCCGCTCGTCGACGGGCGCGAGCGGGACGACCGCGTCGCGGTGATCGCGGGGACGGACATGGGCGCGCTCACGCAGCTCGCCGTCCGCAGGCCTCCCTGGAAGCTCGTGCTCCACGTGGAGACGGGGGAGGAGGAGGCCTACCGGCTCGACCTCGATCCGCGGGAGCTCGAGAGCCGCCCCGGCGACGTTCCCCCGGACCTTCGCGAGATCGCGTTCGGCGCGATCGAGAGCGCGCAGCAGCACGAGCTGTCGGCGGAGGAGGAGGCGGCCGTCGCGAAGCGGCTCGCCGACCTCGGGTATCTCTAGGGCCGTGACCTCGCTCGCGACCTTCTACGAGCGGATGTTCTTCATCCGCCGCTTCGAGGAGACACTCCTCGACCTCTTCTCGCTCGGCAAGCTCGTCGGGACGACGCACACCTACATCGGCGAGGAGGCGAACGCGGTCGGGCTCATCGACCATCTCGATCCCGGGCGCGACACGATCTTCTCCAACCACCGCTGCCACGGGCACTACCTCGCGTTCACGGACGACCCGTACGGCCTCCTCTGCGAGGTGATGGGGCGGGCCGACGGCGTCTGCGGCGGCAAGGGCGGCAGCCAGCACCTGTGCAAGGGGAACTTCTACTCCAACGGCGTCCTCGGGAGCATCGTCCCGGTCGCGACCGGGATCGCGCTCGCCGAGAAGCGCAAGGGCACCGGTGCCGTCTCGACCGTCTTCCTCGGCGACGGGGCCCTGGGCCAGGGCGTCACGTACGAGTCGCTGAACATGGCGTCCCTCTGGCAGCTTCCCGTCCTCTTCGTCGTGGAGAACAACCTCTACGCGCAGTCCACGCCGATCGAGCTCGCCCTTGCGGGGTCGATCCCCGCTCGCGGCGCCGCATTCGGGGTCGAGGTGGACGAGCTCGACACGACCGACGTCGAGGTCGTGCACGAGGCCGCGGGCCGCGCGATCGGCCGGGTTCGCGAGACCGGCGCTCCCTTCTTCCTCGTCCTCAACACGTATCGCTTCAGCCCGCACTCGAAGTCGGACGACCAGCGAGACCCCGCGGAGATCGAGGAGCGTCGAGCGCACGACCCGCTGCTCGTCGCCGGCGCACGTCTCGACGAGGCCGAGCGCACGGCGATCGAGGCCCGCTGCGAGGAGCGGCTGGCCGAGACGGCCGCGGCCGCCGACGCTGCGCCCGAGGCGGCCCCGGAGGCGGCGTGAGCGCGACGTCCGGGCAGAAGCGCTGCGTCCAGGTCCTGAACGAGACGCTCCACGCGATCTTCGCCTCGCGCGACGACGTCGTCCTCCTCGGCGAGGACGTCCTCGACCCGTACGGCGGGGCGTTCAAGGTGACGCAGGGCCTGAGCGACGCCTACCCCGACCGCGTGCTGACGACCCCGATCAGCGAGGCGTCGCTCTTCGGCGTCGCTGCGGGAGTCGCGCTCCGCGGGCAGCGCCCGATCCTCGAGATCATGTTCGGCGACTTCGTCTCGCTCGGCTTCGACCAGGTCGTGAACGGGATCTCGAAGTTCTCGGAGATGTACGACGACCAGGTGACCGTGCCGCTCGTCGTGCGGACGCCCATGGGCGGCCGCAGGGGCTACGGGCCGACGCACAGCCAGTCGCTCGAGAAGCTCCTCCTCGGCATCCCGAACATCGGCGTCGTCGCGGCGAGCGAGTGCCACGACGTCGGCGCGCTGCTCGTGAGCGCGGTCGAGGACGACCGGCCCGTCTTCTTCATCGAGAACAAGCTCATGTACGGACGCCCGAACCGGCGTCCCGAGCAGGGCCACCTCGGTGAGTTCGCCGTCCGCGAGAGCGGCGGTGCCTATCCGGCGCTCACCTTCTCCGGCTCCGAGTTCACGGAGGGCGTGGCGACGATCGTGACGTACGGCGGGATGCTCCCGGTCGTGCTCGACGCCGTCACGGAGCTCGTGCTCGAGCACGAGGTCTTCTGCGAGGTCGTGGCGCTCTCCCAGCTCCTGCCGATGGAGCTCGACCCGGTGCTCGAGTCGGTCGCGCGAACCGGCGCGCTCGTCACGGCCGAGGAGGGGACGCTCACCGGGGGCTTCGGGGCGGAGATCGCGGCGCGCGTGCAGGAGGCGGCGTGGAGCGACCTCCGCGCCCCGGTGGCACGGGTCGCGGCGAGCGACGGGATCATCCCCTCGGCGCGCCCCCTCGAGGACGCGATGCTCCCGAGTGTGCAGGACGTCGTCGCAGCGGTCGCGGCGCTCGCCGGCGTGCGAAGCTAGCGGCCGATGCTCGAGATCGTCCTGACCCGCGAGGACGCGAACACCGAGTACGCGCTCCTTGCCGAATGGCTCGTCGAGGACCGCGCCGAGGTGGCGCAGGGTCAGCCCGTGTGCGTCGTCGAGACGACGAAGGCGACCGTCGAGGTCGAGTCGCCCGGCGCCGGGACGATCGTCCAGCTCTTCGCCGAGGAGGTCGAGGTCGAGCTCGGCAAGGTGATCGCCTACGTCGCGGAGTCGGCGGACGAGCTCGCGTCACTCGCTGCGGGTGAGGTCGCCAAGCAGGAGGCCAAGCCCGCCGAGGGCGATCGCAAGGCGACGCGGAAGGCGGTCGAGCTCGCCGCGCTGCACGACGTCGACCTGGCCGCGATCGAGAAGCGCGGGTTCATCACCGAGAAGGACGTCGAGGAGGTCATCGCACGCAGGAAGGCCTCCGAGTCGCCCGAGCCCGAGCCGATCCTCGCGGGGCTCTCGACCGAAGGGGTCTCGCTCCCCTCTACCTTCGATCCCGACGGCGCCGGTGGCGCTCTCGACGCTGCCTTCCTCTCCTCTCTTCGCGAGGATCCCGACTCGTTCCGGGCTCTGTCGCCCGACGAGAAGGTGCATGCGCTCCGTGAGAACGGGGCTCGCGTCGGCGAGGGCGTCGATCTCGGCGAGGGCTCGCTCGTCGTCGCCCCGCGCGTGATCCTCGAGGACGGCGTTCGGCTCGGCCCGCGGGCGACGGTCGTCTGCGAGGAGGTCGTCGGGATTGGCGAGCTCACACAGTTCGGCCCCGACCTCGAGATCCGGTGCCGTCGCGCGTTCCTCGGCGCCGGCATCTGGGGCGGCCGGTCGGTTCGCTTCGGCGGCGGCGGCCACCGTGATCCGTGGGCGACGCTCGCGGTCGGCGACCTCGCCTTCGTCGGCGACGAGGCGTTCGTGAACGTCTGTCGTCCCGTCCTGATCGGGCGCGAGGTGTTCCTGACGATGCGGTCGCTGATCGTCACGCACAACATCGGCCACTCGATCCTCGAGGGCTTCGAGAACCGCTTCGCGCCGGTCGTGCTCGAGGACCGCTCCCAGGTCGGCCTCGGAGCAGTCGTCTACGCCGGCTGCCGGATCGGCGCCGAGTCGATCGTCGCGTCGAGCTCCTACGTGGTCGGCGACATCCCCGCGGGGTCGTTCGCCATCGGCGTCCCCGCGAAGGTGACCGGGTCCGCGAGCCACACGCTGTCCGCGTCGCGGCGCGCCGAGCTCGCGCGGCGGATGATCGACGACCTGCACGAGCTCCTCTCGCTCCGCGGGCATGCCGTCTCGGCCATCGAGGAGGGAGACGCGCGCTCGTTCGAGGTCGAGGGCTCGCGCGTCGCCTTCACGCAGAGCTTCGCGGGCGGCATCGACGGCCCGGCCGTCGTGCTCGCGCTCGAGGTGCGCGCCGAGCCGCCGGAGGACGTGGCGGTCCTCGACCTCCTCGGGAGGCAGGTGCACGGCCAGGGCGGAGCCCTCCTGGACTCCGTGCGGGAGTTCTGCCGCAAGCGCGGTATCCGCTTCGACCCGGGGCCGTGGCGCTACCCCGGCGGCCTCGTCTAGAGAAGCCCTGGAAAATCGTGCGTTTGCGTACTAACGTTCACGCCGACGACGTTGTTCGACCGGGGGAGATCGATGCCGACGCGCTCGCCGCTCACGGTTCTGTTCGCACTCCTCCTCGCCGCTGCATTCGCTTCTGCTTCAGCGAGCGGGCAGAGCGCGGGGCCTCCGGGCGGGTCGCCCCCCGGTCTCGAGCAGGCGATCGCCGTCAAGGAGCGCAATGCGGAGCGCCTGCTCGACACGCCGGGGATCGTGGGTGTCGGAGTCGGCGTCAACCCGGCGGGGAAGCCCGTCATCCACGTCTACACGGAGACGCAGGGCACGCCCGGCGTCCCGGGCTCCCTCGAAGGCTTCGACGTTCAGCGAGTCGTGACCGGGGTGTTGCAGCCGCGCGCTCCGACGGACCGCTTCCCCCGGCCGGTCCCGATCGGCGTCTCGTCCGGCCACTACGACTTTGCGACGGGGACGCTCGGAGTGCGCGTGACCGACGGCACGAACGTCTACGCGCTCTCGAACAACCACGTGTTCGCCGCGGTCAACGGCGCGAGCATCGGCGACCCGATCCTGCAACCGGGACCGATCGAGGACGGTGGAACGGATCCGGCTGACCGCATCGGCACGCTCTACGACTTCCAGACGATCAACTTCGACACGGGCTCCACGAACACGATGGACGCCGCTATCGCGCTCACGTCGGCGTCGCTCGTCGGGACCTCGACGCCCCCGGACGGCTACGGCGCGCCGAGCTCGGTGACGACTGCGGCATTCTCGGGGCAGGGCGTGCAGAAGTACGGGCGCACGACGGGCTTCCAGCTCGGCAGCGTCGTCGACACGAGCCTGAGCGTGGACGTCTGCTACGTCTACCTCATCTTCTGCTGGCAAGAGGCCCGGTTCGTCAACCAGATCTCCGTGAGCCCCGGCACCTTCAGCGCGGGCGGTGACTCGGGCTCGCTCATCGTCGAGCAGGGCAGCAACCAGCCCGTCGCGCTCCTCTTCGCCGGCGGGGAGGGGCTGACGATCGGCTCCCCGATCGACACGGTGCTGCAGCGCTTCGGAGTGACGATCGACGGTGCCCCGCTCGGCGACGGCCCGCCCTCCGCCCCCATCGCCCTCTCCGCGCTCGCCGGCGACGGC
>JBFFGH010000007.1:0-38635 GCA_041557575.1 Gaiellaceae bacterium
AGTCCTTCGAGCGAGCGCTCGAGCTCGCGCGCGAGCTCGACGAGAAGCCCTACGTCGCGTCTCCGCAGCTGATGCTCTCGATGCTCGACCTCCGCGCACGAGATGGGGCCAGCGCGGCCGAGCGAGCGCGTGAGGCGCTCACCCTGTACTCCGACCTCGAGGACGACCGCACGAGCGCCCGCTGTCTCCTCGTGCTCGGAGCGGCCGCTGCGATCGAGGGCGACGCCGAGGAGGCCCTGCTCCTCGCAACGCAGGCAGCCGCTCTCCGCGGAGACTCGGCCCCGGACAGGTTCGAGCAGCCGATCCTCGAGGAGTTCCTGCCCTCCATCGGATCCGCGGAGGTCGCAGAGCCACAGATGGTGTCGTACGATCGGCAGACCAGCGACAAGGAGGCGGGCTCGTGAGCGAGGAATGGGACACGGGAGAGCGGAGATCGTTCGTCGGGGTCTCGGAGGGCGGCACTCCGGATGACCCGGCTTCGCTGCACGTCGCGCTGCTCGACGCAGCGAAAAAGGCCGTCGTGGCAAAAGCCGTGACCGGGGACGGCGGCCCAGTCTGGTACGAGATCTCGCGCCTTCAGGTTCAGATCGCGAACCAGCACATCAGGACGTTCCGCGCGACCGTCACGCCGAGCGACTAGGACGGCGGGCGGCCGGGCGGGCGGGCCCTCCGCTGGTCTCGCCACTGACTCGGCTCGTCCGGGCCCGCGACGGCGCCCCCGCGTGGACGTCGCGGCAACGAGGGCAGCTCGCCGCGCCTACTCCGCAGGCGAGTCGAAGCGAGGCGGCTCGTTGAAGGCCTTGAAGCCTCCGAGCTCGGGCACTGTCACGTCGGCGACGACGCCGGCGAGGCCCAGAAGCGCGAGCAGACGCCGTCTCAGAAGGACGCCGAGGACGAGCAGCGCGAACCCGCCGAGCCCTACCGGGCCGAAGGCGATCGTCGTCTGCCGATGCTCGTCCAGGGACGAGATCCTACGGTGCCGCGGCGCGGCTCGAGAGCCGCACCGCGTGAGACCTCAGCGCGCCCAGGCTGCGACGGCGCCCGGGATGGACATCGCGCCGATCCGGTCGATCATGTCCGGGTCGCCCGCGTAGAGGTTGTGAAGGGGTACCACCGTGATCTCGGGCTCCCCCGAGATCCCGAGCTCGCCGACGACGGGCAGCATCCGGTGCTCGAGGAAGCCGTTCAGAGCCTGTTCCGTCTGCCACACCTCACACACCTCGAGACCGTCCTCGGTCACGGCCGCCACGTGCAGCACGCCGCCGGCCGCGGGGTTCGCATCGAGGCCGAGCCGCGCCATCACGGCGTCGTACTGGTCGGATGTCATCCCCGGCCAGTGCATGAACATCGCGACAGCCATCTCCCATTCCTCCTTCCCTGCTTCACGTACAGGGTTCCAGGCAAAGCCTACGTCCGGCGTCGGTCACACGCAACGACCTGAAGCCCTCGTTCGAGTGATTCTTCAGCCCTCGATGAGGGCGCGTGCGTAGTCGTGCGCGTCGAACGGCCGGAGGTCGTCGATCCCCTCCCCCACGCCGACGAGCTTGACGGGAAGCCCGAGCTCGACGGCGATCGCGATCGCGACGCCTCCGCGGGCGCTCCCGTCCAGCTTGGTGAGCGCGACGCCCGTCACGCCTGCGGCCTCACCGAAGAGCCGCGCCTGCTGTAGACCGTTCTGGCCCGTCGTGGCGTCGACGACGAGGAGGGTCTCGTGAGGCGCGCCCTCGATCCGTCCGGCGATCACGCGACGCACCTTCTCGAGCTCGGCCATGAGGTTCGCCTGCGTGTGCAGGCGTCCCGCGGTGTCGATGATCGCGACGTCGCGACCGCGAGCGCGAGCGGCCTCGACCGCGTCGAAGGCGACGGCTGCCGGATCCGCTCCGCGCGGTGACCCGACGAAGTCTGCACCCGCCCGCTCGGCCCAGATCTCCAGCTGTTCCTCCGCCGCGGCGCGAAACGTGTCCGCCGCGCCGACGAGCACTGAGCGGCCGTGCTCGCGGAGCTCGAAGGCCAGCTTGCCGATCGTGGTCGTCTTCCCGGTCCCGTTGACGCCGACGACGAGGATCACGCTCGGCGCCCCTGCGAGCGACAGGGCCGGCGGCTCACCGAACAGCGCCTCCACCTCCGCGACGAGCGCGTGCCCGAGCGCGCCCGAGACGCCCTTCTCCTCGAGGCGCCGCACGAGCTCGGCGGTCGCCGGAACACCCACGTCGCTGCGGATGAGCGCCTCCTCGAGCCGCTCCCACGCCTCGTCGTCTCCCGCGTCGAACGCAGCCACGGCCAGCTGCTCCGTCAGGGCGCGCCGGCTCTTCGCCAGCGACTCCCGCATCCGTCCGAAGAGCCCCGTCCGCTCGGGCTCGTCCGCCGCGGTGACCTCGTCCCCGAGGAGCTCTGCCCACGTCCGGCTCACGGAAGGAGCCTACGCGGCCGCGTGCTCGTGCTGGTGCTGATGCTGCGGCAGACGGCGAGAGACGACCTGCGAGATGCCGTCCTGGCCCATGGTGACGCCGTACAGGACGTCCGCAGCCTCCATCGTCCGCTTCTGGTGCGTGACCACGACGAACTGCGCTCGGTCCGAGTAGCGCCGCAGGAGGTCGACGAAGCGGGTGATGTTCGTGTCGTCGAGCGCGGCTTCGACCTCGTCGAGGAGGTAGAAGGCGCAGGGCCGGGCGAGGAACAGGGCGAACAGGAACGAGATCGCCCCGAGCGCCTTCTCGCCGCCCGAGAGCAGCGAGAGCCTCGTGATCCGCTTCCCTGCCGGACGCAGCTCCACCTCGACGCCCGGCTCGGCGTCCTCGGACTCGGGCTCGACGAGGCGCAGCCTCCCCTCACCGCCGGGGAACAGGGTCGACGCGACCTCCTCGAAGTGACCGGCGACCGCCTCGAACGTCTCCGCGAACCGCCGCTCGACGGTCTCCGAGAGCTCCGCCCGGAGCCGCTCGAGCTCCTCGAGGCTCTTCTCGAGGTCCTCCGTCTGCGCGCGGAGATCGGCGAGGCGCTCCTTCTCCGCCTCGTACTCCTCCTTCGCGAGCGGGTTGACGGCACCGAGCGTTGCGCGGCGCACCTCGAGGCGCTCGACCTTCGCGGCGAGCTCTTCCCGGTCGTCGCCGTCAGCCGGCTCGATGTCGCCTGCGGCCTCGAGCCGACGCGTCGCCTCCTGCGTCTCGGCGTCGATGCGCGCCATCTCCACCTCGGCGGCCGTCAGCGACGCGCCCGCGTCCTCCAGCTCCTGGCGAATGCTCACCTCGGCGGCACCGAGCCGACGGAGCTCGTCACCGAGGTCACCCGCTCTCGATGACCCCGCGTCGACGCGCGCCCGGAGCGGCGCGTCGAACCGGGCCGCGGCCTGTCGCGCGGCCTCGATGCCGTCCCTCAGAGCACGGGCGCCGAGGACGAGGCGCTCGAGCGAGCGAGGGTCGATCGAGGCGCGTCGCTTCGGCAGCGCCCGGCCGTACGCGGCTTCCGTGAGCTTCGCGTGGGTTGCCGCCTCGTCTGCTGCCCTGGTCGCCGCCGCTGTGCGTTCCTCGAGGCCCTCGACCTCGGCCGCGAGGGCGTTCCTCCGCGAGTGGAGCTCGAGGAGGACTGCCTCTGCCGTCTCTCCCGCGAACCACAGCTCGCCGCGAGCCGGGTCGTAGCCGAAGCCTTCGGGCGTGACCGAGGGAACCTGCGCGTCGAGCAGATCGTCGAGCGGGACGACCGGGAACTCGCGCACGAGCTCCTGCGGTGCCCCGGTGAGAACCGTCAGGCTGCCGAGCCCGGACGAGCGCGCGCGCTGCAGGAGCGCGAGGGCCGCGATCGGGTCGTCCGCAAGGACGGCGGACGCACGGGTGCGGAGCGCCGCTGCCACGGAGCGCTCTGCGCCCGGATCGACGTCGATGGCGCCGAGCGCGAGTCGGGCTCCCTGTTCCGCGAGTGCGCGCGCAGCCGGTGGAAGCCCCTCCTGCTCGGCGAGCGCCTGCTCCAGCGCTCGCATGCGCTCGCGGGCGAGCACGGTGCGCTCGGCGAGCTCGATCCGCTCGCGCTCGGCGCTGCGGGCCGCCTCGGCCGCCTCGATCGCGTCGTGCTCGAGGCGCGCCTCGTCGGTCGCCGACCCGCGCCCGTCGGGCGCGGCAGGCACCTCCGACTCGAAGCGCTCGACGAGCGCAGCTGCCGACTCGGCCCTGAGCCCGAGACGCTCGATCCCACCCTGGAGGCGGTACAGCCCGGCGACCGCCGCCTCGCGCCGACCCGCGGCATCGGACAGCTCGTCCTCGGCTCGTGTGCGGTCCGCGAGCAACCCCTCGAGCCGCGACTGCGCTCCCTTACGGGCGAGAGAGGCTGCCGTCCTGCGCTCCTCGGACTCCGCCCGCCTGACGTCCGAGTCCGCGAGGTCGAGCTGGGCGATCCTCGCGCGCAGGGAGGCGATCTCGCGTCCCAGCTTCTCCGCGCGCTCGGCGGCCGTGGCCTGCAGCGCGAGCGGGCGCAGGCGGCGGCGCACCTCGTCCTCGACATCACGAGCGCGCTCGACCTGCAGCGCGACGCGGGCGAGCTTCAGCTCGGCGCGGTGACGACGCCTCTTGAACTTCCCGAGCCCCGCAGCCTCCTCGACGAAGGCGCGCCTGTCCTGGGCCTTCGACGCAAGCACCTCCTCGACCTTGCCCTGACCCACGATCGAGTGCATCGCCGAGCCGAGCCCGACGTCCGCGAGAAGCTCGATGAGATCCGTGCGTCGAACCGACGCCTTGTTCACGAGGTACTGCCCCTCGCCGCCTCGGACGAGCCGCCGTGCGACCGAGACCTCCGAGAAGTCGAGCTCCGGCCAGGCCCCGTCCTCGTTGTCGAAGACGAGCTCGACCTCGCAGTGCTCCGCCGCCTTGCGGTCGGGCCCGCCGGCGAAGAGGACGTCGTCGGGCTTCTCGGCGCGGAGCTCGGACGGCGTCAGCGAGCCCGCGGCCCAGACGATCGCGTCGGCGATGTTCGACTTGCCGGACCCGTTCGGGCCGACCACGACCGCGACCCCCGGCTCGAGCTTCAGCTCGAGGGGGTCCGGGAACGACTTGAAGCCGCGGATGCGGATCGTGCGTAGGTGCACCAGAGGGGCATTCTCTTCACCGCCTCGGACGTCTCGACGGTTTCGCGCGCGACGTCAGATGCGCTCGGGAACGACGCCGAGCGCCTCGAGCGCCTGGCGGGCGGCCTCTTGCTCGGCTGCCTTCTTCGTCGAGCCGCGCCCGATTCCGAGCTGCGCCCCGGCGACGTGCGCTGCGCACGCGAATCGACGGTCGTGCGGGGGGCCTTCCACCTCCAGCACGGTGTAGTGCACCTGCTTGCCCGACCTCGCGAGTGCCTCCTGGAGCTCGGTCTTGTAGTCGACGTGACTCGAGCGGGCGTACTCGATCCGCTCCGAGAACGCAGCCACGATCGCGGGCTCGATCTTCTCGAACCCGTGCTCGAGGTACACCGCGGCGATCGCGGCCTCGAGCACCGCGGCAAGCACGTTCCGGCTGCGCGAGATGCGCTGCAGCTCGTCGCCGGGAACGTCGCCGGCGAGCTCCGCGAGACGCTCTCCGAGGCGGAGCTGCTTCGCGACCCCGGCGCAGCTCTGGCGGGAGACGACGTGCGCCCGGATCTTCGCGAGCCGCCCCTCGGATGCCTCGCCGAACCGGTCGAAGACGGCGCGCGCGATCGCGAGCTCGAGGACACTGTCCCCGAGGAACTCGAGTCGCTCGTACGACTCCGCGCGGTCATCGGCCCACGACGGGTGGGTGAAGACCTGCTCCAGCCTCTCCGCCGGAAGCTCCGCGATGAGCCGGCCGAGCTCCTCCGGCCCGGCGGCGCTCGGCGGCTCAGCCCTGATGCGCGATGACGTAGTCGATCGCCTTGCCGACGGTCGTCAGCTCGCGGGCGTCCTCGTCCGGGATCTTCAGCCCGAACTGGTCCTCGAGATCCATGACGACCTCGACCAGATCGAGCGAGTCGGCGCCGAGGTCCTCCTCGAACGACGCCTCTTCCGTGATCTCGCTCTCGTCGATGCCGAGCTTCTCGCTCAGCGCGCCTTTGACCTGCTCGAGGATCTCCTCACGCGAGTACGCCACCTTGAAACCTCACTTCTCCGGGGTCTGGGTCGTGGAGCGCGCCGATGCTAACACGCCCGTCGACAGGCGCTCGCGCAGCCGCTCGACGAGCCCGTGCTCGACCCCGCGGCCCGCCATGCGGATCGCGTTCGCAATCGCGACGCGCGAGCTCGAGCCGTGAGCGATGACCACGAGCCCGTTCAGCCCGAGCAGGTAGCCGCCGCCATACGTATCGGGGTCGAGCCGCGCCCGGATCCTGGCGGCCGAGGGGCGGATGAGCAGGCCCCCCGCCTTGCCACGTGCGGAGCCGGAGAGCTCGTCCCGCAGGATCCCGAGCACCGTCTTGATCGTCCCCTCGAGCGTCTTGAGCGCGACGTTGCCGGTGAAGCCGTCCGAGACGACGACGTCGGCGGCCCCTGCGAGCAGCGTGCGCCCTTCCGTGTTTCCGCCGAATCGAAGCGACTCCCGGCGCAGCAGCTCGCTCGCCTCGAGCGCGAGCTGACTCCCCTTCTCGTCTTCCTCGCCGATCGAGAGAAGCCTCACCTCGGGGTCTGCGATCTCGAGGATCTCCTCGGCGAAGATCGTCCCCATGTGGGCGAACTGGACGAGGTGCTCGGGGCGCGCGTCGGCGTTCGCTCCCGCGTCGATGAGAACGCTCGGCCCGCGTGTGGTCGGGATCACGACCGCTATTCCGGGCCGGTGGACACCCTGGATGCGCCGCAGGTGGAGCAGGGACGCGGCCAGCATGGCACCCGTGTTCCCGGCGGAGACGACCGCGTCGGCCGTGCCGTCGGCAACGGCGCGAACGGCGCGAACGAGCGATGAATCCAGCTTCGCCTTGACGGCCTCGACCGGGTGGTCGTCCATCTCGATCGACTCCGACGTCTCCACGAGCGGGAGCCCGAGCGTGTCGATTCCCGGAGGGCCGAACAGGACGGGCTCGATCGCCGTCGATGCCGCCGCGGCCGCACCGGCGACGATCTCCCCGGGCGCGCGATCGCCACCCAGGGCGTCGACCGCGACTCTGACGGCCACCGGCTCCCCGGGGTCTACGGCGCCTGGATGCGGATCGGCTCGACCTCGCGCCCCCGGTACGTCTTGCAGTTCGGGCAGACGCGGTGTGGCCGCTTGGGCTGACGGCACGTCGGGCACACCTGCACGCGCGGGACTGAGATCCCGTGCTGCGCGCGACGCTTGTCGCGCCGTGCTTTCGACGTCTTTCGCTTGGGGACGGCCATGAGCGGCTGCGGAGTGTACCACGCTCCTCCCGGCTCCCTAGAGGCTCCCCTTGAGGTCCGCGAGGGCCGCCCAGCGCGGATCGGGCTCGCGGTCCTCGTGCTCGTGGGGCTCGACGTTGAGGTCCTTGCCACACACGGGGCACAGGCCGGCGCACCCGGGCCGGCAGAGGATCTGGTCCGGGATCTCGAGCGCGATGGCGTCCCGAGCCCACGACGCCACGTGAAGCTGGTTGTCGGCGACGTAGTCGGACCGGAGCTCGTCCCCGGGCCGGGCATCGGGATCGTGGAACTCGCGGGCGGACACGTCGGCGCTCACCTCGGCGTGCCCGAGGCAGCGCATGCAGGGGCCGACGAGGCGAGCCTGGACTCGAAGGTCGATCATCGTCGCGTTCCCCGGTTGCGACAGCTCGAGCTCGGCCGTGACGGTGGCGGGGCGCGCCTCGTAGCGCTGGCCGCCGAGCAGGAACGGCTCGAGGTGGATGTCGAGCCGCTCGGGCCGCACCTCGCCGGGGCGAAGGCGCAATCGTCGGAGGTCGAGCATCTCCATGAGAGGAGCGTAGCTCCGCGCGACGGGATTGCACCGATTAGGCGTACTGCTGCACCTGTACCATTCGATCATGGAGACTGATCGCTGGCTCGGGCTCGACCTGAGACATCTCATCGCCCTCAAGGCAATCGCGGACGAAGGCTCCTTCGGGCGAGCGGCCGAGAAGCTCGGATACACGCAGTCCGCCGTCTCGCAGCAGCTCGCGACCCTCGAGCGGATCGTCGGGCTGCGCCTCGTCGAGCGACCCGGAGGGCCTCGACCCGTCTCGCTGACGGAGGCCGGGCGCATCCTCCTCCGGCACGCGGAAGCCATCCAGGCGCGCCTGCTCGCTGCGAAGGCCGACATGAGCGCGCTCGAGGCGGGCGCCGCAGGCCGTCTGCGCGTCGGTACGTTCCAGAGCGCGGGCACGAAGATCATCCCGACGCTCCTGCGCCGCTTCGGCGAGACCCACCCCGGCGTCGAGGTCGTCCTCAGGGAGTCCCAGAGCGAGGCCGAGCTGCTCGAGATGATCGAGCGCGGAGAGCTCGACCTCACGTTCTGGACGCTCCCCGTGGGCCCCGGCCCCTACGAGACGTTCGAGCTCCTTCGCGACCCGTACGTCCTGCTCGTTCCCGCCGGATCGCCGCTCGCGGCAGCCGCTCGGACGCCGACCCTGAAGGAGATCGTCCTGCAGCCGCTCATCGGGTTCAACCACTGCAACGCCATGGACCAGGTCGAGGCCCAGCTCGCGGCCGCCGGGCGCCAACCGAACTTCGTGTTCCGCTCGGACAACAACGGGACGGTGCAGGGGCTCGTCGGCGCGGGCGTCGGGATCAGCGTCGCGCCCCGCCTGACGGTCGAGCCCGACGATCCGACCGTCGAGGTCATCGACCTGCAGGGCCGGATACCACCCCGCGTGATCGGGCTCGTCTGGCACCGTGATCGGCACCAGAGCCCCGCCGCGGAGGCGTTCACGACCTCGGCGGTCGCCGTCTGCAGCGATCTCTCGGCGCAGGCCGAGGCCGCCTAGCCACTACGCGAAGCGGTCGAACTCCTGCGGCTCGCCGGGCTCGATCGGCTCGGAGTCCATCCCCGCGACGACCGTCTCCTGCGAGCGCTCGTGGAGCCGCTCGCGGCCCCGCTTCACAGCCGACAGGAACTTGTCGAGGTTGAGCTCCAGCGTCGAGAGGATCGAGTCGGCCCAGTCCTCCATCTCGAGCCGCGTCTCCCGTGCCTTCCGGCGCGCCTCGTCGATGATGTCGTCCGCCTGCTTCTCGGCGATCTTCACGATCTCGGTCTGCGACGCCTCCCGCACGGCCTGCTCGCGCGCCTCCTGGATGATCCGATCGCACTCCCGCTTCGCCTCCGCGAGCATCTCCTGGCGCTCCTTGACGATCCAGCGGGCCTGCTTGATCTCCTCGGGAATCGTGGCTCGCATCTGGTCGAGGATCTCGTAGACCTCCTCGCGGTCGACGCGGACCTGATCGGTGAGTGGGACGGCCTTCGCGTTGTGCACGAGGTCGTCGAGCCTGTCGATGAGCACGAGTACGTCCATGGATCGGGAAGTCTACTGGCGGAGTTGGACGGGGGCGGCGCTGCCGGCTACTCCTGCGGCGAGACGGGGGCGCCGGGGCGCCCGTCGGGGTACATCTCCGCGAACCGCCTCGCAACCGCCGCAGGCACGAGCGCGTCCACTCTGCCGCCGAACGACGCGATCTCCTTGACCCCGCTCGAGGACACGAAGCTGTACGCGGGGCTCGCCATCACGTAGAGCGTCTCGATCTCGGGCGCGAGCTGCCGGTTCAGGTGGTTCATCTGGAACTCCCATTCGAAGTCCGAGATGACGCGAAGCCCCTTCACCATCGTCTTCGCATCGTGCTTGCGCGCGAACTCGACGACGAGCTCGGAGAAGACGTCGACGACGACGTTGTCGAGCCCGGCGAGCGCGTCCTTGAGGAACGCGACGCGCTCCTCGACGGAGAAGAGCGTCTCCTTGTGCGAGGGGTATCCGACGACTCCGACGACGACGCGGTCGAAGATCGCCGCCGAGCGGCGGATCACGTCGACGTGCCCGTTCGTGACGGGGTCGTACGAGCCGGGGCAGATTGCCGTGATCATCTCGAGAACACCGTAATCCGTGCCGAACCGTAACGTCGCGTCGTGACGAGGTCGAGTGGAAGCTCGGGCTCGACGCGCTCGGAGGTCTCGACGACGACGAGCCCACCGCCGGTCAGGAGCTCCGGAAGGTGCTCGGCGAGAGCCCCGGCGTGCCCCTCCCACTCCCCGTAGGGCGGGTCTACGAGCACGAGGTCGTAGCGCCGCCCGCGAGCGCGCTCGTCGCGGAGCGCGGCTGCGACGTCTCGGTTCTCGACGACGGCACCGGTCAGGCGCAGCTTCTCGAGGTTCCTCTGGATGACGCGGCACGCCTCCCGATCGCGCTCGACGAAGACGCAGCTCGCCGCGCCGCGTGACAGCGCTTCGAGGCCCATCGCGCCCGAGCCGGCATAGAGGTCGAGCGCGGCGGCGCCCTCGAGCGGGCCGATCAGCGCGAACGCGGCCTCGCGCACGCGATCTCCGGTCGGCCTCGTCGCGGCGCCCTTCGGCGCGGCGATCCGGTGCCCTTTCCGTGAGCCGGCGACGATCCTCACGGCTAGGACTCGCCCAGGTGGGAGGCCTCGCCGAGGAGGCGGTCGGCGTCCTCTGCGAGCAGCCCCTCGCCGTCGAGGTCGCGCGCCACGTCGCGGGCGCGCTCGAGGAGCCGCTGGTCGCGCCGGAGGCGGACGAAGCGGAGGTCGGAGTAGCCGGACTGGCGCGCACCGAGGAGCTGCCCTTCGCCCCGGATCTCGAGGTCGCGCTCGGCGAGCTCGAATCCGTCCGTTGTCGCGACCATCGCCTCGAGGCGCTCGACGGCTCCGTCCGAGAGCTCCTCGCGCGCCCGCGAGACGAGGAGGCAGTACGACTGCTCCGCGCCGCGCCCGACGCGCCCGCGAAGCTGGTGGAGCTGCGCGAGGCCGAACCGGTCGGCCTCCTGGACGATCATGATCGTCGCGTTCGGGACGTCCACGCCGACCTCGATGACGGTCGTCGCGACGAGGACGTCGAGCTCACCCGCCTTGAACTCGGCCATGATCCGCCGCCTCTCCGTCGGCACGAGCCGGCCGTGCAGGCAGCCGACGCGGTAGCCCCGGAGCTCGGCGGCGCGCAGCCGCTCGGCCTCGGCCTCCGCGGCGCGTGCGATCCGCGTCTCCGACTCCTCGATCAGCGGGCAGACGACGTACGCCTGGCGACCCTCGTCGAGGTGGCGGCGCAGGCGCGTGTACGCCTCGGAGCTGCGCTCCTCCGTCACCCACGCGGTGATCACGGGCTTCCGGTTCGCGGGCGGAAGCGCGAGCTCGCTGACCTCGAGGTCGCCGTAGACGGTGAGGGCGAGGGTGCGGGGGATCGGTGTCGCGGTGAGATGGAGGACGTGGGGGCTCCGCCCCTCCACGAGCGCGCTGCGTTGCGCGACCCCGAAGCGGTGCTGCTCGTCGACGACGGCCACGGCGAGGTCGGAGAAGTCGACCTCCTTCTGGATCAGCGCGTGCGTGCCCACCACGACCTGGGCGTCCCCGGAGGCCACGAGCTGGCGGACGAGCGCGTGCTCCTTCGCGCGGAGCGAGCTCGTCAGGAGGCTGACGCGGACGCCGAGGGGGGCGCAGAGCTCCTCGATCGTCAGGAAGTGCTGCTCGGCGAGCGTCTCCGTCGGCGCCATGAGCGCGCCCTGACGGCCGTGCTCGACGGCCCTGAGGAGCGCGTACAGCGCGACGACCGTCTTGCCCGAGCCGACATCGCCCTGGAGCAGCCGCTGCATGGGGACGGTGCGATCCAGGTCGGAGTCGATCTCGCGCATGGCGCGCTCCTGGTCGCCCGTCAGGCTGAAGGGAAGCGACGCGCGGTAGCGCTCGAGGAGCTCCCCCGGCGATCCGAGGGCGTCCGCCGAGGCACGCGCCCGGAGGGCCGCCGTCCGCGCGAGCGCGAGCCGGAGCACGACGAGCTCTTCGAACGCGAGCCTCTCCCGCCCGACGTCGGCCTCTGCGAGCGAGCGCGGGCGGTGCAGCGCCCCGAGCGCGTCCGCCCGGAGAGCGAGGCCCTCGTCCGCGAGCACCGAGGCGGGAAGCCTCTCGCCGGAGTCGCGCACGAGCTCGAGCACCTGGTCGTGCAGGTCGCGGAGCTTCTTCTGCGAGAGGTCCTCCGTCGCCGGGTAGACGGGCGCGAAGTCCGCCGTCTCGGCCTCGCCGTCGAGGTCGTAGGAGGTGACCGCGAAGCCGTAGCGGTTCGAGCGGCCGCGCAGTCGCACCTCCGTGCCCGGCACGAGCTTCTGCTCGAGCCAGGGCTGGTTGAACCAGGTCGCCTTGATCTCGCCGGTCTCGTCGGAGATGCGCGCCGTGAGGATCTTCAGTCGCCCCCGCCGTCGACTCGAGGACGACCGCACGACGCCCTCGATCACCGCCTCCTCGTCGCCGAAGAGGTCGCAGATGCGCTTCGTCGGCACCGGCTCCTCGTAGCGCCTCGGCCGCTGCAGGAGCACGTCCTCGACCGTGCCGAGGCCGAGCCGCGCGAGCCGGCGGGCGAGCGTCGGGCCGACCCCGTGGAGGGTCTCCACGGACACGTCCAGGCGCTCGGGCCTCGGAACCGAGCGCGGGCGCGGCCAGCCGTCCGGCGGGTCCGCACCGGCGAAGCCCACCGGAAGGCGCACGTGAGCCGTCGTCCCCATCTCCTCGGGGTCACTATAGGTCCCGCGCCCGGACGGCCCGGAACCGGTTCTCGGTCACACGTCGACGTGAAGCGTGTAGAGCCAGCCCGGCTGCCAGTGGAACGCCCGCTCGACGAGCTCCGGGAGCGGGATTCCCTCGAGCACGTGGTCGAGCGCCCACTTCGTCTCGGGGTGCCCGACGACGACGATGCGCCCGTCCACGAGCCCGCGTGGAACGTCCTGCAGGAACCGGCGCACACGCCCGACGACGTCGCCGTAGCTCTCGCCGCCGGGATAAGGGTCGTAGACGTGCTCCGCGCGCGCCGCCTCGATCGGCGCCACTGCGGTGCCCGACAGCGTGCCGTAGTCGCACCCGCGCAGGCGCCAGTCGAGGAAGATCGGGAGCCCGCGCTCCGCGAACGCGATTCGCGCCATGTCGACCGCCTGCGGCAGATCGGAGCAGAACACGGCGTCGATCTCGTCGTCGGCGCGACGCTTGCCGAGCTCCTTCGCCTGGCGTCTCCCGGCCGACGAGAGGCGGGCCTCCCCCCAGCCCGGCTCGATCCAGCGCTCTGCGTCCGTCGTCGTCCCGCACGCCTCGAAGACGATCGCGATGCCCGACTCGCGCCTCCGGCCGACCACTACCCCTCGCTCGTAGCGCGCCTACTCGTCCTGGAACCAGAAGAAGCCGACAGCACCGGGGCCGGCGTGCGTGCCCACCACCGCGCCGAGCGAGGAGGTGAACTCGATCTCGGTCTTCGGCCGGACGCGCCAGACGAGCTCGCTGAGCGTCCCGACCCACTCCGGCGCGTTCGCGTGGGCGATCGCGACATGGATGCCCGGGCCATCCTCCGTCGACTCTGCGAAGCGGCGCCCGAACTCCGCGATCGCCTTCTGGCGACCCCGGACCCGTGCGACCGCCGTGACGACGCCGTCGTCGACGGAGAGGATCGGGCGCACGTTGAGGAGCGAGCCGGCAATCGCCGCCGCCTTCCCGATCCGCCCGCCGCGCTGGAGGTACTCGAGCGTCTCGACGGTGAAGATGACGTGGCACTCCTGCCGGAAGCGCTCCACGAGCGCCTCGATCTCCTCGTCGGTCGTGCCCTTCGCGAGCCGCCGCTGGATCGCATGAGCGAGCATCGCGATGGCGAGCGAGGCGGTCAGGGTGTCGACCGTCCGGATGCGGTCGCCGCCGATCTGCTGCGCAGCGAGCTCCGCGCTCTGGAACGTCCCGGAGACCTTCGAGGAGGGATGCAGGGAGTAGATCCGCTCGTACCCCGCCAGCTCCTCGTACGCCGCGACGAAGTCCTGCGGGGTCGGTTGCGAGGTGGTCGGAGTGACGGGCGAGTCACGGAGCTTCTCGTAGAACTCCGCCGGCCCGAGATCCACGTAGTCGCGGTACGTGTCGTCGCCGAAGCGCACGTACAGGGGGACGAAGCGCATGTTCGGGAACCGGGAGGGCGCCTCGGGGTAGTCGGAGACCGAGTCGAGGACGACGGCGGTGTTCTCGGTGGTCAGCTCCATCACGTCACCTCCCCGCTGCGGCGCGCATGGCACCGACGAGCGCATCGACTCCCGCGTCCTTGCGCACGAGCGCAGCACCTGCGCCCGAAGAGCCATCGTACTCCTCCTCGCCCGCCGAGGCGCTCAGGAAGACCACGGCGGCGCCGGGCGACAGGGCGCGAAGCTCGGCAGAGAGCTGTGATCCGTCGACATCGGGGAGGCGGAAGTCGAGCACCGCGACGTCGGGTGCGAGCTCGCGCCAGGCCCGGACCGCCGCCGCGCCGTCGGGGACCGCGCCCACCACCTCGATGTCGTCGTACCTGCCGAGCAGGAAGACGAGTGACTCCCGGTAGACGTCGTTGTCCTCGACGAGGAGTGCCCGGATCGGCGATTCGGGCTCGATCACTCCGCGACGACGAGGAACGGGTAGTGGGGCTGGCCGCCGTCGTGGACGTCGACGAAGAGGTCGGGGTGATCGCGCTCGAGCGCCTCGACGAGGCCTTCGAGGGGCGGGGCGTTCTCGCCGGTGAGAATGGAGAGGAGCTCCCGGTCGCCCTGGAGCACCCGCTCGACGACCGCGCGCACCACCGTCTCCAGGTTCGGGTCGCACGAGACTGCGACGTCGTCGACGAGGCCGAGGTACTCACCCTCACGTATCTCGATGCCGTCGAGCTCGGCGTCCCGCGACGCGACGGTCACCTCTCCCGTCGAGACCGCGCCGAGCGCCTCGAGCATCGTCTCGACGTTCTCCTTCGTGGTGTTCGTCGGGATGTAGCGCATCATGGCCGCGAGGCCGGCCTGAACGGACTTCGAGGGGACGAGGTGCACGGTCTTCGTGGTCAGCGCAGCTGCCTGCTCCGCGGTGAGGACGACGTTCGAGTTGTTGGGAAGGACGATGACGTCGTCGGTGGGAGTCGCCTCGATCGCCTCCAGGATGTCCACCGCGGCGGGGTTCATCGTCTGGCCGCCCTCGATGACGCGCACTGCGCCGAGGCTCTCGAAGAGCCGGCGGTTGCCGCGCCCCGGGCAGACCGCGACGACCCCTGCCTCCAGAGCCGAGAGGTCAATCGCCGCGGCCCCCTCGAGCAGCCGCTCCTCGCGCTGAGCCGCCTGGTGGTGCATGTTCGCGATCTCGACACCCTCGACGATGCCCAGCTTCGTCCCGAACGACAGCGCAACCCCCGGCTCGTCGGTGTGGACGTGCACCTTGAGCGCCGATTGATCCCCCACGACGAGCAGCGAGTCGCCGATCCGCTCGAGCTCGCCCTCGAGCCAGGGCTGGTCGAGGCCCTCGCCCTCGACGAGAAAGACCGTGCAGTAGCGGTAGCGGGAGGTCTCCTGGTGAATCGCCTCGAGCGCGAGCGACTCCGTCTCGATCGGCGCCTCGGGGATGAGCTGCCCGGTCGCGCCGTAGGTGAGGCCGCGCGCGATCTCGACGAGACCCGCGCCTCCTGCGTCGACGACGCCTGCTTTCTTCAGGACATCCAGCATCTCGGGCGTTCGCGCGAGAGCGTCCTCGGATCGCGCGAGCACGACGGTGAGGAGCTCGGCAGCCCCGAGCTTGCGGTTCTCCTTGCGCTCGGCCTCCTCCGCCATCTCCCTGACGACGGTGAGCATCGTTCCCTCGACGGGCCGCTTCACCGCCCGGTAGGCGGCATCGCTCGCCCCCCGGAACGCACGCTTGAGGAGCGGCGACGTGATCTGCTCGGAGCGCCCGAGGACGTCCACGAAGCCGCGAACGATCTGGGAGAAGATGACGCCGGAGTTGCCGCGAGCGCCCATCAGCGCGGCCCTCGTCACGTCTCGGGCCACCTCCTCGCTTCGCACCGCGGTCGAGGCGTCGAGCGCCTCGACGATCGAGCGGAGCGTGAGGACGAGGTTGGTTCCCGTGTCGCCGTCCGGCACCGGGTAGACGTTGAGGTCGTCGACCCGCTGCCGGTGCGCCTCGAGGTTCTGCAGCGCGCAGCGTGCGAGGTGCCTGACGACCTCGAGCTGCATCAGCGCACCTTCTCGATGTGGACTTCGAGGGACGCCACGGACAGGCCCACCATGCGCTCGAGCTCGTAGAGCACCCTCTCTCGAACCGCGTCCGCGACCTCGCCCAGCTTCAGGCCGTGCTCGACCACGACGCGTATCTCGACTGCGAGCCCGTCGTCCGTGAGCTCGACGTCGATCCCCTTGACCAGGCCCCGCGGAAACAACCGGGACAGGCGCCGCTCACCGGCGAACGCGACGACCCCGTAGCTCTCGGCGACGGCGTGCCCGACGATCTCGACGATCGCATCGCGGGTGACTGCGATCGACCCGTGCTCGCCCGTCGCGACGACGAACTGCTCCCGCTCCATGCTGCGAGCTTATAACCGCACCCGGCACTCCGCTTCCCCGCTCGCGGGCCGGCCGAGCTCGGGAGCGGTTGCGGTACACTGCGCGGCCGCATGTCGAAGGTCTGCGCAATCTGCGGGAAGAAGCCCGGCTTCGGGAACAGCCGAAGCCACTCGATGGTCGCCACGAAGCGCCGCTTCAACCCCAACCTGCAGCGTGTCCGCGTGCTGCTCGACGGCCATGCGAAGCGCGCCTACGTCTGCACGCGCTGCCTCAAGGCCGGCAAGGTCCAGAAGGCTCTCTAGGCGCCGCGACCGGCGCGGCGGAAGCCGGCACGCCGGCGACGAGCCCTGCGCTCGGGCGTCAGCGAGAGGCCGCTGCCCGCAGATGGGCGAAGAGGTCGGCCATCTCGAGGGCGCTGCGCACGGCCTCCGCGCCCTTCTCGACCCTCGGCTCGGCCTGCTCGACGCGGTCGAGCGTGAGGACGCCGAACGTGACCGGCACGCCCGTCTCGAGAGCCGCGAGCTGGAGCCCGCTCGCCGCCTCGCTCGCGACGTAGTCGAAGTGCGGCGTGTCGCCGCGGATGATGCAGCCGAGCGCCACGATGCACGCGAACCGGCGCGTCTTCGCCAGGGCGGTCGCCGCGATCGGCAGCTCGAAGGCGCCGGGGACGACCATCACGGTGATGGACTCCTGGCGGACCCCCGCGGCCGCGAGCTCCTCGAGAGCGCGGTCGAGGAGTCGAGTCGTCACGCTTCCGTTGAAGCGGGAGACGACGACCCCCACTGCTCTCCGGCCGCCTTCCGGGACCCCCTCGAGCACTGCGAAGCCGTCCGGGATGTGCAGGTCGCCCGCCGCATGCTCCGTGGAGAGCTCGACCGGGAAGGGCGCCCCCTCGTCCTCTTCCCCGGCCTCGAACGACTCGTCGGGGGCTCCGGGCTCTTCGCCGAGCTCCGCTTCCGCCGTGTCGACCGCCTCTTCGGGCTCCGAGAGCATCTCGACCTCGACCTCCTCGACCTCCTCCGCGTCGCGCGGAGCGTCGGCGGTCGTGCCCCACGCGGGCGCGTCGCTCTCCTCTTCCGCGAGGGCCTCCTCCGCGACCGCCTCCGCGGGCTCCCTCGGCTCCTCGGCGTCGCGGGCCCAGTCCGAGAAGACGTTCTCGCTGGACGAGTCGATGTCTCGATTGCTCATGGCGTCTCCTCTGACGGCTCGGGCTCGAGCCGCGTTCCCTGATGATGAAGTCTCGTGATCGTATGGCCCAGCTTGTCGCGCTTCGCGGCGAGGTAGCCGGCGTTCTCCGGCTTCGGCTCGACCTCGATGGGCACCTGCTCCACGACCTTGAGACCGTAGCCGTCGAGGCCGGTGAGCTTCCTGGGGTTGTTCGTGAGGATCCGGATCGTCGTGAGGCCCAGATCCGCGAGGATCTGGTTTCCGATCCCCCACTCCCGGGCGTCGGGTGGGAAGCCGAGCTCGAGGTTCGCCTCCACGGTGTCGAGCCCGTTCTCCTGCAGCTCGTACGCCCGGAGCTTGTTCAGCAGGCCGATCCCGCGCCCTTCCTGGCTCATGTACAGGAGGACGCCTCGACCCTCGGACTCGATGCGGGCGAGCGCGTGATCGAGCTGCTCTCCGCAGTCGCAGCGCAGGGAGTGGAACACGTCTCCCGTCAGGCACTCGGAGTGCACGCGGACGAGGACGTTCTTGACGCCCGAGACATCTCCCTTGACGAGGGCCACGTGCTGCTTGTCGGTGAGGAGCTCGCGGTACGCGACGGCCTGGAACTCACCGAACTCGGTCGGGAGACGGACGGAGACGGCGCGCTCGACGAGCTTCTCCCGCCGGCGGCGGTACTCGATCAGGTCGGCGACCGTGACCATGCGCAGCCCGTGCCGCTCGCAGAAGGGGACGAGGTCGAGAACGCGCGCCATCGTCCCGTCCGCGTTCATGATCTCGCAGACGACCCCGGCGGGGTTGAGCCCGGCGAGACGCGCGAGATCGACGGCCGCCTCGGTCTGGCCCGCCCGCTGGAGCACGCCCCCGGGGCGGGCTCGGAGCGGGAACACGTGACCGGGCTGCACGAGGTCGTGCGCCACCGACTGCGGATCGATCGCAACCTGCACGGTGCGCGCCCTGTCGTGCGCGGAGATTCCCGTGGAGACACCCTCGCGGGCCTCGATCGAGACGGTGAACGCCGTCCCGAGCGGCGTCTCGTTGTGATCCGTCATCGGGCGCAGCTCCAGCTCGTCGCAGCGCTCGGCGGTGAGGCAGAGGCAGATGAGCCCCCGTCCGTGGGTCGCCATGAAGTTGATCGCGTCGGGGGTCACGAACTGCGCGGCGATCGTGAGGTCGCCCTCGTTCTCGCGATCCGCGTCGTCGACCACGACCACGAACCGGCCGGAGCGGATGTCCTCGATCGCCTCCTCGATCGTCGCGAAGGGCGACGCGGTGTCGGGTGCCTTCACCTCCATGCTCACCCGCGGATCGTAGCCCGCTCGGGTCAGAGCCCCTCGGCTCGACCCTCCGGGAGCAGCCGCTCGACGTACTTGGCGATGACGTCGGCCTCGAGGTTCACGCGCTGCCCTGGCCGGAGCGCCGACAGCGTCGTCGCCTCGATCGTGTGCGGGACGATCGCGACGGCGAAGGCGTCGGCAGCGACCTCGGCGACCGTGAGAGAGACGCCGTCGACGGTGACGGAGCCTTTCTCGACGCAGTAGCGAAGGACGTCGGCAGGCGCCTCGACGAACACCCGGAGCCCTTCACCCTCGGCCTCGACCGACTGCACGCGACCGACTGCGTCGACGTGGCCCTGGACGTAGTGGCCCCCGAGGGGGTCGCCTGCTCGCAAGGCGGGCTCGACGTTCACGAGATCGTCGACGCGCATCGCGCCGAGCGTCGTGCGCGAGAGCGTCTCCGGCACCGCATGGAACGTCAGCAGGGATCCGTTGGACTCGGAGGCCGTCAGGCAGCACCCGTTGACCGAGACGGAGTCGCCGGTGCCCGTCAGCGATGACGTCACGGGTGCGCGAACGACGAGCGTGCGACCGTCGGCGACGTCCTCCGCGGAGACGACCGCGCCCAGCTCTCGCACGATCCCTGTGAACACGCTCGAACCGTACTGCTCAGGGCTCGTTGACGTATGCCTGAAGGAGGACGTCGTCGCCGATCTCGCGTGCCTCGAGCCTCGAGAGCGCGACCGGACGGGGCAGGCCGGCGAGCATCCCCGGGCCGTCTCCGGACAGCGTGGGCGCGACGAAGACGAGGAGCTTGTCGACGAGGCCTTCGTCGAGGAACGCCGCCGCGAGCGTCGGGCCCCCCTCGAGCAGGAGCGACTGCACGCCCTCTGCCGCGAGCGCCTCGAGCTCCTCACGGAGCGGGCCCTGCCGCAGCTCGAGCTCCGAGCCGTCGGGCAGAGGGCCCCGGCCGAAGGCGAGCCGCCGGGGCTGGCGCACGACGGGGACGTCGCGCGCGTCGAGCCGCGGCTGCTCCCAGCGGACGGTGCCCATGCCCACTCCGACCGCGTCCGACTGGGCCCGCAGCACGTGGACGAGGCGGCGGGACTCCTCGCCGGTCACCCAGCGAGATCCCGGGACGGTCACGCGCCCGTCCAGGGTGACGGCGACCTTGTAGGTCACGAACGGCCTGCCGAGCGTGACGTACGTCCGCCACTCCTCGATCTGTTGACGGCTGCGAAAGCCCAGGTCGCCCGAGGCCACCTCCACGTCGACTCCCGCCTCGCGGAGTCGGTCGAGACCTCTGCCGTGCTCCGGATGAGGGTCGCGCTGACCGGCGACCACGCGCGCGATCCCGGCGGCAACGAGCGCATCGGCGCACGGAGGGGTCGCCCCGTGGTGGGCGCACGGCTCGAGCGTCACGTACGCCGTCGCGCCGCGAGCCCGCTCGCCCGCCGACTCGAGCGCAACGACCTCGGCGTGCGGGCCGCCCTTCCGCTCGTGCCAGCCCTCGCCGACGACCTCACCGTCGTGGACGATCACCGCTCCGACGATCGGGTTCGGGTGCGTCGTCCCCCGGCCGTGCTCGGCGATGTCGATCGCGCGCTTCAGGAAGCCCTCGTCCATCTCCGTGATCCTAGGCCGCGGCGACGGCTCGTCGCGGGAACTGGTCGACGCGGCGCGCGCGATCGCCGCCTCGCGCCCCAGAGATCAGACCCGCAGCCTGGCGACGAAGAACCCCGCCGTGCCGTGCACGTGCGGAAGCGTCTGCAGGAACTCGGGCCTGGAGCGGTGCCGGAAGCTCGGCCACTCGCTCCCGAGGGCGTCGTCGACCTCGAGGCCCGACGCGTCGACGACCGCCTCACCCTCGTCCGCGTTGAGCGTGCAGACCGAGTAGACGATCGTCCCTCCGGGCCGAACGCGCTCTGCGGCGGCGCGGAGCAGTTCGAGCTGGAGCTCGGGCAGGGGCGCAGCGCGCCAGCGGAGGTCCGGGCGCCGGTTGAGGACACCGAGGCCCGAGCAGGGAGCGTCCACGAGGGCGCGATCGAACCCCGCGAGCTCGGGCGGCAAGTGTCGCCCGTCGGCGACGACGATCCTCACGTTCGCGGCGGCCAGCCGCTTCGCGGTCGCCTCGAGCTTGCGGGCACGAGCTTCGTTCAGCTCGACCGCGGTCACGTCGCCCGCGAGCATCGTCGCCTTCCCGCCGGGTGCGGCGCAGAGGTCGAGGGCTCGCTCCCCCTCGACCGACCCGAGAGCGAGCGCGACGAGCTGCGAGGCGGCGCTCTGCGGCCAGATGCGCCCTTCGGCGAGAGCGGCCTCGTCGATGCGGTCGACGTGCCAGGCGCCCGGGACCTCGGGATCGGGTCGCCCGTCGATCTCGCCCCGGACGAGCCTGACGACGGTCTCGCCCGGCTCGTTCAGCGCCCGCATGAGCGCGATCGCCTCGGTCGAGCCGAAGTCCCGCCACCACGTCTCCGCCACCCAGTCCGGGTACGAGTGCTTGAGCGCGGCCTCCGAGGGCGTCTCCTCCGGGAGCCCGCCGAGGAGGTCGTCGATGCCGTCCGCCACACGCCTGAGGACGGCGTTCGTGAACGGGACCGCCCGCTCGAGGCCATGCCGGCGCACGAGCTCGACGGACTCGTTGACCGCCGCGTAGCGCGGGACGCCGTCGACGAACCCGAGCTGGTACGCACCCAGGCGCAGCGCCGCCCGGACCGGCGGGTCGAGCCGCGCGACCTTCCGGCGCCCGAGGGCCTCGATCGCGTGGTCGAGGGTGCGGACGCGCTGAACGGTTCCGAAGGCGAGCCTCTGCGCGAGCGCCCGGTCGCGCTCGTCCAGCCCCGACGCGACGCCGCGGAGGGCGAGATCCGCATATGCGCCCTCCTCGAACACGCGGAGCAGAACGCGGAACGCCGCGGTGCGCGCGGGCCCTACGGTCGCAGCCCGCGGAGCCATGCCTCGTACGCCATCCTGCGACCGCCGTCGGGCTGCACCTCGAGAGGCTCGAACGACCCGTCCTCCCCGACGCGTGCGCGCCACACGGTGACGCCGCGCCCGTGCAGCTCCATGCGCGCGCCGATGTGCGGGGAGAGCGCACGAACGACGTTCACGAGATCGGCAGCCGGCCGTCGGGGATCGAGCCGCCGATCCTCGCCCGTGATCTTCTCGGCGTACGTGGCGCCCTCGGATGGCTGCTCCGCGAACGCCGGAGCGTCGAGCACGGCGTCGAGGAGCTTCGCCGCAAGCTCCGCAGCCTTCGCGTACACGGCTCCGGCGTCGTCGGCCGCCTCGACGGGGAACGCGCGCTGCGCCGCGATCGGCCCTGCGTCGAGCTCCCGCACGAGACGGATGATCGTCACGCCCGTCTCCGCATCTCCGGCCATGAGCGCGCGCTCGACCGGAGCCGCCCCGCGCCAGCGCGGAAGCAGCGACGGGTGGACGTTGAGCCAGAGGCGCTCGTCGAGCACGTCGTCGGGGACGATCAGCCCGTACGCCACGGCCACGACGGTCGAGGCACCGAGGTCGAGGCCCGTCGAGAGCCGCTCCGGCTGGAGGACGGGGATCCCGAGCCTCTCGGCCACGGCCTTCGCCGGTGGAGCTGCGAGCTTTCGGCCCCGCCCCGAAGGCGCGTCCGGGCGTGTCAGGAGGCAGGAGACGTCGTGGGCGGCCGCGACGCGCTCGAGGACGTCCGCGCCGAAGGGCGCGGTGGCTGCGACCGCGACGCGGTGCGTCAACGCGCGCCGAGGACGGGCTGCGGCCGGAGCGCGGCGAGCGCCGCGCGGCGCGAGGCGTCGTCCGTGCGGTCGATGATGAGCACGCCGTCGAGGTGATCGAGCTCGTGCTGGACGACACGGGCGGTCGTCAGCTCGAGGGCGTACGTCACCGGGTCGCCGGCGACGTCGAGCCCCTCGATCGTGACCTTCTTCGCCCGCTCCACGGGCACGAGCACGTTGCGCAGCGAGAGGCAGCCCTCGTCGTCGGTCTCGACGTCCTTCGACGACTCCGTGATGACGGGGTTGACGAGCACACGATCCTCTCCCTCGTCGTCGAAGACGAACATGCGCCGGAGGACGCCCACCTGCGTCGCCGCGAGCCCGACGCCGTTCGCGTCGTGCATCAGCGCGGTCATCCTCTCGGCGAGGCGGGCGAGGTCGTCGTCGAACGTCTCGACCTCGCGCGCCTTCATGCGGAGCGCGGGGTCACCGTACTGTCGGATCCGCGAGAGCGCGAGGAGCCGCCGGGCCTGTCGCTCGACCTCCTCGTCGTGCTCGTGGTCGTGCTCGTGCTCGTGCTCGTGGTCGTGGTCGTGGCTCGCCATCGCGCGGCGAGTCTAGCCGCCCGCCGCGCGATGGCAGGGATCTCAACCGCCGAGCCCGGTCGCCTGCCGGGCGACCTCGACCCCGCGCGAGTCGAGCGCCAGGACTGCGACGGGAGTGATCCCCCTCTTCAGGTCGGACGCCCGGATGCGGTAGCCGAACGCCCGGAGTCGGAGCGAGCCGGTCTCGAGCCGGCTCAGGCGAACGCGACGCCGGCTGTCGTCCGTCATGAGGATCTCCACCCCGTGGACATCGTCTGCCACGAGCCCGACGAGACGCGCATCCGTGACGCCGTCGACCCCGGGCCCTCCCTCGTAGGCCAGGCTCGCGGAGATGCTGCTGCCGCCGAGAGGATCGTCGGCGGGGTTGCACCCTCCTCCGCGTTGACGCGACCACGCGGACGGCGCGTCCCACAGGCAGAGCTGCCCGCCTCCCGTCATCTGCACGAAGACCCCTCGAGCGGGCAGGCCGTCCGCGGCGGCGATGTCCGCGACCCTCGTGACCTCACCTGTCCCGAGATCCGCTTCGAACGACAGCGGGTCGGCCCCGCGGAAGGGGTCCGCGATGACCACCTCGGCCAGTGCTCCGGCTGCGAGCAGGCCGATCGCGGCTGCGACAGCCCACCTCGTGCGTGTCGTGCGTGTCGTGCGTGTCGTCATGCCCCACTCCCCTCAGTTGACCACCGCGCAGCTACCCCAGAAGCTGCCCGTGTGCGCACGGCAATGGCCGCGCTTCACGTTCGAGACGAACCAGTACGTGTACGTCGTGGCGGAGGTGTTCCTGACCGTTGCGTGCCACGAGTACGTCACGTTGTCGATGAACGTGACCGTCGTGTCGTAGCCCGAGCCCTGCTTGAAGAAGTAGTTGTACTTCCAGCCCGAGCTGTACGAGCTCCCGGCGGACGAGCCCGCCGACCATGCCCTGGGCCCCGAGTACGTCGTCGCTCCCGCATACGCCATGCCGGCCAGGACGAGCGCTGCGACGACGACTGCGAGACCCGCGCCGAGTCTCCTCACCTTGTCTCCTTCCCTCGCATGTCGGAGAGACCGTGGTACTCGGGCAGCGCGCGGCTCGCAATTGGCCCGTCCGGACGTCTCGGGACGTCCGGACAGGTCTCCCGAGGGCGCTAGAGCGTCTGGGGATCGACGTCGACGACGGCGGTGAGGCCGTCACGGCGCATCGCCGGCGCGGCCGCGGCGAGCAGCCTCGCCGCCCGGCTCGCGAAGGCCCGTGGGCTCGTCGTCTTGGCCAGGAGCTGCGCGCGATACCGACCTCGGAGCCGGAGGAGCGGCGCGGGCCCGAGGAGCCGTACGCCGGGCAGCTGGAGCGCCTCGCGGAGCTCGGCGAGCACACGGAGGGGGCTCTCGCGGTCTGGTCCGGAGACGACGAGTGTCACGAGATTCGAAAAAGGCGGGTACCCGAGCTCCTCCCGCCGGACGAGCTCGCGAGCGAGGAAGCCCGAGACGTCGTGGCGGACGGCGTACGCGAACGGGGTCGCGTCGGGCTGGAAGGTCTGGACGACGACCTTCCCGGGAGCGTCGCGGCCGCTCCGCCCGGCGAGCTGCGTGACGAGCTGGAACGTCCTCTCCTCGGCCCGGAAGTCGGGAAACGCGAGGCCCGCGTCGGCATCCACGACGGCGGCGACCTCGACGCCCGGGAAGTGATGACCCTTCGCAACCATCTGCGTGCCGACGAGAACGCCGCCGGGCGTCGCGGCGAAGCGCTCGAGCGTCGCGCGAAGCGCTCCGGGGGATGCGGCGGCATCGGCGTCGAGCCGCATCCTCTGGAGCCCGGGCAGGCGGCGCTCGAGCTCCTGCTCGAGGCGCTGCGTGCCTGCGCCGATGCGGGCCAGGTCGACCGAGCTGCACGCCGGGCACGCCTCCGGCATCGGCTCCCAGTACGCGCAGTGGTGGCAGTGGAGGCGGTCGTCCGCATGCAGCGTGAGCGAGATCTCGCAGCTGCGGCAGCGCCGCGTCTCCCCGCACGCCCTGCAGTGCACGGCGCCCGAGATGCCCCGCCGGTTGAGGAGCAGGATCGCTCGGCCGCCCCGCTCCTCGACCCCGGCGAGCTCGGCGAGGAGCGGGGCCGAGAGCGGGTAGCCGGCCTCGCGCCGGAGGTCGACGAGCTTCACCGACGGCATGGGGGCTCCGATCCGGGCCGGGAGCTCGAGCCGCTCGAGGCGCGCCCAGCTCTCGATGCGCGGCGTCGCGCTCCCGTAGACGGCGACTGCGCCTTCGAGTCTGGCGCGCTTGGCCACAACCGTGCGCGCGTCGTACCGCGGGTCCGACTCCTGCTTGAACGACCCGTCGTGCTCCTCGTCGACGACGAGGAGGCCCAGATCGCGAACCGGTGCGAAGACGGCCGACCGCGCGCCGACGACGATGTGAGCCTCCCCCGAGGCGATGCGCTCCCGCTCGTCCCGTCGCTCGGCCTCGGTCAGCGCGGAGTGGAGAACGGCGACGCTCCCTCCGAAGCGCGCGCCGAAGCGCCCGACGGCCTGCGGCGTCAGCGCGATCTCCGGGACGAGGACGATCGCGCCCCGGCCTCTCTCGAGCGCCGCGGCGCATGCCTGCAGGTAGACCTCGGTCTTGCCGCTCCCGGTCGGGCCGTGGAGCAGGACGTGCCCACCGCCCCCGTCGAGCGCGCTCACGACGCGGTCGATCGCCTCCCGCTGCGCGACCGTGAGCTCCGCGGGCTCCGGCTCGGCCGCGAGCGCGCCCTCGAGAGCCGGTTTCCGCCGCTCGCCCCGGCGAGCCGGCAGGTGCGGCGCAACGAGCGCGAGCGCTCGAGCGGGGGTCGAGCCGTAGTAGTCCGCCAGCCAGAGCGCGAGCTCGACGAGGGCCCGGGGGACCTGCTCGACGACCGGCCCGGTGTCGACGACCTCGACGCCGGCAGGGGCGGCAACGCCCACGCGCGTGACCACGCCGCGCACGCGCCTGCGGCCGAGCTGCATCGTCACGACGTCGCCGGGGCCGACCTCCTGGGCCACGCGATAGGTGAACGGGCGCGAGAGCGCTCGCGCCGTGACGAGTGGGTAGATCTCCGCGAGAGGCACGGCGGCGAGCGTAGCCGCCCGTCCGGCCCCCGCCCCTAGCTCGCCGCGACCGCCCTCGGCTTCCGGAAGAAGAAGTAGAGCGTCGGGACGGCCAGCGCAGCGAAGGCGGTGATCAGAAGCGCCTCGCTCTCGGGGATGACCCCGGCCTCCGCCAGCTCGTGGAGGCCGACTGCGAGCAGGTACCCCGCGAACAGGAGCAGGAGCCCGCTCGTGATCGAGAAGAACAGGCGGAGGTTCAGCCGGTGCGAGCCGCGATAGAAGACGTAGCCGAGGCCGACGGCGAGAGCGCCGCCGATCGCCGCCCCCACGAGAGACACGAGAGTGCCCGAGCCCTCGACGGAGCTGAACAGGAAGAGCGCGGTCTCGACGCCCTCACGCGCCACGCCGACGAAGACGACGAGCGCGAGGCCGACCGCGGAGCCTGCCTCCACGGCGGCCTGGGTCTTGCCCTCGATCTCCGAGCGCAGCGTCCGCGCTCGATTGCGCATCCAGAAGATCATCCAGGTGAGGAGGACGGCCGCGGTCACCATCACGACGCCCTCGAAGATCGCCTCCGAGCGGCCCTCGAGCTCCTTGCCCGCGGCGAACAGCGCGACGCCGACCGCAAGGCTGAGCGTCAGTGCCGCGGCGACACCGGCCCAGACCGCCGCGAACCCGTCACGGCGACCCGTCCGGTCGAGGAAGGCGAGCACGATCCCGACGACGAGCGAGGCCTCGAATCCCTCTCGCAGCACGACGACGCCGGCACCCATGTGTCTTTCTGTCTCCTCTTCCTCTCCGTCTCTCTTGCTGTAAGGCCCACCTTACATCGGGCGTGCGCCACTATAGTCAAGAGCCCGCCGAACACGCCACTGGAGGCGACGTGCGCACGCAGGGCCATTCGATCGACGAGTACCTCGAGACGATCTACTTCCTCGCGTTCCCCATCGGCGAGTATCGACCGTCGACGGGATCGACGGCGATCGCGTCGCGCGTCGCGGAGATGCTGGGCGTCTCGCGCGCCTCCGCGGGCGAGATGCTGAAGCGCCTCGAGGCGGAGGGCCTCGTGGAGCGCGGCGAGCAGAAGGAGGCGATCCTCACGCCCGAGGGCGCCGAGCGCGCGAGGCGGGTCGTGCGCAAGCACCGCATCGTCGAGCGCTTCCTGACGGACTTCATGGGGTACACCGCCGCGGAGTCCCACGTCCAGGCGGACGAGCTCGGCGACACGTTCACGGACGAGATGATCGAGCGCATGAACGAGCGGCTGGGCGAGCCCGACCGCTGTCCGCACGGCTGGCCCGTGGATCCGGAGGTGGAGCAGGCGGAGAACGCAGAGCTCGTCGCGCTCGCCGAGCTCGAGCCCGGCAGGCAGGCCGAGGTCGTTCGGCTCGCGGAGCACGACGGCGAGCTGCTGCACTGGTTCTACGAGGAAGACCTCGGGCCCGGCACGCAGGTCGAGGTGCGAGACCCTCGTCCCACGTCAGGTCAGCTCGACATCGTGGCGAACGGCCAGAAGCGCTCGATCGGCGAGAGGGCCGCGCTCGGGATCTACGTCCGCGGCGCCTAGAGCGCACGCCTTTACGAACCGCACACAAAGCTCTCAGTTACGAATCACATGCCGCTGCGAGCATGGCGCGACCGTGTTGAAGCGAAAGGAGTGACTCGAGACGTGAAGGTCAATCGATATTCGATCGGCGCACTCGTCGCGACGACGGCGCTGCTCGTCGGTGGCGGCACCGCGCTCGCCGGCAACGGCAAGGGCGGCAACGGGAAGCGCCAGGAGCGCTGCGAAGCGCGGCTCGCGAAGATCGCCGAGAAGAAGGGTGTCTCTGTCGAGCAGCTGCAGTCGAACGCCAAGCAGAAGCTCCTCGCGGCGATCGACGCGGCCGAGCAGTCCGGGAAGATCACGGCCGAGCAGGCCGCGACGAAGAGGCAGGCGGTCTCGGAGGCATCGTTCTGCACGTTCGGCTACGGGAAGAAGGCACTGAAGGCGAAGTTCGCGCACAAGGGGATGCTCCGGGCCGCGGCCGCCTTCCTGGCCCTCGACCGAGCGGCTCTGAAGGAGCAGCTCGCCGGCAACTCGCTCGCGGGGCTCGCCCAGAAGCAGGGCAAGAGCGTCGAAGCGCTGGAGGCTGCCATGGTCGCGCCCGCGAAGCAGCGTCTCGAGAAGGCGGTCGCCAACGGGAAGATCACCCAGGCCAAGGCGGATGCCTTGCTCGCCAAGCTCGAGCAGCACGCGGCGAAGCTCGCCGAGAAGGTGTTCCCGACGAAGTAGCGCGGGTCACGGATCGAATGCGACGGGGCCCTGCACGGGCCCCGTCGCATTCTTAGGCCGCTCTCAGGCTCCTCACACGCACGTCTCAGGGTCCCGTGATCTGATCGGGATGCCCGTCCGCCCTCCTTGACGGGCCTGCCCTCCATCCGAAGGCCCGCACCGCGGGCCTTCGGCGCGCAGTCGCTAGGCGGGCGACTCCGTGAGGAGCCCGGCGGCCGCGCGCAGCGTGTCCGCCTTGTCCGTCCGCTCCCAGGTGAAGTCGCGGTCGTCACGGCCGAAGTGGCCGTACGCGGCAGTCTTCGTGTAGATCGGGCGGAGCAGGTCGAGGTCGCGGATGATCGCGCCGGGCCGGAGGTCGAAGTGCTCCGAGACGAGCTTCTCGATGGTCGCGAGCGGAACGACCTCGGTTCCGAAGCAGTCGATGTTCACGCTCATCGGATGCGCGACGCCGATCGCGTACGCGACCTGGATCTGGCAGCGATCGGCGAGGCCCGCTGCGACGACGTTCTTCGCGATGTGGCGAGCGGCGTACGCGGCCGATCGATCGACCTTCGTCGGATCCTTCCCGGAGAAGGCCCCACCGCCGTGCGGCGCCGCCCCGCCGTACGTGTCCACGACGATCTTCCGTCCGGTGAGCCCGGTGTCCCCCATCGGCCCCCCGATGACGAACTTGCCCGTCGGGTTCACGTACAGGAAGTCCTTCTCCCCGAGACGTCGGGGGTCGAAGAGGTCGCGGAAGTCCGCGTGGAGGATCGGCTCGACGACGTGCTCGAGCAGGTCCGGCTTCATGAGGGTCTCGACGTCGAGCCCGTCCCGGTGCTGCGTCGAGATGAGGATGCGCTCGATCTCGACCGCGCGCTGGATGCCGTGCTCGTCGACCTCGTAGCGAACCGTCACCTGGGACTTCCCGTCGGGCCGGAGGTACGGCAGCACGTCCGCCTTCCGCACCTCGGCGAGCCGCTTCGTCAGCTTGTGCGCGATCAGGATGGGCATCGGCATGAGCTCGGCCGTCTCGTGCGTCGCGTAGCCGAACATCATCCCCTGGTCCCCGGCGCCGAGCAGGTCGATCGGGTCCATGTCGCCGTGCTGCGCCTCGTACGACTCGTCCACGCCGCGCGCGATGTCGACGGACTGCTCGTCGATCGCGACGACGACGCCGCAGGTCTCGTAGTCGAACCCGTACTTGGCTCGGGTGTAGCCGATCTCGGCGATCCGGTCGCGCACCAGCGAGCGGATGTCCACGTAGGTCTCGGTCGTGATCTCGCCGGCGACGACGACGAGCCCCGTCGTGATCAGCGTCTCGCACGCGACCCGGCCGTTCGGGTCGTCGGCGAGGACGGCGTCGAGGACCGAGTCCGAGATCTGGTCCGCGATCTTGTCGGGGTGCCCCTCGGTGACCGACTCCGAGGTGAACGAGAACGAGCGCACTGCCATGGCCGGGGAAGGGTACCTGCGTCGCCTGCGGGCTACTCCCTGGTGGGCGCCCGGTGCATGAGCTGCGAGACGAGGTCGGCGATCGACGTGCCCTCGAGCACGGCGCAGACGCCCTCGGTGATGGGCATCTCGACGTCGAGCTTGCGGGAGAGGTCGCGGAGGACGGGCGCGGTCGTGAGGCCCTCGACGACCATCCCGATCGACGCCACCGCCTCGTCGGGGGCGACGCCCTGGGCGATCAGCTCGCCCGCGCGCCGGTTGCGGCCCGACGGTGACCAGCACGTGACGATGAGATCCCCCATGCCCGCGAGGCCGTCGAACGTCTCGGGCCGCGCTCCCGAGGCCTCCGCGAGCCTCCTCATCTCGGCGAGCCCTCGCGTCACGAGAGCCGCCTTCCCGTTGTCGCCGAGCGAGAGGCCGTCGGCCGCTCCGGCCGCCAGCGCGATCACGTTCTTCGCGGCGGCGCAGAGCTCGACGCCGGTGACGTCGTCGGCCACGTAGACGCGGAACACGGTCGAGTGGGCCGCGAGCTGGAGCTTGACCGCGAGCTCGGAGTCCTCGCCGGCGACGACTGCCGCGGCCGGGAGGCCCCTGGCGATCTCGTCCGCGATGTTCGGGCCCGAGAGCACGGCGACGGGACGATCCCGGACGAGCGTTGACAGCCGCGCGCCCGTCGCGGGGTCGAGCCCCTTCGTGAGGCTCAGGACCGGCGCCTCTCCCGGAAGCGCGGCGACGACCTCGCCGAAGACGCGGCTCGGCACTGCCACGACCACGAAGTCGGCGTCCTCGACGGGCGCATCGCCGATCTCCGCGGCCACGATGCCACGGAGGTCCGCGTGCCGCGCGTACGTGGGATTGCGCCCCGTCGCGTTGATCGCGGCGACCTGCTCCGGATTGCGGGACGCAAGCGTCACCTCGTGGCCGTTGTCGCGGAGCAGGCACGCGAACGTCGTGCCCCACGACCCGGCTCCCACGACGACGGCCCTCACGCGTGTCGCCGCCTTCGGCTGAGGCATCCGTGAATCACTGGGACGTCACGAAGTCGATGGAGACGGGCACGCCCTCGAGCCTAAACCGTCGGCGCAGCTCGTTCTCCACCCAGTACCCGTAGTCGCGGGTCACGAGTCGCCGGTCGTTCACGAAGAGGCGGAAGCGGGGCGGCCTCGAGCTCACCTGCGTCCCGTACATGAGGTTGAGCCTGCGACCCCTCCGCCCGGGCGGCTGGCGGGCCTCGCGGAGCTCACCGAGCGCGCGGTTGAGGTCTGACGTCGGAATCCGTGAGGCGTAGCGGGAGAAGAGCTCCTCGATCAGGTCGAGCAGCCGCTCGAGCCCGCGGCCCGTGTGGGCCGAGACGGCTATGAACGGCGGCCGCTGTCGGAGCCGCCGTCCGATCTCGAGGCGCACGTCCTCGATCCCGATCTCGGTGACGTCCCACTTCGAGAGGACGACGATCGTCGAGCACTGGGCCTTTCGCGCGACGTCCGCGACCGTGAGATCCTGGTCGACGATGCCCTCGCTCGAGTCGACGAGGACGAGTGCCACGTCTGCGCGCTCCGCCGCCTCGAGCGCGCGCAGCTCGGAGTAGAACTCGATCCCCTGTCGCTGCTTCCGCTTGCGGCGCAGGCCCGCGGTGTCGACGAGCACGAACGTGGTCTCTCCCCGCGTGAGCACGGTGTCGATCGCGTCGCGCGTCGTCCCCGGCACCTCGGAGACGATGACGCGCTCGCGGCCGACGAGCGCGTTCAGGAGGGAGGACTTGCCGACGTTCGTGCGGCCGAGGATCGCGACCTTGATGGCCTCCTCGCCCACCGGGCGCTCGCCGCGACCGGGGAGCCGCCCGACGATCTCGTCGAGGAGGTCTCCCGTGCCGTGCCCGTGCAGCGCGGAGATCGGGATCGGATCGCCGAGGCCGAGCCGGTGGAACTCGAGTGCCTCGAGGTCGCGCCGGGGGTCGTCGAGCTTGTTCGCGACGACGAGGATCGGCCTGCGGGACGAGCGGAGGATCTCGGCGAGCTCCTCGTCTCCGGGCGTGACCCCGACCTGGGCGTCGACGACCATGACCACCAGGTCGGCCTCCTCGACCGCCTGGCGGGCCTGGGCCGCGATCTGCGGGCCGAAGGGCCCCGTGTCCGCCCGATCGACGCCGCCCGTGTCGATGAGCCGGAAGTGGGCTCCCGACCAGTCGCAGAGGAGCTCCTTGCGGTCGCGCGTAACCCCGGGAAGCTCGTGCACGACCGCCGTCCGCGTCTCGGTGAGACGGTTGACGAGCGTCGACTTCCCGACGTTCGGGAAGCCGACGATGGCGACGGTGCCCGCGATCTCGAAATCGTCGAGCTCGGTCATGCCGGAGGAGTGGCGGCGTCCGGCCGGCCGAGCTCGTGGATCCCCCTGAGCCAGTCGAGGAGCCTCACGAGCTCACGCTCGATCTCGAGAGAGGCCTCCTTGTAGCCCTTGCCGCCGCGCGGGAGGCCTTCGAAGGTCATCGGCGAGCCCCATGCCACCGAGACCGGGTGGAAGTTGCCGATACGCCACTCGTGACTCCCGTGGATCGCGACGGGCACGACGGGAACGTCCTCGTTGATCGCCACCATCGCCGCTCCCGGCTGCACCTTGCCGAGCTCGCCCGAGCGCTGGCGCGTGCCCTCCACGAAGAGCCCGAGCGCGTGGCCGTCGTGGACGATCTGCCGCATCGTCCTCACGGCGTCCCGATCCGACTCGCCGCGGCGGACCGGGAACGTGCCGAACAGCCTCACGATCTCCCCGAGGCCCGCGACCCGGTGGGCCTCGATCTTCGCCATGAAGAAGACGTTCCTCGGGCAGGCGGTGCCGAGCGCGGGAGGATCGACCCAGCTGAAGTGGTTGGCGGCCAGGACGACCCCTCCGTCCCCGGGCACGCGCTCCGCGCCGTACACCCGCAGGCGCGCGAAGAAGTGCACGAGCGGGCCGATCGTCCGCCGACCGACCGCCCAGGCTGCATCGATTCGGTTCATCGGGCCGCCTCGACGAGCTCGACGATGCGCTCCACGACCTGACCCACGGTGAGCTCGGTCGTGTCCACGAAGACCGCGTCGTCTGCGGGAAGCGTGTTCTCGGCGTCCCGCTCGTCACGGCGGCGGAGATCCTCCGCGAGCGCCTCGGACGCGATCCCTTCCCGCTCGGAGAGCCGGCGGCGGGCCCGCTCGGCTTCGTCGGCGACGAGAAAGACCTTCACCTCGGCGTCGGGGACGACGACTCGCCCGATGTCCCTGCCCTCGATCACCGAGTCACCGAGGGCGGCCAGCGCCCGCTGACGCTCGCGCATCACCTCTCGAACCTCCCGATGACGCGCGACGACGGGAACGAGGCGATCGATGTCGGCCTCGCGGATGGCGGTCGTCACGTCCTCGTCGTCGACCTCGACGAGCCCGTGCCGGCCGAAGGACACCGGGTGCGCGCGAGCGAGCTCCGCGAGCGGCGGCCCGTCCTCGAGCTCCACGCCGTCGCGGTGCGCGAGCCAGGTCAGCGCCCGGTACATCGCTCCCGTGTCGAGGTAGCGGAAGCCGAGCCGCTCCGCGAGGGCGCGCGCGACGGTGCTCTTCCCGGACCCGGCGGGCCCGTCGATGGCGACGATCATCCCGAAGGAGGGTAATGCAGCGAGCCCGGAGCGACCTGCTCGAGAAGGTCGAAGAATCCCGGGAAGCTCGTCGCCACGGCCTCTGCTCCTCGCAGCTCGACTCCCTCACGCGAGGAGAGGCCGGCGATGGCGCCCAGCATCGCCAGGCGGTGGTCGCCGCGGGAGTCGACGATCCCGCCGCGCAGCCTCGCCGGCACGCCCTTGATCCGAAACCCGTCGCGCGTCGCCCTGGCGTGGCCGCCGATCCTCCGGAGCTCCTCCACGACTCCCTCGATCCGGTCGGTCTCCTTGACCCTCAGCTCCCCCGCTCCGCGCACGACCGTGTCCCCGCGAGCGTGGCAGGCGGCGAGTGCGAGCAGGGGCAGCTCGTCCATGAGCCCCGGCACCTCCTCGGGGGAGACCGTCGCTCCCACCAGGTCGGACGAGCGCACCTCGACGTCGCCGGCGGGCTCGCCGCCCACCTGCCGGCGGTTGTAGACGGCGATCCTCGCCCCCATGTGCTCGAGCACGTCGAGGAGCCCCGTTCGACGAGGATTCAGCCCGACCCCGTGCACCGTGACCGCGGAGCCGGGGATGATCGCGGCGGCGACGAAGAGCGGCGCGGCCGACGAGAAGTCCCCGGGGATCTCGACGTCGCCGAGCTCGAGCGTGTGCCCGCCCTCCACGGTGACGCTTCCCGGCCGGCGGGTCACCCGGGCTCCGGCGCGCTCCAGGAGGCGCTCCGTGTGGTCGCGCGTGGGCGTGGGCTCGACGACCGTGGTCTGGCCCGCTGCGAGCAGCCCGGCGAGCAGGATCGCCGACTTCACCTGCGCGGACGGGATGCGGAGGGAGTAGTCGATCGACCGGAGCGGAGCTCCTTCGATCACGAGGGGCGCGTGGCCCTCCGTCGTCTCCACGTGAGCGCCCATCTGGCGGAGGGGCTCGGCGACCCGCTCCATCGGACGGCGGGACAGCGACTCGTCGCCGATGAGCTCGAAGCGCCCCTGCTGGCCGGCGAGAACCCCGGCGAGCAGCCGCATGAGCGTGCCCGCGTTCCCGCAGTCGAGCGGCTCCGCCGGCGCCGCGAGGCCGTGGAGCCCACGCCCGCGAACCGCGAGCGTCTCCGCGTCGAGCTCCTCGACGTCGGTTCCCAAGAGGCGGACGGCTGCGACCGTCGCGTCCGTGTCGGCCGACCGCCCGAAGCCGGCGACTCTCGTCTCGCCCTCACAGAGCGCGGCGAGCAGGACGGCGCGGTGCGAGATCGACTTGTCCCCCGGCACGGCGACATGCCCCTCGAACGCGGGCACGGGCTCGATGCGCATGGAGGCGGTGGCCGGGCTCAGCCGACGCTCTTGCCCATGAGCGCGACGACCGTGCGGATCTCGTCGGCGAAGCGGGCGAACTCGCCCGCGCGGATCTGCTGCGGCCCGTCGCAGAGCGCGTCCTCGGGCTGCGGGTGGGCTTCGATCATCACGCCGTCGGCGCCGGCGGCGACTGCGGCGCGCGCCAGCGGCAGAACGAGGTCGCTGCGACCGGACGCATGCGACGGGTCGACGATGACCGGGAGATGCGTCTCGCGCTTGAGGACGGGCACGGCCGAGATGTCCAGGGTGTACCGGGTCGAGCGCTCGAAGGTCTTGATCCCGCGCTCGCAGAGGATGACGTTCTCGTTCCCCTCCTTCGCAACGTACTCGGCGGCCATGAGGAGCTCCTCGACCGTCGCCGAGGGCGCGCGCTTGAGCAGGACGGGCAGCGGCACGCGGCCGACCTCGGCGAGCAGGTTGAAGTTGTGCATGTTGCGAGCGCCGATCTGGATGACGTCCGCGACCGCCGCGACGTCCTCGACGTGCCGCGGGTCGAGGAGCTCCGTGACGATCGGGAGCCCGGTCTCCTCACGGGCCTCGGCGAGGATCTCGAGCCCCTTGTGACCGAGCCCCTGGAACGCGTACGGCGACGTGCGGGGCTTGAACGCGCCGCCGCGCAGCATCGTCGCGCCCGCCGCGGCGACCGCGCGAGCCGTCTCGAGCGTCTGCTCCCGGGTCTCCACCGTGCACGGCCCGGCGATGAGGCCGAAGAATCCGTCGCCGAGTCGGCGCCCACGGACCTCGATGACCGTCGAGTCCGGCGTCAGGGCGCGCGCGACGAGCGGATACGGAAGGAGCTCGGGCGAGGGGTGGATCTCCATCGGACGTGAGTTTACGGTGTCGTCGACGCCGTCCCGCGGGTCCAGCGACAATCTCGCGATGCGCATCTTCTCCGGGATCCAGCCGACGGGCGATCCCCACATCGGCAACTACAGCGGCGGCTTCAGGCAGTACGCGCGAACCCAGGAGCAGGGCGAGGCGTTCTTCTGCATCGTCGACCTCCACGCGATCACCGTGGACTACGACCCTGCGGCGCTCCGCGACAACACCCTCGACATCGCCGCGATGCTCTTCGCGACCGGGCTCGACCCCCGGCGGTCGACGGTCTTCGTCCAGAGCCACGTCACCGCGCACGCGGAGGCGGCGTGGCTGCTCGGCGCGATGACGCCGTATGGCCAGCTCGGCCGCATGACCCAGTTCAAGGAGAAGGGCGAGCAGCAGTCGCTCGTCACGTCCGCGCTCTTCACCTACCCCGTGCTGATGGCGGGCGACATCCTCCTCTACCAGACCGACATCGTCCCGATCGGAGACGACCAGCGGCAGCACCTCGAGCTCTGCCGCGACATCGCCGAGCGGTTCAACGCCCGCCACGGGGAGACGTTCACCATCCCGGACGGCGTCTACCCCGAGGCCGGCGCCCGCGTCATGGACCTCCAGGAGCCGACGAAGAAGATGTCGAAGTCCTTCGGCACGGAGCAGGGCAAGGTGCTGATGCTCGACGACCCGGACACGATCCGCCGGAAGGTCAAGCGCGCCGTCGCCGACTCGGGCCGCGAGATCCACCACGACATCGCCGAGAAGCCCGGGATCTCGAACCTCGTCGAGCTCATGACCGTCGCGACCGGCGAGACGATCGCCGAGGTCGAGGCCCGCTTCGACGGCGAAGGCTACGGCGTGTTCAAGGAAGCCGTCGGTGATGCGCTCGTCGAGCTCCTCGTGCCGATCCAGACCCGCTACCGGGAGCTCCGCTCCGACCCCGCCGAGCTCCAGCGCCTCCTCGCCCTCGGCGCGGACAAGGCGCGCGAGACGTCCGCGCCCACGCTCGAGGCGATGTACGAGCGGATGGGCTTCGTCCGGCTCTCCTGAGGCCTACGCGTCGTCGGGCTCGGGACCGGCGAGCCGTCGAAGCGCCGCGAGCTCGTCCGGCGTCAGCTCCCGCCACTCACCCGGAGCGAGACCCACCAGTCGGAGCCCTGCGTAGCGCCGCCGGTGGAGACTCTGGACGGGGTGCCCGACCGCCTCGCACATCCGCCGGATCTGACGGTTCCGGCCCTCGTGCAGGGTGATCTCCAGACGGCTGATCCGTGAGCCCCGGCGGATGATGCGCACCTCGGCCGGGGCGGTCTTCCCGTCCTCGAGCACGACGCCCTTCCGGAGCGCGTCGATGGCCGCCGGCGACGGCGAGCCGTCGATGTCGACGTCGTACGCCTTCGGGACGCCGTAGCGCGGGTGCGCCAGCCGGTGTGCGAGCGGGCCGTCGTTCGTGAGCAGGATCGCGCCGCTCGTGTCCACGTCGAGCCTCCCGACGGGGACGACGCGAACCTCGTGGTCGACGAGGTCGACCACCGTCGGGCGTCCCTGCGGGTCGCTCGCGGTCGTCACCACCCCCGTGGGCTTGTTGAGGAGGACGTAGACGAGCGGTTGGCGCTCCACGCGCTGTCCGTCCACCTCCACCACGTCCCTCGCTCCGACCACCGTGTTCAGCTCCCCTGGTTGACCGTTCACTCGCACCCGCCCGTCGCGTATCAGCTCGTCCGCGCGGCGCCGGGAGGCGACCCCCGCCCGCGCGAGGAAGGCATTTAGCCGCATGGCCTCATTCTCCTCCCGGCGACGGTCGAACGGTCGCCCTCTCACCCCGGCGGTTAGGGTGCGCGCGTGACCGACGTCCCGACGCTGACTGCGAAGCTGGCGGAGCTCGCCGTGTGGGGAGCGAACGTGCAACCGGGCCAGATCGTCGGCGTGACGAGCTACATCGGGAAGGAGGAGATGACCCGGGCCGTCACGCGCGCCGCATACCGGCGGGGCGCGAAGTACGTGGACGTCCTCTACTGGGACACGTGGCTGAAGCGGGAGCGCATCGAGCTCGCCGACGACGAGACGCTCGACTACGTCCCGCCCTGGCTGGCGCAGAGGCTCCTGTGGCTCTCGGACGAGCACGCAGCGCGCGTGTCGCTCTCCGGGCCGCACGCGCCGCACGCGCTCAGCGGCCTCGATCCCGCCCGAGCCGGCAAGGACCTGCTCCCTCGTCAGAAGGAGACATCGGAGGTCGTCGACCGGATGACGACGAGCTGGTGCCTCATCCCGGTGCCGACGCGGCCCTGGGCGGAGCTCGTCTACCCCGACGTCGATCCCGACGAGGCCTACGACCGGCTCTGGGAGGCGATCACGCACATCTGCCGCCTCGACGCCGACGATCCGACGAAGGCCTGGGCGACGCGCTCCGACGAGCTGAAGGCCAGCGCCGGGCGCCTGACGGAGCGGCACTTCGACGCGATACGCCTGCACGGCCCCGGGACCGACCTCACCATCGGCCTCCTTCCCTCGGCGCACTGGGCCGGCGGGGACCTCGAGACCGTGGACGGGCGCCGTCACTCGCCGAACATCCCCTCCGAGGAGATCTTCATCACGCCCGACCCGGAGCGCGTCGACGGCCACGTCACGGCGACGATGCCACTCGAGCTGTCGGGATCGATCATCTCGGGCATCCGCGTCGAGTTCTCCGGCGGTCGCGCGGTGAGGATCGACGCCGACGAGGGCGCCGAAGCGCTGCGTTCGGTCGTGGCGACAGACGATGGTGCGTCGCGGCTCGGCGAGGTCGCCCTCGTCGACGGGCACGGTCGCGTCGGGCCGCTCGAGACCGTCTTCTACGACACGCTCATCGACGAGAACGCGGCGTCGCACCTCGCGCTCGGAAGCGGATACGAGCACCCCGTCGAGTCGGCCGAGGACAAGGCGCGCATCAACCGAAGCGGCGTCCACGTCGACTTCATGATCGGAAGCCCGGAGGTCGCGGTGGACG